>NZ_JAOWGT010000074.1:0-349141 GCF_030333005.1 Citrobacter sp. Cpo030 | reverse complement strand
GTGGGGCTACGTCGGGGCTAAATCACGTCAGCGCTGGTTATTTTACGCCTATGACAGGATGCGCAGGACGGTGGTGGCACACGTCNNTGGTGAGCGTACTCTGGCCACACTGGAGCGTCTTCTGGAGCTGCTGTCGGTCTTTGATGTGGTGGTATGGATGACGGATGGCTGGCCGCTTTATGAATCACGCCTGAAGGGAAAGCTGCACGTTATCAGCAAGCGTTACACTCAGCGCATTGAGCGACATAACCTGAATCTGAGACAACATCTGGCAAGGCTGGGACGGAAGTCACTGTCGTTCTCAAAATCGCTGGAGCTGCATGACAAGGTCATCGGGCATTATCTGAACATAAAACACTATCAGTAAGTTGGAGTCATTACCAATGTTCCGTCTATTAAACTGTTAGCGGTTTCTTTCAATAGCTGAACCCTTGCTTTAAGAAAATCAGAATAATTCATTTCTAAACCATTCGTAGGGATAAGGGAATGCTGAAAGATGCTGTCTTTCAGAAGTTTTTGAATTTGGTTTTGATAATCAATTGGAGATTTATCTTTAATTGAACGGTTATCTTTCTGAGAAAGAAAAGCGAAATTAGCAAGACAGAACCTCTTGATTCTTTCATCAACCCCACATTTTGTTTTAAGATAATTGTCGGGGAATATATGATGAAACTCAGTTTTATTGCATGAGGTAAGCACATCATCAAGATCTACATCAGCACCCGATAAAAAGGATTTAGGTCTCTTTTTTGCTAATAACAATATGAATGTTTTTGTATTAACAGAGGTAACTGAGAAAGCATTCTCGAGGAAAAATTCATCAGTAACTTCAAATTTCTTACGTTCTATTTTTTCATATTTATCTTTGCGTAATTCAACCATTGCAGAAATATCTTGCGAAACAGCAGAATCCACGCTATTTGAATATTTTCGAGAAAAACAAGTATGCCAGAACCATTTTTTTAATAAGTGCCGTTGAGTTGCGTTTGGATGAAATCCAGCAGCATTGTTAGTCATAAAAAAACGTGTTAATGGGATGAGCATCGATTTATATGGCAGTACTTTTAAGGATACTACTCCACAGTCTCGTCTTAAGAAGTCAATCGCACCTAAGAGACCATTTTGGAAAGAAAGAAAATTATTCCTAACCTCATCACCTTTTAACTCAACAATAGCGTGGGATGAACTATCTTCTTTCATCGCCGCGGCACAGCATTTAATTAATAAATCTTCCTCATCTCCTAGATCACCATACTCAACATCATCAAGTTTATTTGAAAGTTCTTCAAATTTGGCTCTAAGATCGAATTCACTACTCCAAGTCCAAGCAGAAAGAAGTTGATATGTATTTAGTGGAATACCATTGCGATTTATTCTTTCAAATATTATAGCAATCTTTGAATGTTCTTCTGTTTCTACTGTTTCGACAGGTATACTTGCTTCTTTAAATTTGGTTTGAAGTTCATCTAATTTTTTTATATGCTCTTCATTCGTAAGTTTTCTTGAATATTTCCCATATTCCACTACGTCAAAAATTATATTTAGGGGGATATAGTTTTCTGGAACGCATTCGTCATCTGTTGCAATAAATTGTGAATCTTGAGCATTTTCTGGAGCATCAAGATCAAAATATATAGGCACCCAGTTTTTACTTTTGTTCTTCAGTAATTCTGTTTGAAATGTTGAGAATATCGATGTAATCCTTTGTTGTCCGTCAAGAACATAATCAATTGGATATTGTTTCTTAGGTTCTGGAAGTGTAAAAGGACCAAGATCACGGTCAAAAGATAGTTTTTCCCTGCTTCGCCAGAATAATACTGTACCTATCGGATATCCTTTATATATGCTATCCATGAGAAATTGGACTCGATCAGGTTCCCATACAAAATCTCTTTGGAATGCAGGGATTCTGATTTCACCTTCGCTTACTTTTTGAATTATTTGTCTAATAGTTAACTGTGAGAAAGCCATAAATTATAGTCCTATCAAATTTATTGACATAATAACGTAAATATATAAACGAAAACTTCTTTATATTCACTAGTATATAAGATGAGATTATATAGGACAAAATATGTTAGTAAACAAACAAGATAAGAATTTTGGCGGAAGATCACAGGAGTGGTAAAATGCCGCCAATGCATTGATTTTGCTGTATTTTATATAGATTTTAAAATAACTTATACACTTTTGTATACACATTCTCTAGAGTGTAGGTCATCCTGAAAAGCCTATATTGTTCCCAATTTAATCAATGAAGTTATTGGGTTGCATCCAAAATATAAAGTTTATTCAACTTTGTTGTGGAGATTCTGAATCCATTTTATTTCTTGAAAATATTTTCTGTTCAGTTTTGTATAAAAATGAGGGTCTATATCTTTTGCATAAGCAATATAACCAGAAAGTTTATTATGATCTTCATCTTTTAATATGCCCTTTGATAAAAGAGAAAGATGCAATCTTATTTTATCTTTCATTGATCTATGTAATGTAATATGAAAATCGTGGCAAACTTTCAATCCGGTAACTACTATACTTCCTCCCGAAGCACTACAAATCTTAAATTTTTTAATGTTAATTTTAAAGTCTGGACCAATCTCTTTCATTGTTCTTTTAAAACAATCCAGAATTAATTTGCTAGCCCCTTTCATATTTGTAGAGACAATAATATCATCAGCATATCGGGTATAAGTGGCATTAAGTTTATCAATTGCATTTAGTTTTTGCGTCAGTTTTTCATCAAGTTCTCTTGCCACAAAGTTTGCAATTAATGGAGATGTAGGAAACCCGATAGGGAGAGTGCTATCTGATATAAAGCAGATCGTTTTTATAAGTTGTAGTAACTCCTTATCATATTCTGTAGTAAATTCAATGCGATCTCGATAACGAGTGAATGCGTACTCAAAATCAGTAAATTTTATTGAAGGGAAAAAATCTTTGAGATCTATTTTCACATAATACTTATTCTTTGATTCGGCATGTAATAAAGCATTGCTTTTTATTGATCGGTTTTTAACAAATGCATATGCAGCATTATGCATTGGGAGCTTCGAAAAAACATTATTCATTAACCAATATTGAATTAATTTAACTTTTGATGACGGGTGATAAATTGTTCTCATACCTCCTTTTTTCTTAGCTATATCCCATTTTTTTGGCGGCTCAGGTGATCGCATTACTTCAGAAGCAAATCCCTTAGTCATCAATGTCTGAGAATCAATTAGGCTATATATTCTCATATACCCTCATCCTTTCTGGCTTGTTCTTGAGGAAAAAAACTTTAAACATTGATGATATGTTGTCAATGTCAAAGTCATATTTAAAATAATATTCTTTATACAAAGAATAATAAATCCCATTTGTGCATGATATTATTCTAATAGCTATTAGAATACCAAGGTGCTTTAGAAGATTTTTTTTGTAATGGCTTTCTGTACCAAATATTTTTGTGATTATTTCGATGAGTTCATTAAGTTGCAAAGGACCACATACAAAAATTACGTCATGAATAAATCGTACTGAGTCTTTATTGAAGTTACTGGAAGGATCTAACTCTTCTTTTTTAAAGTTCTTGAAATTGCTCTGTCGTTCTTAGAAAGAATATCATATAGGGGGTCGAATATTTCGCCAATCCCATCAGAGCGCTCTATACTTTCAATACCTTCTGTCATTTTATAATGTAAGAAATGACCAGATTGTTGTGATTGCTGAGTAATAGCCTTTATTGGTCCCATATTTATAAATGATTTCTCATTTATAAATTTTGTATTGTTAACTATTATTAATTTCTTGCGTAATTGCTTGCTGTATGCGAATGCACCAAGTTCCGTGAAAGATGAATAACTTTCTAAAACAATGATAATATGATCAGCTAATTTAGATAAGTCAGCTTCGATATCTAATAAATTATCAGATAATGATTCTTCATCGGTGCTTAATTCTTTGAAAACTAGTTCAGCAAGAAAAAAGTGACAGTTATTCAAATACCTTTCAGAAAAATTTATTAATTCCAATCGTCTTGCTGATGGTTCTCCATTGTTTTTGTTAGCACCACACAGAAAGACGAATTTTTTTACATTACCAGGACATTTTACTTTGTTCTTTTCAACGAATGATGAAAATAACGCGGTTGCTCTAGATACCTCAGTACCATTTTTTTTTAGCTGAGTCAGCATCGAGAATATCCTTATGCACCTTGATGGTAGAGGACTAAAAGAGCCAAACCTACTTGAGCACGTCGATCAGTTCGCTGATCGGTGGCCCCCAGCCGCCGCTCAGCGAACTGAACGACGGGCATAGCTAAAATACTAGGCGAAACCATGACTCATGGCCCGATGGGCTATTAACCCATAAAATGCTAGGTTTGGCTCTGTTACGCTCTCATAAACCTCAAGAGGATTCAAGAGGAAAGCTATTGATGTGAATTAATTTTCTTTTATCCAAGAGCTGAGAAAAAGTTTTTTTGCATTTAACTGTTCACACTGTTCACCTCGGTTATTTATCATTTTATATCATGTGGTTAGGTGGTGATGAGTTGGTGAAGAGTGAACAGTCGACTCTTCACCTTTGTGATTTTTGCTCGTTCTGGATCTGTCCAGTCGGGCGATGCGCGGGGTGATAAAAAAGTTTTTTCAGGTTTTACTGTTCACCTCTGGTTTTTTATTAATAATTTCATAGTGATAAAGGGTGAATAAACGGTGAAGGGTGAACAGTGGATTGTTCACCTTGTGGCAATAGCCAGAAAGGAAAAGACCGGCTGTTGCCGGTCTGAGTGAGGTTATGTTGCTGCGGGGTCGTCGCACTTCGGCAGCCAGTCGCCGTAGCTTTCCTCTTTCAGCGACAGGTTGGTTTGTATCCCCTGCTTGGTGTGTCGCTTCTCATAATTCAGGCCGTACTCTTTCAGCATCATGGGTAGCCCCAGCCCGAACATTTTCAGGCTGAGCACGTTCCTGTACCCGTTAGCCTCCATATAGGCCAGATACGCGTGATAGAGGTATTTACGGTAATTACGCGGGATGATACTGGCATTCCCCATAAACATCCCGTTGGTCTGTGGGAGCATTTCCAGATAGCCGCAAAAATCAAATGTCGGGTCAGCATCGCGCTTAATGCTGAGCGCCTCGTCGGAGTTCTGCTGTGACTGGAGCAGTCCGCGCGCTGCCATCGGGTCGCTGAATTTCTGCATAAGCTGGCGCACGATGACGGCCAGCTCGCGTGCAATTTTATCCCTGAGCTGCGGGTCGCGTTCCTCCGGGGCAATCTGCTCCGGGAAATGAATAATCACCCGGCGACGGGAGACGCCGCCGCTGCGGTCGGTGAAGCGCATCGGGTTATTGTTCACGGCCAGAATCACCGCCGGAATATGCGTTGAGTACGGATTCTGGTATTTCGGGTCAACTGAAACTGCATCGCCGCCGGTGATGGCCTTGAGTCCTGCGCCGTCACCGCTCCATTTTTCCTGGTCTGGCAGACGGATAAGCGAGAAGCCAATCAGGGAGGCACGCTTGCGCGGGTCTTCCAGTGTGTCGATATCGGCTGACGTGGCGTTATCTTCCCCGGCGAGTAGGGTCGCGATTTCGGCCAGAATACTTTTGCCGCTCCCGCCGGGACCGGTGACTTCGAGAAAGAGCTGCCAGTCGTAACGGTTCGCCAGCACCATAAACAGCGCAGCCAGAATCACGTCGCGTTTTTGTGGATTTTTACCGGCCGCACGGTCGAGCCAGCGCCAGAAGTTCGGCGCGTGAGTCTCCAGCGTTTCCCCTTCCACCGGCGGGGTAAAATCCACATCACACAGCGTGCGCAGCCAGTGCGATTTATGGTGCGGGCTGAATACGCCGCTTTGGGTATCGAGTACCCCGTTGCGAAAGCCAATCAGACGACGTGCCGGTGTATCCTGCTGCGGAATAATCAGTTTCAGGGTCTCCACCACCGAGGCAATTTTCCCGGACGAGAACGGGGCGCGCAGACGCTGGAATAAGTCAGCCACATTTCGTGAAAAAGTGGCGGCAGGGATATTTTTCCAGATGCCGTTTTCATAGCGGGACAGGAGCTGGCCGTTCGCATCCACCGCCAGCGCTTCGCCGTAATGCTCATGCACCCGCAGAGCCTTGTCGCTGGCGCTCATGGCGGTAAATTCCGCCTCGCTCATGGTATCAAACGGACTTTGCGCCGGTGGCCGGATGGCGTCATAAATGGCTTTCCGCGTGGCTTCCTCGCCGTGCTGCGTAAACGCATCATTCCAGTCACCGAACACTGGCGGCAGGGCAACAACACCCTCACAGGCTTCTGCGGCCGCGACGGCTTTTTTCTGGCCGTCGCCGTTAAGGTCGCGGTCGGCTGCGAGGACAATCTGACAGGCCGGGTATTTGTGACGGGCAAGGCTCGCCAGAGAAAGGAGGTTTACGGAGGACAGCGCCACCATGACGGTTTCCCCGGTCAGATGATGCACGGTGAGCGCGGTTGCATAACCCTCCGCAATCCACAGGCGTTTTCCGGTCTGTTTCTGTCCTTCGATGATATGACATGCCCCTTTGACCTGGCCGCCTTTCAGGGTGCGTTTGAGACCGTCAGAACTAATAAGCTGAAGGTTAACCAGTGCGCCGGTATCATCATACAGCGGGACAACCACATCGCCGTCGCGGAACGTCACGCCGCCGGTTTTATGTATGGCGGTGAGCGTCAGACATTCCAGAGCGGGGAAACCCTTGCAGGTGAGGTAGGCATTGCCGGTGGCCGGTCGGGTTTTCTCCATGAGCCTGACGGCCAGCGCGGCCGCCGCTTTGCGGTCGGCCTCCGTTTCAGCCTCTGCGGCCGCAATCACTTCCGGGGCAACCGGCGGCAGGTTGCCGGTCACGGCGTTTATCTTTCCGGCAGCCACTGACGGGGTCACGCCAAACACTTTCTCTACCAGCTTAAGCCCGTCACCTGCGCCACACTGATTGCAGAACCACGTCCCGCGCCCTTCTTTATCGTCAAAGCGGAAACGGTCAGAGCCGCCGCACACTGGGCAGGACTGATGGCGGTTTTTAATCACCTTCACACCCAGCGCCGGGAGAATGCGCGGCCAGTGGCCACATGCCTGTTTTACGGTGTCCGTTACGTTCATTTTCATCGTTGTTTTCTCCCTCAGTGCAGTACCGGCGACGTGATATGACGGGCGCAAAGCTCATCCATCACGGCCAGCCCGAGAAAGGACAGCGATGGCGCGGCTTTGAGTGGTCCGGCTTCCATTAAATCCTCCAGCAGTGCACAGGCAATCTGGCGGCCTTTTTCCTCGCCGTGCTGGCGCAGGTAGAAGCCCTCCAGCTCGGCGGCAATGGCTTTTTCATACGTTACCCTCCCCGGTCAGCCACTGCTGATTGCAGCGTTCGACCACGCCGTCGAGCTGGGTGGTCATGAGGTAAATCACGGAGGTGAGCTGTAACTGCTGCGCCGGGTCACGCCTAACGGTCGCGCAGTCCTGCACCTGCATCAGGTCGCCGACGAGCTGGCCGACATTGCGCATATGCTCAAGACATTCGAGGTCGCGGGCGGTAATGGTGGTGTGTCTCATGCGCGCACCTCCGCAACCGGCAGACGGCCAGCGAACGAGAGAACGTAATCGCGAACGAGAGAAAGGCGTGCGGCGTGCTCATCACCGGCAACGGTGCGGAGCATACAAATACGGGGTTTACGGTCTGCGCGACGAACGGCGGCAAACACAAAGACAAATTGCGGGTGTGACGGGGTGAGGGTCGTAGCCATAAGGGCAACCTCCATTGAGTAACGGTTATCGCCACCACCGGAGCTGCAAATCTCATGGGTGGTGGCCCGGACGGGGTTTGCAGTACCGGCCTCAATGGATACCGGCCAGCCCGAAGGCTGCCCCGCCCGGACCACCATTATCTGACAGGAGCCACGGTGTAAACACCACAGCCCGAAAAATGGGTGTGCCTGAGCTACGACGTAAAAAAAGACGCATGGCGCGTCCGGTGTCGCCATTGAGTTACACGGGCTGCAAATCCCGGCTGCCGATTTTGCGACAGCGGGAAAACTATACCTGGAAACGGCGAAAAGAAGCAAGCCAGAAAAAGGGGCTGTTTGCTGAACGGTCATCATCATGCGTCATAGCCCCGGTTGCGCTCGGCAATGCGATCCGCCATCCATGCAGTGATTTCAGACTGCGCCCACGCCACATTTTTTCCACCGAGGGAGATTTGTTTCGGGAAGGCTTCCCGGCTGATGAGGTCGTAAATGGTCGAGCGGGACAGGCCGCACAGATGCATCACTTCGGGCAGACGGATAAAGCGCTCGTGAACGGTATCAGAAACCGGCATCAGCGGGGCGGCAGGGGCAGAAGACGGGGAAGAAAAAGTGGTGTGCATCGGGCTACCTCACAAAGTCCATACAGTGCCGGTCGTGTCCGTCCGGCTTCGGGTAGCTCTCTATTTTGTGAATATTTTTACGCAGGGCAACAAGTCATTTTGTAGTACTCCACCACACAACAGAGCGATTTTTATACAGTGGCAAACGTTGGCCGTTTTTTGGTAAACGTTGGCAAACCGGTGGCCCATTGCTGATTACTTTTGTTTATACATTTCTATTTTTTAATCGCTAAAAAATCTAAGAAGCTGGCTGGCTGAACAAAGTGAAGGGTGAACAGTGGTGAACAGACGGTGAACAGTCAGACCTTCAACTGTTCACCCTTTAACTTACTGTATTACTTATCTTTTTATTTAAGGTGAACAGTGGTGAATAGTTATAAGTAAAAAAACAAACGGTGAGTAAGGTTTTCCTGCGACCTTTCTCTGGCCAGCCGGTTTTTAAGGTCTGTTTGTGCCAGCACTCTGACAACGGTAATGAATCGTGTTGTTGTGCAGGAGGCGTCAGAATCATTTCAGGTTGAACACACGGAGAGCCTGAACATGAAACCCGAACTCATTATCAAAGCCATGCAGACCGTTATCAGTAAACAGGATGAAGGCGCGGAACAACGTATTGCCGGTGCGCTGACCGCACTTAACGAAGCAAAAGACGCACACACGGCCAGCATGGGTAAACTCAGCGACATTGAGGCTTCCATTCAGCGTTGTGAGCAGGAACGACAGACCGCGCTCAGTGAAAGTGCACAGGCCGAACAGGACTGGCGCAGCCGCTTTCGAACTCTGCGCGGCAACCTCACTCCTGAACTGAAAGCTGAACACAGTAATCGTATCGCCAGCCGCGAACTGGCTGATGAGTTCACCGGTCTGATTACCGAGCTGGAGAAAGACAAAGGCCTCGCCATGCTCGACGCATGCTCCTCCGGTACGGCTTATATCAGCGCCCATGAAAAAGCGTTCACCACTTACGCCAACAGCGAGTGGAAGAAGGCGTTAGCCGGTATCAGCCCCGCACTGTTACGTGCCTTTCTGTTGCGTATACGGTCGCTGGAAATGAGCGGAGAAACCTCGCCACGTGCGACCGTGACCCGCGAGCTGGGTGATGCCCTGAATCTGCAGTCAGCCCTGTATCATTTTGATATGGAGCAGGAGCCGGTTCTGTCCGTAACGGGCATGAATCGCCCGGTCATAACCGGGGTTGATATGGCGCTGTTAAGAAGCCCGGCCAGACGGATGAAGCTTGCCGCTGAACTGGCCGCAAAAGATCACGAACAGGCAGAGGGCTGAATTATGTTTCACTGTCCGTTCTGCAAAAAGACCGCGCACGTCCGTACCAGCCGGTATCTGTCGGAAAACGTCAAACAGCGTTATCACCAGTGTACCAATATCGAATGCTCGGCCACTTTCCGCACCATCGAGTCGGTTGACGGTGTGATACGTCCCGCACCGGAGAAAACCGACCCCGCCCCGGTGACGCCATCGCCGCCGCGTAAAGTACAGGGCTGCTACAGCTCGCCGTTCCGGCATTAATCAGGAGAGAGACACGTGACCACTGTGACCATACAGCAGGCCTTCGAGGCCTGTCAGATGAACAAAAATACCTGGCTGAAACGTAAAGCCGAACTGGCAGACCTTGAACGGGAATACCGTGAACAGCTCCTTGCCGGTGACGAACAAATCCCGCGCAGAGTGCAGGATTTGCGCGACAATATCGATGTGAAAAAATGGGAGATTAATCAGGCCGCCGGTCGCTATATCCGCTCACATGAGGAGGTGCAGCACATCAGCATCCGCAACCGGCTCCATGACTTTATGCAGCAGCATGGCGCGGAGCTGGCCGCCACGCTGGCACCTGAGCTGATGGGATATCACGAACAGCTTCCCGCAGTAAAACAGAGCGCCATGCAGCACTCGGTTGATTATCTGCGTGAAGCCCTGTCGGTGTGGCTGGCCGCCGGTGAAAAAATTAATTATTCCGCGCAGGACAGCGACATTTTAACGGCCATCGGATTCAGGCCTGATGCGGCTTCGCGGGATGATAATCGCCAGAAATTCACCCCGGCACAGAACCTGATTTACACCCGCCGACGTGCAGAACTGGCCGCACGGTAGCACGCAAAAAAATCCCCGAAAATTCCGCTATTTTTCCCGAAAAAAGCCATGCATCCATAAGGTGCATGGTTTTGCATGCAAATCCCCGTATTTTATTTTCCCCACCACGCCAGTACCGGCGCGGCCTGAGCCGGTTCATGCACCTGCATTAAAAGCAACCTCTTAAGCGGGCAGGCGTGGCGGGGAGAGCATTGCGCGTGGAGGTTTGCTTCTATAAATAAAGTTCATGGAGTTATACAATAAGTAAAAGCATTCAAAGAATGCGGAATAATAATTCTTTAAGGCGATGACAATGAAATCAATCGATATTAATCATCAAGGGCAGCTTGGAGTTGCATGGGTGACATGGATTGTTGAAGGGCTATGGGGGGCTGGGGTAGAGATCATATCTGCACATAATGATGATGGAATTGACGCGTTGATTATGCTTAAGAGACGGCGTAACTCGTCATATGCAGGACCTACAGGAGATATTATCTTTGCGCAGATAAAAACTGGATATGTTAAAAAATGCCCTACGGGTGACTATTCTATAAATCTAAAAGCCGATTATCTTCAAAGTCATTTGCCTCGATGGTTGTCTTATCCGGGACCAGTAGTAATCATTAATGTTATTCCACCAAGGCTTAATAATGGACAGCCTTTGGCATTCTGGGCGAATTTAAGAACTGATTGTTATAACAAGAGAACTGGCTCTGTTAATTTTCTTTTTAGAAATAAATTTGATCTTTTAAGTAAGTCTGATTATTCAAATTTATGTTGGCGGTGGGCTGAGCTAAGGAAGCTTCCTGTAATAAAGGGAAATAAAGAAGTGCCTCTTGATGTTCCAGAAATAAATATAAAAGATGTTTCTAAATCATCCAAGGGCATTTTGGATTCCGCAAGAAAATATTATCTTCAGTGGAAGGTGTTTAGTAAAAAAAATCCTGATTTGTTTATAGCAAGTATAACATGGCGGGGGTGGAATCATATAACAAGATTCAGCCGACCAAATGATACAAAATTCCAATCATTGCTATTATTGCCCGTTGCCATGCGTATGCTTTTAAAAAAAGAAGGGCTTACTATTACAACATTAAGTGCCAAAGAAAACATGCGCCTAAAATGTGGTCAAGAAAGAGTGAGGTGGTATGAGTCTATAACAGTACGTGTGACTTTCTATGAGCGACATGAAACTGTTATACGACTCATCATGGAATGTACTGAAATAAAACATAAAGGAAAAGTAAAATCCTTTGAAAAATGTTTTTATTCTCTTCATGAATTAGCTAGGAGGAAATCCTTCGGCTAAAGTTGGAGGAATGGGTGTCGGCGCCGTACCTAGAACGATTGTCGCTGTTAAGCTGACCTCACTCCTTTAGATCTCAGGGGAGCACTCTGACATAGGCGATTCCACCCATTCAACCACCACTGATGTTAACAAAGTTGATTTAATTATGCAAATTGCGTTTACTCAGAGATAATCTAAATAAAAGAAGCATGTTCTAACTCTTTAGCTAGAAATAAAGAATCAGTTTGCATATTATTAGAATAAACTATTAATCATTGAAGAATAGTTATTGACTGTATAAGTGATTGGAATACCACTGCATCATTTCTCTCCGTTTTTCAAAATACTGAGCATGATTATAGGTTCCTCGAATACTATTCTTATCAACATGCGCTAATTGCATTTCAATCCAAGCACTATCAAATCCCTGTTCATGCAATATTGTCGACATGGTATGGCGAAAACCGTGACCTGTAGCACGTCCTTTGTAACCCAGTAACTCAATCACTTGTGAAACGCTTTCTTTAGAGATTGGCTTACTACGGTTGTTCCTGCCAATAAAGATGTAAGGGTATTGGCCGGTAATAGGTTTAAGCTGTTTAAAAAGGTCAACTACCTGAGTAGATAAAGGAACAATGTGAGGCCTACGCATTTTCATACGTTCCGCTGGTATCTCCCATATACCTTTTTCGAGGTCTACTTCTTCCCACGTAGCAAAGCGCATCTCCTGCGTTCTTACACCAGTCAGCATGACTATCTTCGTAGCATTTTTGGTGATGATGCTACCGGTATACGCTTCGAGATCCTGAATAAAATGAGGCAATTCTTCGGCAGATAGAAATGGATGATGTTTTTGCTTAGGAACAGCCAGAGCGATGGCTAAATCAGGCGCAGGATTGTATTCAGCGCGGCCAGTTATGATTGCATAGCGATAAACCTCACCGCACCTCTGACGCACCTTACGTGTTTTCTCAAGTGCCCCACGCTTCTCTATTCGTCGCAATACTTCAAGCAGTTCTAACGGTTTGATTTCACTGATAGGGCGTTTACCAATGAACGGGAACACATCTTGTTCAAATGTCTTAATGATTTCTTCGCGATAGGCCACTGTCCAGCGGTCAGCTTTGTTGGCGTGCCATTCTCGACATATAGCTTCGAATGAGTTTTCAGTGGAGAGCTGCTGAACCAGTTTCTGGGCTTTGCGTTCCTCAACCGGGTCAATGCCATTGGCAACTTGCTTACGAGCGGTCTCACGCTTCTCACGTGCTTCAGCTAGGCTCACAAGGTCGTAGCTGCCAAATGACATTAACCGCGCTTTTCCGGCAAAGCGGAAACGGAAACGCCAGCCCTTCGAGCCATCGGGATTGATAAGCAATGACAGGCCTTGCCCGTCGTTCAATGTGTATGGCTTGTCTTGGGGCTTTGCTCGTTTGATTTGTATATCTGTAAGTGCCATGTGTATAAGCCAAAAATGTGTATAAAAAATCTATACACATCACTATACATATTTTTCATGGATTCAGGGAGATCTTGTCGGACTGCTACGGATGATTAATCTACAATGGTGATTGAAAATAAAGGGTTTTTAAGACTTTCTCGGATGGGTGAGGAGGAACTTTGGCGGAAGATCACAGGAGTCGAACCTGCCCGGGACCGCTGGCGGCCCCAACTGGATTTGAAGTCCAGCCACCTCACCGGAGATGACGATCTTCCGCGCCTCGATTGCTACATGGAGGCGGGGCGCATTATAGCTACTTCCAAACGTTTCCACACCCCCTCACTCACTTTTTTAACTTCCGTTTCGCTATACCATGACCAGTTTCAAATAAATCCCCGCAAAATCCATTACTTACACTTAGACACATTTTCAGACGCTACCCTGATCACAGAAAACAAGAATCGTAATTTGATAACGAGATATCGGAATACCCGCGCTCACAGGGATGGTTTACAAGAACTGTAACCGGTATCTGTGCGTGTGAAAGTGCTAACAAGGATGCGTAATGAAAAGTGAGATTTTGTCCGTTAAAGAGAAGATTGGCTACGGCATGGGCGATGCCGCCAGCCACATCATCTTTGATAACGTTATGTTATATATGATGTTCTTCTATACCGATATTTTTGGTATCCCGGCCGGTTTTGTCGGCACGATGTTCTTACTGGCTCGCGCGCTGGATGCTATCTCAGACCCTTGCATGGGACTGCTCGCCGACCGCACCCGTTCGCGCTGGGGGAAATTCCGCCCGTGGGTGCTGTTTGGCGCTCTGCCATTTGGTCTGGTCTGTGTGCTCGCCTACAGCACGCCGGATCTCAGCCTGCACGGCAAAATGATTTATGCCGCAATCACCTACACGCTGCTGACCCTGCTTTATACCGTGGTGAATATTCCCTACTGCGCGCTGGGCGGTGTGATAACCAATGACCCAACGCAGCGTATCTCCCTGCAGTCATGGCGCTTTGTGCTGGCGACGGCGGGCGGCATGCTCTCCACCGTGCTGATGATGCCGCTGGTGAATCTGATTGGCGGTGAAGATAAAGCGCTGGGCTTCCAGGGCGGGATTGCCGTGCTCTCGGTTGTGGCGTTCCTGATGCTGGCGTTTTGCTTCTTCACCACCAAAGAACGTGTGGAAGCGCCGCCGAGCAGCAACTCAATGCGTGAAGACCTGCGCGACATCTGGCAGAACGACCAATGGCGCATCGTCGGCCTGCTGACCATCCTCAACATCCTGGCCGTCTGCGTACGCGGCGGGGCGATGATGTATTACGTCACCTGGATTCTGGGTACCCCGGAAGTGTTTGTCGCCTTCCTCACCACCTATTGCGTCGGCAATCTTATCGGCTCTGCGCTGGCAAAACCGCTGACTGACTGGAAATGCAAAGTCAGCGTCTTCTGGTGGACGAACGCCCTGCTGGCGGTCGTCAGTCTGGCAATGTTCTTCGTGCCGATGCACGCCAACCTCACCATGTTTGCCTTCATCTTCGTGATTGGCGTACTGCATCAGCTCGTGACGCCAATCCAGTGGGTGATGATGTCCGATACCGTTGATTACGGCGAGTGGTGTAACGGAAAACGTCTGACGGGGATCAGCTTCGCGGGCACGCTGTTCGTGCTGAAGCTGGGTCTGGCGTTCGGCGGGGCGATGATCGGCTGGATGCTGGCGGGCGGCGGTTACGATGCCGCAGCGAAAACCCAGAACAGCGCCACCATTAGCATCATTATCGCATTGTTCACGATTGTCCCAGCTATTTGTTACCTGTTGAGTGCCGTGATTGCCAAACGCTTCTATACCCTGAAAACGCCGTATCTGACGGAAATCATGAGTCAGCTGGCTCACGGTGCGCACCGCAATCAGCAGGATTTTTCGACGAAAGAATTACAGAACTAAGGAACCAACGATGAAAATTAGCGACGGAAACTGGCTGACGCAGCCTGGCCTGAATTTAACTCACCCGATTCAGGTGTTCGAGGTCGAACAGCAGGGTAACGAGATGATTGTCTACGTTGCGCCGCGCGATGTGCGTGAACGTACCTGGCAACTGGATACTCCACTCTTCACCCTGCGCTTTTTCTCGCCGCAGGAAGGCGTGGTTGGGGTGCGTATGGAACACTTCCAGGGCGCGTTGGATAACGGTCCACATTATCCGCTGAACGTGCTGCAGGACGTCAACGTAGAGATACAAAACACCGCTGAATTTGCCGAACTGAAAAGCGGTAATTTGAGCGTGCGGGTCACTAAAGGCGAGTTCTGGTCGCTGGATTTCTTGCGTAACGGCGAACGTATTACCGGCAGCCAGCTGAAAAATAACGGCTACGTGCAGGACACCAACAGCGGGAAAAACTATATGTTTGAACGCCTGGATCTGGGCGTTGGCGAAACGGTGTACGGTCTGGGTGAGCGCTTTACTGCGCTGGTACGTAACGGCCAGACGGTGGAAACATGGAATCGCGATGGCGGCACCAGTACCGAGCAGTCTTACAAGAACATCCCGTTTTATCTCACCAACCGTGGTTACGGCGTGCTGGTAAACCATCCGCAGTGCGTGTCGTTTGAAATTGGCTCTGAGAAAGTGTCAAAAGTGCAGTTCAGCGTTGAAAGCGAGTATCTGGAATATTTCGTCATCGACGGCCCTACGCCGAAAGCGGTGCTGGATCGTTATACCCGCTTTACTGGTCGTCCGGCGCTGCCGCCAGCCTGGTCATTCGGTTTGTGGCTGACTACATCGTTCACCACTAATTACGATGAAGCGACGGTGAACAGTTTTATCGACGGGATGGCCGAGCGCAATCTGCCGCTGCACGTCTTCCATTTCGACTGCTTCTGGATGAAAGCCTTCCAGTGGTGCGACTTTGAGTGGGATCCGGTGACCTTCCCTGACCCGGAAGGCATGATCCGCCGCCTGAAAGAGAAAGGGCTGAAGGTCTGCGTATGGATAAACCCCTATATCGGCCAGAAATCCCCGCTGTTCAATGAACTGAAAGAGAAAGGTTATCTGCTCAAGCGCCCGGACGGCTCCCTGTGGCAATGGGATAAATGGCAGCCGGGCCTGGCGATTTATGACTTCACCAATCCTGAAGCCTGCGAGTGGTATGCCAACAAGCTGAAAGGTCTGGTGGATATCGGCGTTGACTGCTTCAAAACTGACTTTGGTGAACGCATTCCTACTGACGTGCAGTGGTTTGACGGTTCCGATCCGCAGAAAATGCACAACCATTATGCGTACATCTACAACGAACTGGTATGGAACGTGCTGAAAGAGACCGTCGGTGAAGAAGAGGCAGTGCTGTTCGCCCGTTCGGCCTCGGTCGGCGCGCAACAGTTCCCGGTGCACTGGGGCGGTGACTGCTATGCCAACTATGAATCAATGGCCGAAAGCCTGCGTGGCGGGTTGTCCATCGGCCTGTCCGGCTTTGGCTTCTGGAGTCACGATATTGGCGGCTTTGAGAATACCGCCCCGGCGCACGTCTACAAGCGCTGGTGTGCGTTTGGGCTGCTCTCCAGCCACAGCCGCCTGCACGGTAGTAAATCCTACCGTGTGCCATGGGCGTACGATGATGAATCCTGCGACGTGGTGCGCTACTTCACTGAGCAGAAATGCCGCATGATGCCGTACCTGTATCGCGAAGCGGCGCGCGCCAATGAACTCGGAACGCCGATGATGCGCGCAATGATGCTGGAGTTCCCGGACGATCCGGCATGTGATTATCTCGACCGCCAGTACATGCTGGGCGATAGCGTGATGGTTGCGCCGGTGTTTAGCGAGGCGGGTGATGTGCAGTTCTATCTGCCGGAAGGACGCTGGACGCATCTGTGGCGTAACGACGAGGTGGCGGGCAGCCGCTGGCATAAGCAGCAGCATGACTTCCTGAGTCTGCCTGTTTATGTGCGCGACAATACACTGCTGGCGCTGGGCTGCAATAACCAGAAGCCGGACTACGCCTGGCACGAAGGGACGGCGTTCCAGCTGTTCCATCTGCAGGAGGGTCGGGAGGCGATTTGTGAAGTCCCGGCGGCTGACGGTTCGGTTATCTTCACGCTGAAAGCGACGCGCACGGGTAATACCATCACCGTGCAAGGAAGTGGCGAAGCACGTAACTGGACGCTGTGTCTGCGTAATATTATGCAGGTTAGCGGCGTGAAGGGCGGCTCGTCTGTGGGCAGTGAGTGGGGAACGGTTGTCACGCCGGATGCGATTGTGTTGACGATTACCCTGTAAGTAAATCTCAACGTGGGCTGGATGGCGACGCAATGCGTTTTATCCGGCCCACGCTGCGAGCAGCATTCCAGATCTGAAAATCCAAAACATCCTGAATTAAATTTTTATCTCCCCATATTTGAGAGCGATATCACTCTGAATCCCACGAAAAATGTGATCTGCGCCGTAAATATCTCACTATTTCCTCTTTTTGTCTTATTTCTGTCCGGATTACTGGACACGATTTAGTATTGTTGGCGCATCGTAGTCCTCTTATATTTATCATCACGGATTACACGTGGAGCATAAATGCTTCTTTATAACCTAAATAATTCGAGTTGCAGGAAGGTGGCGACGCAGCGAATCCCCTGAACGTACATAAGTACGTGACTGGGGTGAGTGACAAATCTGTCGGGAACAGATTTGAACGTCGCGGAGCGACGGCCCTTAAGGGCGAGTCTCATGGATGAGACGAGTAACTCAAAAGCCAACGCACATGCAGCTTGAAGTATGACGGGTATAGATATTTAATCTGGTATGTAATAAGGGTAAATAATGCAAATGATTACCTCGCGACAAAACAGATTATTAAAATTTCTTCTGTCTAAGAAGGAATATGTCACGCTGCTGAAAGTTGCCGAGTATTTATCTGTTTCAGAGAAAACTGTGCAGCGCGATCTGCGCTTACTGGAACCATGGTTATCAGAATGGAAAATAGCCATCGATAAACGTGCTGGTGCTGGGGTGATATTAAGTGCCGATAATATTACCGACCTTTTATATATGGACCAGTTATTAGGAACGGAGGGTGATGATGCTGACGGCATGATGAATAATTCACGGCGAGTAAAGATAGCTTCACAATTATTAAGCGAAACGCCGCATGAAACGTCGATCAGTAAATTATCCGAACGTTATTTTATTAGTAGCGCATCGATTGTGAACGATTTGAAAGTAATTGAATCCTGGATTACCCCACTGGGCCTGTCGTTGATTCGCAGTCAGAGCGGCACGCACATCGAAGGTAGCGAGAGCGGTGTGCGCCAGGCGATGGCGTCGCTGATTAACGGTGTGATTAACCATAATGAACCTGGTAACGTGGTTTATTCACGCCTTGACCCAGGCAGTTATAAAGCCTTAGTGCATTACTTTGGCGAAGAAGATGTTTTATTTGTCCAGACGTTATTACAGGAAATGGAGAACGACCTGTGCTGGTCGCTCGGCGAGCCTTATTACGTCAATATCTTTACCCATATTCTGATCATGATGTACCGCATCACGCGGGGCAATGCGCTTCCGAGAAAAGAAGAGAGCATCACTACCTGTGATGAGAACATATTTTCCATTGCCAGTCGCATGATTCAGCATATCGAAAAACGCATTGCCCACCCGCTGCCGGAAGACGAAGTCTGGTTTATATATCAATACATTATCTCCTCGGGTGTGGTGATTGAAGAGCATAATGACGTGAGTGTGATTGGTCATATGCACTCCAGCGACGAAGCGCGTTTGATTACCCATCGGTTGATTGCCACCTTCGCCGAGATGGTCGACAGCGATCTTAGCCAGGACACGGCGCTGTATGACGGATTGCTGATCCACATTAAGCCGCTGATTAACCGACTGAACTACCAGATCCGCATTCGTAATCCGTTGCTGGAGGATATCAAAGGCGAGTTGCAGGACGTGTGGCGTCTGACCCAGTGTGCGGTAAATCGGGTGTTTAGCAGTTGGGGCGAGCGGGCCGTGTCGGAAGATGAAGTGGGATATTTAACCGTGCATTTTCAGGCCGCAATGGAGCGTCAGATAGCGCGTAAACGCGTACTACTGGTCTGTTCAACGGGTATCGGCACTTCTCACTTACTCAAAAGCCGTATTCTACGCGCCTTTCCGGACTGGACTATCGTCGGCGTGGTGTCGGCAGGCAGCCTGCCCTCTGTACTGACAGACGATATTGAACTGGTGGTATCGACGATTAATTTACCCGCGGTTGCCATGCCGGTCGTGTATGTCACTGCCTTCTTCAATGATGCGGATATTAAGCGGGTAACAGAAACGGTTATTACGGAAAAATTACATCGGGCGACGTCGCTGGTCGTTGAAAATTAATGTCTGAACTCCATGAGGTATGATTGATGGACATCACGAAAATACTCAATACAAATCGCGTTATTTTGGACATGAAGGCTACAAGCAAAACGGAGGCTATTGAGGAACTGACGGATATTCTGCAAAAAGATGGAGCAATTAGCTGTCGCGAAACGTTTATTCAGGATGTCTGGCAACGTGAGTCAGAAGGCTCGACCGGCTTCGAAAACCATATTGCGATCCCGCACGGGAAATCCTCGGCGGTGGTCAATACCACGCTGGCGATTGGGCGTACCCGCCAGGAGATTCCCTGGGAAACCCTGGACGGCAGCAATGTACGGTGCATTATTCTGTTTGCCGTACGTCTTGAAGATCAAAACACCACCCATATTCGTCTGCTTTCGCAGGTTGCTGGTGCGTTGGCAGATGACGACATTATTGAACAACTATTAGTTGAAAGTAGTCCACAAAAAATTATTGAGCTTTTTAGCCAATATGCTGAATCCAATGTCTGCTAAATAAAATGTGGAGCATGTTATGAATATTGTTTGTGTTGCCGCCTGTACGGCGGGTATTGCGCACACCTATATTGCCCGTGAGAAGTTAATTAAAGGTGCCAAA
The DNA here is from genome assembly GCF_030333005.1 of Citrobacter sp. Cpo030. NCBI lineage: Bacteria > Pseudomonadati > Pseudomonadota > Gammaproteobacteria > Enterobacterales > Enterobacteriaceae > Citrobacter > Citrobacter sp. Cpo030. The sequence goes on along the minus strand of NZ_JAOWGT010000074.1, from coordinate 328,996 downwards.
GCGCTTGGTCATAATATAAAAGTTGAAACCCAGGGCACCATTGGCACAGAAAACGAACTGCTGACAGAAGATATTTCTGCGGCTGATGTCGTGATTCTTGCTGTCGATGTAAAAATAAAAGGGGAGGAGCGATTTTCAAACAAACGCATTGTGCGAGTAAAAACTGAAATCGTCATAAAGTCGCCCATTCAGTTTCTTGAAAAGGTCGAAAAATCATTAGTTAATAATAACCAGTAGCGATCCTCATTCTGGAGGGATTTCACATGAGTGAAAATAAAATTCCGCTATCTCAGGAAATAAAAAAACATTTATTAACGGGAATTTCGTGGATGATCCCGTTAATTGTCGCCGCCGGGATCTGTATTGCTCTCGGGCAAATACTTGGCGGCACTAACGTCGGTGAAAAAACAGGAACCATTCCCTGGATGCTCAACCAGATTGGCGGCTGGGGGATGGGGTTAATCGTACCGCTGATTAGCGCGGCGATTGCGTACTCCATTGCTGACCGTCCGGGATTCGCGCCGGGTCTGATTGTCGGCTTCGTCTGCGGAGAAATTCATACCGGTTTTATCGGCGGGATGCTGGGCGGATTTCTGGTCGGTTATACCGTCCTACTGCTCAAGCGCTATATCCGTTTGCCGCAGTCGATGCAGGGGTTGATGCCCATCATGGTGCTGCCGGTACTGAGTACCGTTATCGGCGGCCTGTTGATGATGACGCTGATTGGCAAGCCGATTGCCTGGCTGCAGGACGCGTTGATTCATCTGCTGGAGTCTATGCAGGGCGGATCCCGCTTTCTGATGGGCGCTATCCTCGGTGCGATGGCGACATTCGACTTCGGTGGGCCGGTGAATAAAACCATGTCGCTGTTTGCTGACGGCATGCTGGTCAGCGGCGTGTACGGTCCGGAAGCGGTGAAGTTTGTCGGTTCGATGATCCCTCCATTTGGCATTACGCTCTCTTTCCTGCTGACGCGTCACAAGTACACCCGTGCGGAACGTGAGGCGCTGAAGGCCGCATTCCCGATGGGGATCTGCATGATTACCGAAGGGGTCATTCCGATTGCGGCACGCGACCTGCTGCGCGTGGTGGGCTCCTGCGTGGTGGCATCGGCGATTGCGGGTGGCCTGATTATGGTGTGGGGTGTCGAAAGCCCGGTACCGCACGGTGGCATGTTTGTGGTTCCGCTCTTTACGCATCCGCTGCTGTTTTGCCTGGCGCTGGGGATCGGTACGGTGATTTGCGGTGTCATGCTGTCGCTGTGGAAGAAACCGGTAACCGAGCGTGATGAAGAGTTTGACGAACTCAGCGATCAAAAGCTGAAAGACGAAGAAATCACCTTCACCCTGGAATAACCGGAGGCCTTATGTTTGCCGATATGAAAAGCATGGTGACCAAAGCCTGGCGCGAGCAGTACGCGCTGCTGGCCATCAACTGTATGAACCTGGAAAGCGCCCGCGCAGCGGTGCGAGTGGCGGAGAAACACCGTGCGCCCATCATTCTGAATTTGTATCAGGGGCATCTGGAGCATTTTCCGGCCCCGATAGCGGCAGCGGTGGTCAAAACGCTGGCAGAGGAAGCCTCGGTACCGGTCGCGCTGGCGCTGGATCATGGAAAGGATCCTGTACGCATTCGCCAGGCTTTTCGCGCCGGATTCAGCGGCTTAATGATCGACGCCTCCGCCTTTGCGCTGGAGGAGAACATTCGCCAGACCCGGGCGGTGGTTGAGCTTGCAGCCAGCGTTTCTCTGTGCGTGGAAGGCGAGCTGGGTCATTTGGCCGATGCTCCGTGCTATGACCACGCCGCTAACGCTGATTTGATGACCCAGGCCGCCGACGTGGAACCCTTCATCCAACAGACCGGGATCGATTTGCTGGCGGTGTCGGTGGGTACAGCACACGGCATGTACGCGCCGGGTATCACACCTGCTATTGATTTCCTGCGGCTGGAGGAAATAGCCCGGTTATCAACGGTGCCGCTGGCGCTGCATGGCGGCAGCGGAACGCCGTTTGACCAGCTACAGCGCTGCCCGACGTTTGGCGTCGCCAAGATAAACGTTGGTGCGGCGGTTTTCGAAGCCGGAAAGGCTGCGCTACTGCATACCCTGTGTCGCGACACATCCGGTGAACTCGTTGATGCCCTGGCCCTGATGGAACAGGCCTGCGAGGAAGCCATTATTCCGTACCTGCAGGCCAGCGGCGCTATCGGCAAAGCCTGATTCATTTTCTGTAACGCCTTCTATGCCTCTGCGATGACGCACTGGCAGGGCTTTCTACACCCTGAAACTGGAGAATTAACATGTTAGTTTCGATGAAAGAATTACTGCAACCTACCCGTCAGCACGGTTTTGCCATCGGCGCATTCAACGTGGCGGACAGCTGCTTTGTACGCGCAGTAGTGGAAGAAGCGGAAGCGACCAACACCCCGGCGATTATCTCCATTCACCCCAGCGAACATGATTTTGTCGGCGATGCGTTTTTTAGCTACGTCCGTGATATCACCATGCGTAGCCCGGTTCCCTTTACTCTGCATCTGGACCACGGCGCTTCGGTTGAGCATGTCTTGCGGGCGATTCAGTGTGGGTTTACCTCGGTGATGATTGATGGCTCGCTGCTGCCATATGAAGAGAACGTGGCGCTGACCCGCGAAGTGGTCAAACTGGCGCATGCGGTAGGTGTTTCGGTGGAAGGGGAGTTGGGAACGATTGGCCAGACCGGGACGTCAGTGGAAGGCGGCGTGTCGAAGGTTACTTATACCGATCCTGCTCAGGCAGAGGATTTTATCGCCCGAACCGGTGCAGACACGCTGGCGGTGGCGATTGGAACCGCGCACGGGATCTACCCGAAAGGGATGCAGCCAGAGCTGCAAATGAACATCCTGCGCGATATCGCCGGACGTGTGGATATTCCGCTGGTGCTGCACGGCGGTTCCGCGAACCCGGATGCGGAAATTGCCGAATCCGTGACGCTGGGCGTTGGCAAAATCAACATTTCCAGCGATATGAAATACGCTTACTTCCAGAAAGTCCGCGAAATCCTGGCGAAAGAAACCTGGTGGGACCCGAACGTAATCTATCCGGAAGCCATTAGCGCCGCGCGGGACGTTATCCGCCACAAAATGAAACTGTTCGGTTCAACCGGCAAAGCATCACTTTACTAACGGCATGCAGGCGGGGCGACCCGCCTCTTTCGCAACAAGGAAAAGTGGAATGAAACGTTCACACATTAATTATGCCGTCGATAAAGCGCATGCCATCGCTGAGACTTTTCGGGTCTGTCTGCCTGATTTTGCGTATTTTACGGTCGATGCCTGGCGGCAACAGGATCAAACTCTGTGGCGTGAAGTGCGCGATCTCCAGTTGGGCTGGGATATTACCGACTTCGGGCACGGAGATTTTGCGCAAACGGGGCTGACGTTACTAACGTTGCGCAATGGTTTGATGGGGTCAGCGGACTACCCCAAACCGTACGCCGAAAAGATGTTGCAAATTCAGCAGGATCAGCAAACGCCATGGCATTTTCATCGCCATAAAATGGAAGATATCGTTAATCGCGGCGGCGGTGATTTGTGTATGCAACTGGCGTGGGCCACGCCTGATGATGAGTATGACGCCCGACGCGTTGTTGAGGTTAGCGTGGATGGTCAGCGGCGTACAGTTAACGCTGGCGAGACGCTGGTATTGAAACCGGGACAAGGAGTGTGCCTGCCACCGCGCTTGTATCATCGCTTTTGGGCGGAGAAGGCGTTTGTGCTGGGCTGGGAAATCTCGATGGTCAATGACGACCAGCATGACAACCACTTTTTGGAACCTGGCGGTCGCTTCCCGTTGATTGAAGAAGACGAGCCGGTGAAATGGCTGTTGTGCAGTGAATATATTCGCTTATGAGCATGAGTAGGCCCGGTAAGCGAAGCGCCACCGGGCAATAAATCATTGTGCAGGTGGTGGTGCAGTGACTTCACTCCCCGAAACCACGCCCGCCTGCATGGTTTGCGTTACCTGCTGTTTCTCCACGTTCACCGCATGCAGCTGACCGTTGACCGTTGGCTTGAGCGGCACATCGGCCTGAATATTGCCGCTGGCGGTAAGCTGGATGTTGCCATCGCCGGAAAGCGGCAGTGCGGGCCAGCCCCACTGCTGCAGGATCGTCATTGGCACGCCGCGCCCGTTTAGGCTGACCTGCGTCTGGCGCTGAGGTAGCTGCGAAATGCTGGCAGTGGCCTCCAGCAGTCCTTTTTCCGTATAGGCGCTCAGTTCGCTGATATTGATGGTGCTGCTGTTTGCCGTCAGCGCCAGCGAAGGGCGACGCACGTCGGTACGGTTAAAGGTAGCGGCAGCGGCGTTGAGGGTGGCGCTACCGCTCCAGATCCCCCACTGATTGTTCTGTACCAGCCCGAGGTTAGCACCGTAGCCGTCCAGCGCGGTGAGCTGCCACGGGAAATTGGGGTCGATATCTATCACCAGATTACGGCTGGCACTAAATTTCTTCAGCGTCAGGCTGTTTAACCACGCTGGCAGGGGTTTCATCCACAGCTGCTTCCAGTTTTCCGGCAGCGTGTATTCCAGACCAGCAATAGCGGCATCGTCAAGGACCAGTGCTTTGTTGCTGCGCATCCAGTTTCCGGATGTTCTGACCATACCGCCTTCCCAGCGGGTGGTGAACTGGCGCAGCGCAATGCCCTGAGGTGAGAACTCGGCGTTCAGAATCGGATCGAAGAAGTGCAGAGAGCCGTAAATAAACTCGCTGGCGTTCATCGACAATTTTCCTTCCTGAGTTTGCCAGTCGTCCTTGCTGAAGGTCATGTTGCGCAAGCTCAGATCGAGATCCGTCACCGCCCAGTCGGGGCCTTGCAGACGGGCATCCGTCACTTCCAGACGACCAATTTGCAGGGAAGGAATAGTGCTTAACGGGGCAAAAAAGTCGGCCAGCGATTTGTCGCTTTGCAGCCGGATATCGTTCAGGCGCAGATTCTCCACAACCCAGCTCCCGTCTGCATTGCGTTGCGCTACGCCGGTTAATGCCCCACGCGCCACGTCAGCGCCAATATTGCTTAGCGTCACCCGGTCATGGTCGATGCTGCCTTCAATCAAGACGTTGGTAGTTGGAACATCGTTGAGCGTCAACGAACTGGCGCTGAGCTGAATTTGCGCTTTGCTCCCGAGAATTTTACCTGCCTCAGGGCTCCAGGGAATGACGCCGCCGTTAACGCGCTGGGCGCTGAGGTTCCACTCGCTGCCGGGGCTGTTAAGCGCCATATCCTGCAATTGCAGGCGATCGGCCTGGAACGGCAACGGCGCTGTTTGCTGGGAAAGATTCAGCGTGCCGTTTTGCAACAAAATGATGTCTACGTGCCGCGGGTCGGTGATTTGGCGGCTACTCAGCCCAATATCGACCGTTTTAGCGACCAGCGTTGCGGGCTGACCATCCCGGCCAAAGGTGACGTTTTCCAGCAGAATATGGGAAGGGGAAGAAAACCGGTGATCGATGGCATCAAACGCCAGATGGTAGCTGCTGTTCTCCGAAACCCAGGCGCTGACGTGCTCTGCCCCCCAGCGGGTTTGCAGTAGAAAATAAAGGCCGAGAATCGCCACTGCAAGGGCGATCAGCACGTAAAGAAGCAGCTTTCCAATAAATTTCATGGTCTTCCATCCCGCGAAGTGCACATAGTCAAGTTATGCACGATTTAGGCGCAATGCTCAAGGCGGGAATGGTGAAAGAGCGTTACAGCGGCGTTGATTCAGAACCAACGCCGCATTTTGCTTATTGCTTTTCTGGCGGGAATACCAGATTCAGAACGATTGCGGTAATACCGCCAGCGGCGATACCGGAAGAGAGCAGGTTTTTCACCCAATCCGGGGCGAACTGGAGAATCAGCGGCTGCTGGGAAACACCCAGACCAACTGCCAGCGACAGCGCGATAATCAGAATCGCGCGGCGGTTCAGCGGCTCGCGGGACACGATACGCACACCGGATGCTGCGATAGTACCGAACATTACCAGCGTTGCGCCGCCCAGTACCGGCTCAGGAATATGCTGTACAAAACCGCTGACTGCCGGGAACAGGCCCAGCGCGATCAGCATCAGCGCCACCACAAAACCAACGTAGCGGCTGGCGACGCCCGTTAACTGAATAACCCCGTTGTTCTGGCCAAAACAGGAGTTCGGGAAGGTGTTGAACACGGCGGAAACAAACGAGTTCAGACCGTTCGCCAGCACGCCGCCTTTCAGGCGCTTCATATACAGCGGACCAGAAACCGGCTGCTCGGAGACATCAGAGGTGGCCGTAATATCGCCGATGGTTTCCAGTGAAGTGATCATAAAGACCAGCATCAGCGGCAGCAGTAAACTCCAGTCGATGCCCAGGCCATAATACAGCGGCGTTGGCACCATCAGCAGGTCCTGACTTACCGGTGCGGTATTTTGCGGCAGCATGTCCATAAACCAGGCCAGCAGATAGCCTGCCGCCATCGCAATCACCAATGACGCAACGCGCAGGTAAGGGTTACGTTGACGGTTAAGCAGGATGATTAGCGCCAGCACCACGCCTGCCAACAGTAAATTCTTCGGCGCACCAAAGGTGTTGTCGCTCATTGCGGCATAGCCACCGCCAATCGATGTCAGACCCACCTGAATCAACGACAGGCCGATAATCATCACGACCACCCCTGAGACCAGCGGAGTAATAATACGACGCGCCAGGTGCAGGACACGCGAGATAACCATCTCGGTGCAGCTTGCCAGCATCAGTGTACCGAACAGCGCCGCCATCATGGTTGGGACATCTGCGCCACCGGTTTTTAGCGCCGTACCGCCCATAATCAGTGGCGCAACAAAGTTAAAGCTGGTGCCCTGAATGGATAGCAGCCCTGAGCCTACTGGTCCCCAGGCTTTGATCTGAATGATAGAAGCTACGCCGGAGGCGAACAGCGACATACTGATAATGTGTTGAGTATCCTGAGCCGGTAAACCAAGCGCCTGGCAAATTAACAGAGCAGGGGTGATCACCGCGACGAACATGGCCAGCAGATGCTGACAGGCGGCAAACAGGGTCTGGGCTAACGGGGGGCGATCTTCAAGACGGTAAATCAGTTCACTGTTGTGAGTCTGCGCAACCGGTTGCGCATTTGTTGACTCTACGGCGTTAACGGACATCAGAGGCAATCCCATGGTGGAAAAGCGGTGATTTTATCTGACCAGGGCAGAAAAGCAAACGTTTGCTAGCAGGTATTCTTAATATTTAAAACGGATAAACAAACATTTTTATATAACTTTTCATCATTTTCTGCTTAAAATCCACTCCGAAAACTCAATAAGAGCTAAAAATCGGTCTGGAATGCATCGTGCGTGATTGTGCTAAACGCACTAATGGAGCTGTAAATGTTTTATCTCGATACGTTATCAACGCTGGTTGCGGCAACCCTTGTGTTGCTGCTGGGACGTAAGCTCGTCCAGTCTGTTTCCTTCCTGAAAAAATACACCATTCCCGAACCCGTTGCAGGTGGATTGCTGGTGGCGATTGCGCTGCTGGTGCTGAAAAAAAGCATGGGTTGGGAAGTGAACTTCGATATGACCCTGCGCGATCCGCTGATGCTGGCCTTTTTCGCCACTATCGGTCTGAACGCCAATATCGCCAGTCTGCGTGCTGGTGGCCGCGTGGTGGGTATCTTTCTGATTGTGGTTGTTGGCTTGTTGCTGATGCAAAACGCCATCGGTATTGGTATGGCGACCCTACTGGGTCTGGACCCGCTGATGGGTCTGATCGCTGGCTCGATCACCCTCTCTGGTGGACACGGAACCGGGGCCGCGTGGAGCAAGCTGTTTATTGAACGTTATGGCTTCACCAATGCGACTGAAGTGGCGATGGCTTGCGCAACGTTTGGTCTGGTGTTGGGCGGACTGATTGGCGGCCCGGTGGCACGCTATCTGGTCAAACACTCTACCACGCCAGACGGTATGCCGGACGATCAGGCCGTGCCGACCGCATTTGAAAAGCCGGACGTTGGGCGCATGATCACCTCGCTGGTGCTGATTGAAACCATTGCTCTGATCGCTATCTGTCTGACGGTGGGTAAAATCGTTGCGCAAATGCTGGTTGGAACAGTGCTGGAATTGCCGACCTTCGTCTGCGTGCTGTTTGTTGGGGTGATCCTCAGTAACGGTCTGGCGCTACTGGGTTTTTATCGGGTGTTCGAACGTGCAGTTTCGGTGCTGGGTAACGTAAGTCTGTCGCTGTTCCTGGCGATGGCGTTGATGAGCCTGAAGTTGTGGGAACTGGCTTCACTGGCCTTGCCGATGCTGGCAATCCTGGTTGTGCAGACTATTTTCATGGCGCTGTACGCGATATTCGTCACCTGGCGCATGATGGGTAAGAACTACGATGCCGCCGTGCTGGCAGCCGGACACTGTGGTTTTGGCCTCGGCGCGACGCCGACGGCGATTGCCAACATGCAGGCGATTACCGAACGTTTTGGACCATCCCATATGGCGTTTCTGGTGGTGCCGATGGTGGGGGCGTTCTTTATCGATATCGTCAACGCGCTGGTGATTAAGCTGTATCTGCTGTTACCGATTTTCGCGCAATAACGGCTGTGCGGCGGGGTAACATCCGCCGCCGCTATGAATTAACTACGCGTTGGAGTAGCGTTCGGTTTCCGGCATCCAGCGCTCTATCAGTGCCAAGGCCTGTTGCGGATAACATTCGTGAATATGGCGGGCTATGCGCTGAACTTCCGGGATAATCGCCTGATCGCGCAGTAAATCTGCGACCTTGAATTCTGCCGTTCCGGTCTGGCGAGTACCTAACAGCTCGCCGGGGCCGCGAATCTCTAAATCTTTTTGCGCAATTACGAATCCATCGTTGCTGTCTCGCAGAACCTGCAGGCGTTTCTGCGCGGTTTTAGACAGCGGTGATTTGTAGAGCAGGACACAGTGGGAGGCCACCGCGCCACGGCCTACGCGACCACGCAACTGGTGCAACTGGGCCAGACCTAAGCGTTCCGGGTTTTCAATAATCATCAGGCTGGCATTGGGTACGTCCACGCCCACTTCAATCACCGTGGTGGCAACCAGCAGATGCAGTTCACCCTGCTTAAAGGCCGCCATTACTGACTGCTTCTCAGCGGGCTTCATGCGCCCGTGTACCAGGCCAATATTGAGTTCTGGCAGCGCCAGTTTAAGCTCTTCCCACGTCGCTTCTGCCGCCTGAGCTTCCAACAAGTCAGACTCTTCAATCAGCGTACAGACCCAGTATGCTTGACGTCCTTCGTGGGTACAGGCGTTGCGCACGCGATCAATAATATCGCTGCGGCGGGTATCCGGAATGGCGACTGTGGTGACCGGCGTACGCCCCGGAGGGAGTTCATCGATAACCGATGTGTCGAGGTCAGCATAGGCTGTCATCGCCAGGGTGCGCGGAATCGGCGTGGCGGTCATGATTAGCTGGTGTGGATGGAAACCCTGCTGCTGACCTTTCTCCCACAGTGCCAGACGCTGATGTACGCCGAAGCGGTGCTGTTCGTCGATGATAACCAGCGCCAGCCCGTTGAACTGCACCTGTTCCTGGAAAATCGCGTGCGTGCCGACAATCATCTGCACCTGACCGCTGGCGATAGCTTCCTGTTGCGCCAGACGCGCTTTACCTTTCTGCTTGCCCGCCAGCCAGCCCACTTCAACGCCCAGTGGCGCGAACCAGTTGCGGAAGTTATTTGCATGCTGTTCAGCCAATAATTCAGTAGGAGCCATTAGCGCAACCTGTTTACCATGTGCGATAGCCCGCAGCGCAGCCAGCGCGGCAACCAGCGTTTTACCGGAGCCGACATCACCCTGCACCATGCGCATCATCGGCACATCCAGCGCCATATCGCGTTCAATCTCAGCGGTAACGCGGGCCTGCGCGCCAGTAGGTTTGAACGGCAATGCTGCCAGCAGCTTATCTTTTAGCGCGTTGTTAGCACTTAACGGCTGGGCGTGAAAACGCTGTGCCCCGGCGCGTAGCGCCAGCATGCTGAGGTTATGCGCCAGCAGTTCTTCGAGAATCAGACGTCGCTGCGCCGGATGTTGTCCGGTTTCCAGATCGCTGAGTTGCAGCGACGGTGGGGGGCGGTGCAATGTGCGCAGTGCTTCGGGTAGGCTCATCATGCCCTGTAACAGCTCTGGCGGCAGCAGTTCGGCAATGGCGCAGGTATCGAGCAGATCCAGTGCCTGATCGGTCAGCTTGCGCAGCGTGGCCTGCTTCACACCTTCGGTGGTTGGATACACTGGTGTGAGTGTTTCCTGCAATTCTGGCGTGCTGAGATCGCCTTGTACGCGGTATTCCGGGTGAATCATCTCTGCGCCGTATTTCCCGCGTTTGGCTTCGCCGTAGGCCAGAACCCTACGCCCGGTAGCAAGGCTGTTTTTCATCGCTGCACTGAAGTTGAAAAAGCGCATGGTGAGAATCCCCGAGCCATCGCTGATTTGACAGGTCATCATCCGGCGGCCGCCGAAGGTGATATTGCAGTTCAGCACTTCGCCTTCAACGGTGGCATAGACACCCGGCAGCAGTTCGCCAATTGGGTACAGATGGGTACGGTCTTCGTAACGCAGAGGAAGGTGGAGCAGGAGGTCCTGCACGGTGTGCAGGCCAATTTTCGCCAGTTTACTGCTTTGCGCTGCGCCAACGCCGGTCAGAGAGTTGAGTGGGATGGCATCCAGTAAACGGCCTTTCATCGCGTTTATCTCGCAGATTGCATAGTGGCCCACCACGTTGCATTGGCTTCAATTTCGCCCTGCGTGTTTACGTGAGGGTAGGGAAGACCTTTGCGCTTAGCGACATTCGCCAGCACCGGATAACCGCCTTCAAACAGTAAGCGCTGCTGCTCTTCTTGTGGCAGCATGCTGTTTTCTCGTCGGTACATCCCCGCGTTTTGCCGCTGGCGCTGTGCTTCGTACAGAATCAGCGCAGAGGCGACAGAAACGTTCAGCGACTGCACCATGCCAGTCATGGGAATGATGATGTCCTGGTCAGCCAGATCCAACGCTTCCTGAGTGATGCCGGTTTTCTCCTGGCCCATCAGGATGCAGGTGGGGCGCGTGTAATCAATCTCGCGAAAATCCACGGCTTTATCTGACAGATGGGTTGCCAGGACCTGCATGCCCCGGCTTTTTAAATGTGTGACCGCATCGCCAATAGTCGGGTGGGTCTTGACTTGCACCCAACTGTTACTGCCTGCGGCAGAAGAGAGCATAGTGCGCATGCGGCTACCCGGCCAGACGGCGTGGACTTCATGCACGCCGACCGCATCTGCAGTACGAATAATCGCAGAAACGTTATGAGGTTTGTGAACCTGCTCCATGCAGACGGTCAGATCGGGCTGACGACGTGCGAGCATCTCGCGGATACGTGCATAGCGCTGTTCATTCATAAGACTAGTTTCGGTTACGGGTGACTTTTATCACGTCCGGCATGACGCGGATTTTGCGCATGATATTCGCCAGGTGCACACGATCGCGAGCGGTCAGGCGAATAAAGGCGCTATAAACGCGGCCATCTTTCTCTTCCGTATTCAGACTTTGAATATTGGAGGTGGTCGTGTTGATTGCCGCCGTCAGGTTCGCCAGAGCACCTTGGTGGTTAAACATATCCACCTTAATCTCGGTGATGAATTCCTGCTCCGTCTCATTATCCCATTCCACCGCCATAAACTTCTCTGGCTCTTTCTGGTAGCCACGAATATTACGGCAGGACTCATGGTGGATCACCAGACCTTTACCCGGACTGACGTGGGCAATGATTGGATCGCCTGGAATTGGACGACAGCATTTCGCGAAGGTGATCAGTACGCCGTCAGCGCCTTTGATCGGCAGATGACCATGGCCGGATTGTGCTGGTACGTTCGCTGTTGCTTCGCCCTGCTGGAGGTTTTTCGCTACCACCACGCTCATGGCGTTACCCAGACCGATTTCTGCGAGCAGATCGTCAAGCGTGGCGAGCTTCATGCGCTCAAGCTCACGCTGAATGCTCTCTGGCGGGATCTCAGCCAGTTTACGGCTACCGCCCAGGGCATGGTTGAGCAGTCGACGCCCCAGACTGACGGAATCATCGCGCTTGAGGTTTTTCAACAGTTGGCGAATCTTGGCGCGCGCTTTCGAACTGACGACGAAGTTTAGCCACGCGGCATTCGGACGTGCGCCCGGCGCGGTAATAATCTCAACTGTCTGACCGCTAAAGAGCGGTTGTGAAAGCGGGTAAGGCTGTCTGTCTACGCGTGCGCCGACGCAGGCGTGACCGATATCGGTATGCACAGCGTAGGCGAAGTCGACAGGTGTTGCACCGGCAGGCAGTTCGACAATGCGCCCTTCCGGTGTGAAAACATAAATCTCATCCGGGAAGAGATCAGATTTAACGCTTTCAATAAATTCAAACGAGCTACCGGCGCTCTGCTGCAGTTCCAGCAAGCTTTGCATCCAGCGCTGAGCGCGGATTTGCGCAGTGGTGCTGCTTTCGCCGCCGTGCTCTTTGTAAGCCCAGTGCGCTGCGACACCCATCTCTGCCATCTGGTCCATGTCTTCAGTACGAATCTGTACTTCAACCGGGACGCCATGAGGGCCGATCATTGAGGTGTGCAAAGACTGATATCCGTTCGCTTTCGGAATGGCGATATAGTCTTTCACGCGACCAGGGCGTGGTTTGTACAGGCTGTGCATCTGGCCGAGTACGCGATAGCAGGTATCGGAATCATGAACGATGACGCGAAATGCGTAGATATCCATGATGGAGTGAAAACGCTGCTCTTTGAGCACCATTTTGCAGTAAATAGAGTACAGGTGCTTCTCACGCCCGCTTACGCGACACGGAATACCAGCCTCCTGCAAACGCCCTTCGATTTCCGAGAGGATTTTTTGGATCATCTCTTTGCGGTTGCCGCGAGCGGCTTTAACCACTTCTTTAATCACGCGATAGCGGTTTGGGTACAGCGCTTCAAAACCCAGCTCTTCCAGCTCGGTTTTAATGTGATGAATACCTAAACGGTGTGCCAGCGGACTATAGATTTCGAGGGTTTCACGGGCGATGCGGCGACGCTTGTCCGGACGTAATGAGCCTAGCGTGCGCATGTTGTGGGTGCGGTCGGCAAGTTTGATGAGAATGACGCGGATATCCTGCACCATCGCCATAATCATCTTGCGAAAGTTTTCAGCTTGCGCCTCTTTCTTATCGCGAAACTTAAGCTTATCAAGCTTCGATACCCCTTCTACCAGCTCTGCAACGCTTTTACCAAAAAGCTGTTCCATGTCCTGATAGGTGGCTGGGGTATCTTCAATCACGTCATGCAGCAGCGCAGCCATCAGCGTTTCGTAGTCGAGTTTCATCTCGGCCAGAATGCAGGCTACCGCTACCGGGTGCGTGATATAGGGTTCACCGCTTGAACGTGTCTGGCCCTCGTGAGCGTCACGTGCAACGAGATACGCCTGCCGAAGACGCTTAATCTGGTCTTCCGGCAGGTAGTTTTGAATCAGTTGATTCAGGCTTTCAAACAGATACAAGGGCGACCCGCTTTGTGATTAACGACGACCTTCAGCAATAGCGGTAACGGCTTGTAATTCAGCGGCTTCCTGCTCTTGCTGTTCCTGGCGCTCACGCACGTCGAGGATCTGGTTGTTGATCAGACCTTCTTCGATTTCGCGCAGCGCGATAACGGTAGTTTTATCGTTTTCTTCCGGTACGAGCGGATCCTTTCCGCCTACCTGCATCTGACGAGCGCGACGCGCGGCGACCAGTACCAGGTCAAAACGGTTACCAATTTTCTCTACAGCGTCCTGAACAGTTACGCGTGCCATACTTAAAATGCTCCACAGGTGAAGAAATGACTGGGCATGATACTGAATGTGGGTTCAGTCTGCCAACAGTTTGCTGATTAAAGCGTCATGACGCTGCTTTTGGCGGCTCATGCGCAGACGTTCGGCGCGAATGATGGTTTTCAAATCGCCCAGGGCGGTGTCGAAATCATCATTCACAATAAGATAATCATATTCGGCGTAATGGCTCATTTCTGCAACAGCTTGCGCCATACGTTTCGCGATCACGTCTTCGCTATCCTGACCGCGGCCACGCAGGCGGCGGTCCAGCTCAATCTTAGACGGTGGCAAAATAAAAATACTGCGCGCATGCGGCATTTTTTCACGAATTTGCTGCGCACCTTGCCAGTCGATATCTAAAAAGACGTCTACGCCGGATGCTAATACTTGCTCAATGGTTTCACGCGAGGTGCCGTAGTAATTACCGAAAACCTCCGCGTGTTCCAGGAACGCGTCTCTGCCAATCATTGTTCTGAATTCATCATGGTTCACAAAGAAATAGTGTTCACCGTGCACTTCCCCCGGGCGCGGTGCGCGCGTGGTGTGCGAAACAGAAACCTGGGTGTCATACAACGGTTGGGTCTTTAATAAAGCCTGAATCAGGCTGGATTTACCCGCGCCACTGGGGGCAGAAACAATATAAAGCGTGCCTTGAGCCATGAGTATCTTAATGTATGTGATTGTCGAAAGAGAGCCTACATACGGGCTTATTATACACGTAGCCGCTATGTGACGTAGCCCTTGTCACACTTTTTGCGCATGTTTATTGCGTTTTGCGTACCAGTTTCCTGTTTTATCGATGATTTGCAGCAATACATGTAAATGTCCGGAAAGCTGTTCGCAGGATGAATTTTTGCCGCTCTGTTTCTATTTCACTTCGCGCTATACCTGCCGGGAAACGTATCGTTCAGCGGAGATAGCATGGGATTATGGAAATGCATAGGGCTGGTTTTGCTAATGGGGTATCTACCCGTATGGGCGGTATGCCCCGTCTGGTCGCCTGCCAGGGCAAACGAGGAAATTTCACGACTACAGCAGCAGATTACACAGTGGAATGACAGTTACTGGAAACAAGGGGAAAGTGCCGTAGACGACGGCGTTTATGACCAGCTCAATGCGCAACTAATTCAATGGCAGCGCTGTTTTGGCGATGAAGCCCCATCAGATCTTTCTGCGCCCCCAATAAGTGGCACCGTCTCGCATCCTGTTCCCCATACGGGCGTTCGAAAACTTGCTGATAAGCAAGCGCTACAGCAATGGATGCACGCTCGCAGCAATCTCTGGGTGCAACCGAAGGTGGATGGCGTGGCGGTGACGTTAGTCTATCGCAATGGCAATCTGGTACGGGCGATTAGCCGTGGTAATGGCCTGCAAGGCGAAGACTGGACGCAAAAGGTTCTGCAGATCCCTTCCGTACCACATTCCACCAGGGGGAAACTCGCTAACAGTACGTTGCAGGGTGAGATATTTTTGCAGCAAGAGGGGCATATTCAGAAGCAGAGCGGGGGAATGAATGCCCGCTCGAAGGTTGCTGGATTGATGATGCGCCAGGGCAATCCGGAAATGTTACGCTCGCTGGCAATTTTTATCTGGGCCTGGCCTGATGGTCCGGCGGTCATGTCTGAAAGACTGGAGCAGCTCACGGCTGCCGGGTTCAGTTACACGCAACGCTATACTCAGGCCGTGAAGAATGCGGATGACGTCGAAAAGTCGCGCATCAGGTGGTGGAGTTCAGCATTACCTTTTGTGACGGATGGTGTCGTGGTGCGAACGGCAAAAGAACCACGGGCACAGTATTGGCTACCCGGACAGGGTGACTGGCTGGCGGCGTGGAAACATCCTCCCGTGACGAGGGTATCTGAGGTAACGGGTATTCAGTTCTCCGTTGGTAAAAGCGGGAAAATTGCGGTGGTTGCATTGCTGACTCCCGTCATGCTGGATGATAAACGCGTACAGCGCGTCAATATTGGCTCCGTCCGACGCTGGAATGAATGGGATATCGCGCCTGGCGATCAGATTCTGGTGAGCCTGGCCGGACAAGGGATACCCCGTATAGACGAGGTGGTCTGGCGCAGCACTCAGCGTACTAAGCCAATACCCCCCGAGGGGCGCTTCAATTCATTAACCTGTTTTTATGCTACAGCGGAGTGCCAGGAACAGTTTGTTGCCAGACTGGTCTGGCTGGGTGGCAAAGAGGTGCTGGGGCTGGAGGGGATCGGCGAGGCGGGATGGCGAAAGCTCCATCAGGCGTATCGCTTTGAACATATCTTTTCCTGGCTTGGGTTAACTCAGGAACGGTTACAGTCCACACTTGGTGTAATCAAAGGGGAGAAGCTGTGGCATCAGTTCAACCTGTCGCGCGATCTCCCGTTCACGCGCTGGGTGATTGCTATGGGAATACCGTTAACACAGGCAACGCTAAATGCCAGCCGGGATAGTTCGTGGCAGCAGTTAAAAGAACGCGATGAGCAAAGCTGGCGGCAGCTTCCTTTCATGGGTGAGCGGCGGGCACGGCAGGTTATTCAATGGCTGGAGGATCGAGAGGTTACAGCGCTGAGCAATTGGTTAGCTGCTCAGCGCATCGCGGGCTTTATGCCTTAATGGCCTTCGTGGCGATAGTAAAATACCGGCAGACCTAACTTCAGGCGCAGCGCCAGTAATCGGGCGGTAAAGCCGAAGAGCAGAGTAGAGATAACCACTACATCATGACTGGAGACATAATGCTGTAGCACGATGTACAACACAGCAGCGGCGAATGATACGCCAGCATACAGCTCTTTCTGGAACACTAACGGGATTCGTTTGCAGAACATGTCGCGTAATACGCCACCGAAGACGCCGGTCGTGACCGCAGCGACCACGGCGATAATCGGTCCATGGCCCATATCCAGTGCCACCTGAGCACCGATAATAGAAAAAACCACCAGGCCCAGCGCATCCAGTACGAGGAATATTTTGCGCAGATAGGGCATGACGGGAGCAATAATGGTGGTGAGTACCGCAGCGGTCGCCACGATAATGACGTATTCAGGGTGCTTTACCCAGCCAAGAGGATAGTGGCCGAGAAGAATATCGCGTACCGATCCGCCGCCAATGGCCGTCGCGGTGGCAATGATGATGACGCCAAATGTATCCATACGACGACGCCCAGCAGCAAGCGCACCGGTCATGGCTTCGGCAGTAATACCAATTAAATATAAAACGTGTAACAGCATGTATTCCCCCTGATTTGCTGGGGGCTAAGGTTAACGATTTGTGCGCCTTGTCACGATTGAGATTTTCTAAGGTGAAGTGATTTTAATAACTACAGCTAATGATGGTTTGGCGAAAATACCATATGATGTGCGATATCACGATATTAATGATGTTGATAAATGATGAGAAAATATAATGCGTAGTGGGAGGTTATAAACATGCTCATCGGAAAAAACGCGTAGAGCCGCCGTTTACTGGCGAGCCACGTATGATATTTCATCAAACTATCCCCCTGACCATAGGACAAGTTGACACTCCAGAAGCCATTAGGGACGTCATCCTGAGTAAACTCTGATATGCAGCGGCTTCTATTCTGAAAAATGGTTCCCCTCAGCTATCGCCTCTATGCGTGTAGGCGCATTTACAGCAAAATTTTCAGCATTAAGTGAGTCGGAGTGATAGACATGAGCGTAAGAGAGGAAATTCAGGATGGTAGAGAGGCTGGAATTTTAAGAAGCGGGATAATCTACACCGAAGTTTTGGGGTGGGTAGATATGGGACACGCTCGAGGAGATGATGTCAGAAAGTTACTCTCGGATATGCATCAAGGCGAGCATTCAGGAAAGGATTATTACGATGTAAAATACACTCAAAGCATGGGAAGAGGAGGCCTCACAATTGGGAAGTTTATCAGATGGAGAATTAGAAAAGGGCGCAGCTTATTTGAGCGATATAGTATAGCGCTTTCCATGATGATGGCGCTTGCTCATCGTTTTGAAGGTTTACAGTCAAATTTCCCCTTTTATCTTTACACCGACAGCGGTTTCAGTGGTGAGGATTTAGTATCCGATTTGCTGGGATTCTACCGCGTCTTCTCATATAGTAACCCATTCCCGCTATTGCAGCCCGTCAGCAAAGAGGAAGCCCTCAGACGTTGGGATTATTATGGTCCAATAGGCTCTTTTAAAAACACCTCATTCCAACCGATTTTATTTCCCGATCCGATGAAATCAGCTTTAGCTCTTCCTGTAAAAGGTGTTTTACCTTCATTCATGAGAACAGTGATACCTTACAGCGACTTCAGTTCTGGTAACGTTAAAATAGTTTCCAGAGATGGAACGGTCGTTAACTGGTAAAAAAGGGAAACATATGAAACAGGCAGTCATAATAGTGCTGATGGTAATAGCTATATGCAGCTCTTATTTCTGGCCTAATATTAAAATGAGACTTGCAGGTAACGCACAATATACAGAGTTTGATAAAGCCAAATATGATTATTACACTCCCAAAGTTTTAAAAAAAATGCCGAGAATATCCCAAGTGTATGACTTTAATTATACGAACATTTCTGGCCCTAAGGCTGATGTATGGAGTGTGACGTTCTATAATACCAGGGATACGTGGAAAATTAGTGAATATCTCTCAATGGCGGGCTATGAAAAACAGGAAAAATGCGATATAGAGGCAGAATGCTGGCGCCTCAGGGGATCTGATGAAGTACTGACAGTTGTGAATATGAACAGCAGCAACGCTGTTCGGGTTGATATTCTGAAGAGTCTTTATAACGACAAATATATGCCAGATAAATAATTACTCCAATTTTATATCAATCAGCACTTATTGGCGGTAGGGATAGCCCGCATTTAGCAGGCTATCCTGTGCTTTACGATAGTATAGGTATGGTACGCAAAATTACTCGATATTCTGAATCTGCTCGCGCATTTGCTCGATCAGTACCTTCAGTTCAATCGCGGAATTCGTCACTTCGGCATTGATAGACTTGGATGCCAGAGTGTTCGACTCACGGTTGAATTCCTGCATCATGAAGTCCAGACGACGGCCAACGGCCTCTTTTTTCTTCAGAATGTTGTAGGTTTCTTTGACGTGGGCTTCCAGACGATCTAATTCTTCTGCCACATCGATACGCTGCGCCATCAGCACCAGTTCTTGCTCAAGGCGGTTATTCTCCAACTGCACTTGGGCATCTTCCAGTTTGGCTACCAGACGCTCGCGCTGCCATTGCAGGATTTCCGGCATATGAGCACGCACTTTTGTGACTTCAGCACTGACGCCTTCCAGACGCTGCTCGATCAGCGCTTTCAGCGCCTGACCTTCGGTTTCACGTGCGACGATGAAGTCATCCAGCGTACCATCAAGCGCGGCGAGGATTTCGGCGGCAATGGCGTCCAGATCCTGCTCCTGGGCAGCCATTACGCCTGGCCAGCGCAGGATATCAACCGGGTTGATTTCACCTTCATCGCTCTGCATTTTGACCCAGTTAGCAGCGCTAACGAGCTGTTTAGCGAGCTTTTCATTCAGAATCAGTTCGCCCTGGGCGCTGGCATCAGGCTCAAAACGCAGCGTACATTCGACTTTACCGCGCGTCAGACGCGTGCGGATACGCTCGCGAACAACGGGTTCAAGACTACGGAACTGCTCCGGCAGGCGAAAATAAGTTTCCAGATAACGCTGGTTTACCGAGCGCATTTCCCAGGTGGCGCTACCCCATTCACCCTTGATTTCACGCCGGGCGTAGGCGGTCATGCTGCGGATCATAGACGTTCCTGTTTTTAAAGATGAGATGGGAGGATTATAGCCATCCACGTCTTGTCAGGATAGGAATAACAGTCGGAAGTCCGTATAATGCGCAGCCACATTCGTTTCAAGCCGGAGATTTTATCATGCGTCCAGCAGGTCGTAGTGCCAATCAGGTGCGTCCCGTCACCCTGACCCGTAATTATACAAAACACGCTGAAGGCTCCGTGCTGGTCGAATTTGGTGATACCAAAGTGCTGTGTACCGCCTCTATTGATGAAGGCGTACCGCGTTTTCTGAAAGGTCAGGGCCAGGGCTGGATCACCGCAGAATATGGCATGCTGCCACGCGCTACGCACACCCGTAACGCCCGTGAAGCGGCAAAAGGTAAGCAGGGCGGTCGTACCATGGAAATCCAGCGTCTGATCGCCCGCGCGCTGCGCGCAGCTGTTGACCTGAAAACGCTCGGCGAATTCACAATTACGCTGGACTGCGATGTAATTCAGGCCGATGGCGGTACGCGCACCGCATCAATTACCGGCGCATGCGTTGCGTTGGCTGATGCGCTGAACAAGCTGGTGGCGAGCGGTAAGCTGAAAACTAACCCGATGAAAGGGATGGTCGCTGCGGTTTCCGTGGGCATTGTGAATGGTGAAGCACTCTGTGATCTTGAGTACGTTGAAGACTCTGCTGCTGAAACCGACATGAACGTAGTGATGACTGAAGACGGTCGTATTATAGAGGTTCAGGGCACGGCGGAAGGCGAGCCGTTCAGTCATGAAGAACTTCTCACCCTACTGGCATTGGCCCGAGGGGGAATCGAATCCATTGTAGCGACGCAGAAGGCGGCGTTAGAAAATTGATTTTAAAGGCGACTGATGAGTCGCCTTTTTTTTGTCTGTAATAAAGTGAGATGAGGAGCGAATCCATGAAACCGTATCAGCGTCAGTTTATTGAGTTTGCGCTTAGCAAGCAGGTACTAAAGTTTGGCGAATTTACGCTGAAATCCGGGCGCAAAAGCCCCTATTTCTTCAACGCCGGGCTGTTTAATACCGGGCGCGACCTGGCACTGTTAGGCCGTTTTTATGCCGAAGCGCTGGTGGATTCCGGTATTGAGTTCGATTTGCTGTTTGGCCCTGCCTACAAAGGTATTCCGATTGCGACCACAACGGCCGTTGCGCTGGCGGAACACCACGATAAAGATTTGCCGTACTGCTTTAACCGTAAAGAGGCGAAGACCCACGGTGAAGGCGGGAATCTGGTCGGTAGCGCACTAGAGGGACGCGTGATGCTGGTGGATGATGTTATCACCGCAGGTACGGCGATTCGTGAGTCGATGGAAATTATCCAGGCGAATGGCGCCACTCTGGCGGGGGTACTGATTTCTCTCGATCGTCAGGAACGCGGTCGCGGCGAGATTTCCGCGATTCAGGAAGTGGAACGTGATTATGGCTGCAAGGTGATTTCTATCATTACCCTGAAAGATCTGATTGCGTATCTGGAAGAGAAACCAGAGATGGCGGAACATCTGGTGGCAGTACGGGCCTATCGCGAAGCGTACGGCGTTTAATAACTGCCGGATGGCGCTGCGCTTATCCGGTCTACGTAACCCCGTAGGCCGGACAAGACGAAATCGCTACTGCAATTGAGCGGCAACCAACGGCCAGCGGGTGTCAAAATCATCCGTTGGGCGGTATTTAAATTCGCTACGTACAAACCGGGACAGCATACCTTCGCAGAAAGCCAGTAACTGGCTGGCCAGCAGCGTTTCATCCACGGTGTAGCCTTCACCTTCACGCATTCTTTTTTCTCGCAGAACCTGGCGCAACTGCGCTTCAATGCGCTCAAAAAGTTGGTTAATGCGACCTTGCAGACGGTCTTGCTCGAACATCAACGCGTGTCCGGTCAGAATTCGTGTCAGGCCAGGATTACGCTCACCAAACCCTAAAATCAGCAGAACGATCAGGCGCAGACGCGCGTTGGTGTCCTTTTCATCTTTCAAAATCAGATTGATACGCGTAATCAAACTATCTTCGATAAACTCAATCAGGCTATCGAACATACGGGTCTTGCTGGGGAAATGGCGATACAATGCCGCTTCGGATACGCCAACTGAGGCTGCCAGCTTTGCTGTGGTGATGCGTTGGCTACCATCGCTGGACTCAAGCATCAGTGCCAGAGACTGAAGTATTTCTTCGCGACGATTCCTTTTCGCAGTTTGCTTTTCTACCATGTTACAAAATACCCCTGAAAATAAGCTCTTGCCAGGCAGGCATCCACACAGCGACCGCAAACTGATGTTTGCGGTGTGTTATTGCGTTATTACGCTATGGGATACTTTTCTGCGGGTTACTTGCGCCCGGAATGGCCGAAGCCACCTTCGCCACGATCGGTGGCTTCAAACTCTTCCACCAGATTAAATTCAGCCTGCACGACCGGTACAAATACCATCTGCGCGATACGTTCGCCCGGCTCAATAGTGAAGCTGTCCTGACCACGGTTCCAGACGGACACCATCAGTTGGCCCTGGTAGTCGGAATCAATCAAACCAACCAGATTGCCCAGCACGATACCGTGCTTATGGCCCAGCCCGGAGCGCGGGAGCATTACCGCTGCCAGAGAAGGATCGGCAATGTGGATAGCTAACCCGGTTGGCACCAGCGTTGTTGCGCCCGGCGCCAGCTCTACGGCGTCATCAAGACAAGCACGCAGGTCAAGTCCGGCAGAACCAGAAGTGGCGTACGTCGGGAGCGGAAATTGTTGCCCTACGCGCGGGTCCAGAATCTTAACGTCGATTTTTTTCATCATAACGGGTCACGATCTCGTCGAGTAATAATTGGCCCAGGAGTTCTTTACGCTCAAGCGGTAAGACTTTGTCTCCATCCTGCCAAAAAAGGTGTAATGCGTTGCTATCGCTGTTAAACCCTTGAGTAGACAGCGAAACGTCGTTCGCACAGATCACATCAAGGTTTTTGCGGATGCGTTTTTGCCGGGCATATTCTTCCACATTATTTGTTTCGGCGGCAAACCCAACGACAAAAGGACGGTTAGCATCCAGTGCGGCAACACCGGCGATAATGTCCGGGTTTTTGACCATTTTTACTGTTAATTCATCACCCTGCGTCGCTTGTTTTTTTATTTTTTCGTGGGCGACAGTTTCAGCGCGATAATCAGCGACTGCAGCGCAGCCGATAAAAATATGCTGTTGTTGCACCGCAGACTGCACAGCGGCTTCCATTTCCAGCGCGGTCATCACATCAACCCGCTGAACAAATGGTGGTGTGGATAACGAAACCGGACCCGATACCAGTGTGACGTTTGCCCCGCGCTTTGCGGCAGCGGCCGCGATTGCAAACCCCATCTTCCCGGAACTGTGGTTGGAAATATAACGCACGGGATCAAGCGGTTCACGCGTCGGACCCGCCGTAATCATGATGTTGAGATGTTGCAGATCGTTGACAGGTGAAAAATGTTCTGCCGCCATATCCACAATCGTTAACGGATCCAGCATACGTCCAGGGCCGATATCACCACATGCCTGGCTACCGCTGTCAGGGCCCCAAATGAGCAAACCGCGTGAGGCAAGAATACCCAGATTGTGCTGAGTCGCGGCAGCGCGATACATCTGCTGGTTCATGGCTGGCAGTACAGCAACAGGAGCAGGCGTTGCCAGACAAATCGTTGATACCAGGTCGTTGGCCATACCTGCGGCGACACGAGCAATCAGGTCTGCTGTAGCGGGCGCCAGGATGACCAAATCGGCCCATTTTCCCAGCTCAATGTGGCCCATCGCAGCTTCGGCTGCGGGGTCAAGCAGGCTGTCGGAAACGGGATAACCAGAAACCGCCTGTAAACTCAGGGGAGTAATAAATGCTTTTGCCGCTTCGGTCATCGCCACGCGGACGTCAGCACCGCGTTCCCGTAAACGACGCACCAGCTCAGGGGTCTTGTACGCAGCAATACCGCCACTGACGCCAAGTACGATTTTTTTACCGGCCAGGCTCATCATGATCTTTCCTGTTGGGTTTCACCAGAAGGCGGATATTTTATCACAATCCGCAATTTGTCGTGCTTTTGACCGTACTCCACTTTGCGAGGCGCTACGAAGAAGTGAAAACAGCGCGTCGATTCACCGTCGGTGTTATGCCACTATGCGGACGCGAGAGGAGGGAGAAGCATGGAAAATACAGGAAGTATGATGCCCCGGGAAAAGCTGTTGGCACAGGGGGCCAGTTCTCTGACCGATGTTGAGCTTCTGGCTCTTTTTTTACGTACCGGCATTCAGGGTAAAGATGTGCTTACGCTGGCGAAAGAGATGCTTCAGCATTTTGAGTCGTTGTATGGACTATTGTCTGCTGATTACATGGATTTTAGCTATGTTCAGGGAATCGGTATCGCGAAGTACGCACAGTTGAAGGGGATTGCGGAGCTGGCAAGACGCTACTACAAAGTGCGAGTGATAGAGGAGCGTGCTCTACTGAGTCCGGAAATGGCGCGAGAATTTCTGCAAAGCCAGCTTTCGCAAGAGGAACGCGAGATCTTTCTGGTGATCTTTATGGATTCTCAACATCGCGTGATTAAACACAGCAAACTTTTTTCCGGTACGCTTAGCCATGTCGAGGTACATCCGAGAGAAATTGTCCGGGAAGCGATAAAAATGAATGCTTCTGCGGTGATCCTTGCGCATAATCACCCTTCGGGGTGTGCAGAGCCGAGTAAAGCAGATAAACTCATCACCGAGCGTGTTGTGAAATGCTGTCAGTTCATGGATATCCGGGTGCTTGATCATCTGGTCATTGGGCGCGGAGAGTACGTTTCTTTTGCGGAACGCGGTTGGATTTAACGCACTTTACGCGATCCATCGGGATCTTTGTCTGTTCGGGACTTGAGCACATCGCTGACTCAGCGTATACTACGCCACCTTTGAGAATCTCGGGTTTGGCATTTGGGCCTGGCAATCGAGAGTTCGCAAATACGCAAAATCATTCTTGTTGCGTCCAATGACGAGGCAACATTGAAAGATTAAGTGTATTGAACTGCGATAACCGGGCTGAGAAGCCTGACGAGGCGCCAATACCCCATACGAAGCTCGAGCTAATTTGATTTTTGGAGAATAGACATGTCCCGAGTCTGCCAAGTTACTGGCAAGCGTCCGGTGACCGGTAACAACCGTTCCCACGCACTGAACGCGACTAAACGCCGTTTCCTGCCTAACCTGCACTCTCACCGTTTTTGGGTTGAGAGCGAGAAGCGTTTTGTCACCCTGCGTGTATCTGCTAAAGGTATGCGTGTTATTGATAAGAAAGGCATCGAAACAGTTCTGTCTGAACTGCGTGCCCGTGGCGAAAAGTACTAAGTACTAAGAGGAAATAAATCATGGCTAAAGGTATTCGTGAGAAAATCAAGCTGGTTTCTTCTGCTGGTACTGGTCACTTCTATACCACTACGAAGAACAAACGTACTAAGCCGGAAAAACTGGAACTGAAAAAGTTCGATCCAGTTGTTCGTCAGCACGTTTTATACAAAGAAGCGAAAATCAAATAATTTTCGTTTTGATGTAAAGAAAAACCCTGCCTCGGCGGGGTTTTTTGTTTTCTGGCCGTCCCCATATTAATGAGACCTGACATACCGCCGGAGATACTATGCCTGAATTACCTGAAGTCGAAACCAGCCGTCGTGGTATTGAGCCGCATCTGGTGGGGGCAACGATTATGCACGCGACGGTGCGTAACGGTCATTTGCGTTGGCCAGTATCTGAGGAAATCTATCGTCTGAGTGATCAACCTGTCCTCAGCGTACAGCGGCGAGCGAAATACCTGCTGCTAGAACTGGCGGATGGCTGGATAATCATTCATCTGGGGATGTCGGGTAGCTTGCGTATCCTTCCTGAAGAGCTTCCGGCAGACAAGCACGACCACGTTGACTTAATGATGAGCAACGGCAAAGTTCTGCGTTATACCGATCCCCGTCGTTTTGGTGCCTGGCTGTGGACTAAAGAGCTGGATGGACATAATGTCCTCGCCCATCTTGGCCCTGAGCCGCTGAGCGACGATTTCAACGCCAATTATCTACAGCAGAAATGTGCAAAGAAGAAAACGGCGATTAAACCCTGGTTGATGGATAACAAGCTGGTGGTGGGTGTGGGTAATATCTACGCCAGCGAGTCGCTATTTGCGGCTGGGATTCATCCTGACCGTCTTGCGTCATCGCTGTCGAAAGATGAGTGTGAATTGCTGGTACGCGTTATCAAGGCGGTGTTGCTGCGTTCTATTGAGCAGGGCGGGACGACGCTGAAAGACTTTCTGCAAAGTGACGGTAAGCCTGGCTATTTTGCCCAGGAGCTGCAGGTCTATGGGAGAGAAGGTGAACCGTGTCGTGCATGCGGCGCACCGATTGTTGCGACAAAACACGCCCAGCGTACAACGTTCTATTGCCGTCGCTGTCAGAAATAGTGTCATTGCTGGCCGGATGCTGCATCCGGCCTGGTGCATTACTTCAGTTTACTCATTAACGCCTGATGGACGTTTTCCGGCAAAAAGTGTGTCACGTCACCCTGGTGGCGGGCAACTTCTTTCACCAGTGACGATGAGATAAAAGACCACTCTTTAGATGGCATCAGAAAAACGCTTTCCAGTTGCGGCATAAGGTGGCGGTTCATATGGGCCAGCTGCATTTCATATTCAAAATCGGCTACCGCGCGCAGGCCACGGATCAGAATGTTCGCCTGATTATCACGGGCAAAGTTTGCCATCAGATCGCTGAATCCCAGCACTTCCACATTGCCAAGATGCGCCGTTGCCTGTTGTGCCAGCTCAACGCGCTCTTCCAGAGTAAACATCGGCTTTTTACTGGGGCTTGCGGCAATCGCCAGAATTACGTGATCAAACATGCTTGTAGCACGCGTCACGATATCAAGGTGGCCGTTAGTAATAGGATCAAAGGTTCCTGGATAAATCGCCCGTTTTTGCATGACTTGCCTCAATGCGTTTTGGGTGGCAGGTAAGGTTCCAGCAGTTGCAGCAGACGCTGTAGCGCGCCCTGATTTTGATACAGAACTTCAACTGCGTGACGGCCATAAAAATTACGATAATCTGCATCGGTCAGTAAGGAAGAGACCTCTTTCACCAGCGTAGTTGCGTCGGTGACGGTGATCAATCCGCTTGCCTGTTCGAGACGGGCGCAAATATCTTTAAAATTAAACGTATGTGGTCCCATCAACACCGGAATAGCATGCGCTGCCGCTTCCAGCGGGTTGTGTCCACCACGTTCAACCAGTGAACCGCCGACAAAAGCAAGGTCGGCAATGCCATACAGCAACATCAGTTCACCCATGGTATCGCCGATCACAACCTGAGTACCTGATGATGGAACTTCACCCGAAGAACGAGTGGTATAGCTTAGTCCAGCCTGGCGTACAAGGTTAATGGCATCCGGGAACCGTTCTGGATGTCTGGGAACCAGAATCAATAAAAGATTCGGGAACTGATTTAATAACGCCTGATGAGCGGCAATGATGATGCTTTCTTCACCGTCGTGGGTGCTGGTTGCAATCCATACCGGGCGGTGAGGCGCCCATTGACGACGTAATGTCACCGCTTTTGCGGCCAGTTGCGGTGTGACGGATATATCAAACTTCAGGCTGCCAGTAACGGTGACTTGATTGCTTCTGGCGCCAAGCGTAATAAAACGTGCGCCATCTTCTTCGTTTTGTGCGGCAATCAACGTAATTCGACGCAGTAGTCTGCCAACAAATTTACCTAGTTTCGCATAACCAGCGGCTGAACGAGCAGAAAGCCGTGCGTTGGCAATGACCAGAGGAATGTGGCGCTTATGGAGTGCCGCGATCAGATTTGGCCACAGCTCGGTTTCCATAATTAACACCAGTTTGGGGTCAACTTTATTCAGAAAACGGTTCAGGGCATCCGGTAAATCGTAAGGCAGATAAATATGCTGAACGTCAGTGCCAAAAGCAGATTGTACCCGCTCGGAACCGGTTGGCGTCATGGTGGTGACCGTGATCGGCAAGTCGGGATAACGGTGGCGCAGAGCGCGGACTAATGGGATTGCAGCCAGCGTTTCGCCCACAGAGACCGAATGAAGCATGATGCCGCCGGGTTTTAGCGGGCGGCGATAAAAGCCGTAGCGTTCGCCCCAGCGTTTACGGTAGGCCGGAGCCTTACGTCCGCGCACCCAAAGCCGTATCCAGATCAAAGGCTGAATAAGGTAGAGCAATGTGGTGTAAAGCAACTCAAGCATGGGCGTTAGCTGGCTAATGGATGTGCTGTGGATTCTATGTATTTACCCGGTGCTTTGCTATTACTTTTGCCATTCAGGGACCAATTAGACGCTAAAGTGGTCAATCTGACGTGTGATAGACCATTAAGTTACATTCTGGCGTAACTCTTTGAAATTAAAGTCAGGGGCTAGAGAGGATAACAAAATTGGTTTTAAAGTTGACATTAATCTGCGCTAATGAATTGATTGGAAAGACGAAAAGAAAAATGTGCTTAACTTTTATTCGTATCGGATTGCCACTAAAGAAGTGGTACACTAGCGCGCAAAATTTTAGTGCGATATCAGTAATCAGGCAACTGTTGAGCTTGGGGCGGTAGCGTGCTTTTTTTTGCTTAACGGTATCGGACACTCTCAACAAAAGAGCCGCTTGTGGAAAAGTTATTCAGAAATATCCTGGTCATTAAAATGCGTTTTCATGGCGATATGCTGCTGACAACCCCCGTCATCAGTACATTAAAACGTAACTATCCTGATGCCAAAATCGATGTGCTCCTTTACGAAGACACAAAGCCGATTTTATCTGAAAATCCGGAAATTAATGCGCTATATGGAATCAGTAAGAAAAACGCCACGACAAAAAAGAAAATCGCTAATTTCATTTCATTAATAAAAAAATTACGCCAAAACCAATATGATTTAGTAATCAACTTGACCGATCAGTGGCTGGTTGCACTATTGGTCCGCTTTTTGTCCGCTGATACAAAACTTTCTCCTGATTTCCCGCACCGTCAGAAGCCTTTCTGGCAGAAGAGCTTTACGCATCTTGTGCCGATTACTGGCGACCATATCGTCGAGCGTAACCTGTCGATTCTGAATCCACTTGGGCTTAAAACACTCAAGCATGAACTGTCCATGCACTACGCTCCTTCCCATTGGAAAAATATCCATGAACAGCTAAAACAGCTCAACGTGGGTGAGCGCTATGTGGTTATTCAGCCAACCGCACGTCAGATCTTTAAATGTTGGGATAACGAGAAATTTTGTGAGGTTATTGATGCCTTACAGGAACAAGGTTATCCGGTTGTGCTGACCTCTGGACCTGGGAAGGAAGACCAGGAATGTATCCATGATATTGCTGAGGGATGTAAATTATCTCCCGTCACCGCGCTTGCGGGTAAAACGACGTTTCCTGAATTGGCTGCTCTCATTGATCATGCGGCGTTGTTTATCGGTGTTGACTCCGCGCCTATGCATATTTCCGCAGCGGTGAAGACCCCTATCATTTGTTTGTTTGGCGCGACGGATCATATCGCATGGCGGCCATGGGCGGAAAATGTCACGCTACTATGGGCTGGAAACTATCAGCCAGTACCGCCAAGAGAGCAGCTGGACCGCAGTTATAAATATCCGTCAGTTATCCCTGCGGAGGATGTTATTAACGCCGCCTGGCAAGTGCTCAATGGCGACGCGCCAGAAATTGAGGTGAATGCACAATGATTGTTGCCCTCTGTCTGTACAAATATTTTCCCTATGGTGGGCTACAGCGTGACTTTATGCGTATCGCTAAAACGATCGCGGCGCGCGGGCATCATGTCCGAGTCTATACACGAGCCTGGCAAGGGGAGCGCCCGGCGGAATTTGAGTGCGTTGATGTCCCGGTTACCGCACATTCCAACCATGGAAGAGATAAACAGTATCAGACGTGGGTTCAGCAGCATTTAACTCAGTACCCGGCAGACCGTGTCCTGGGTTTTAATAAAATGCCGGGGCTGGATTATTACTACGCAGCGGATGTGTGTTATGCGGCGAAGGTAGCGAAAGAAAAGGGGTTCTTGTATCGCTTAACGGCGCGATACCGTCACTACGCAGCCTTTGAGCAAGCTGTGTTTAAACCAGGGATGAAGACAAAGTTGCTGATGCTGACTACAAAACAAATCCTTGATTTTAAAATGTATTACCATACGGAAGACGAGCGCTTTCAGCTTCTTCCGCCCGGCATCTATCCCGATAGAAAATACAGTAGCCAGGCCCCCGGTAGCCGTGAACGCTACCGTGAAGCCATCGGCATCACTCCGGATCACTTCTTATTGTTGCAGGTTGGTTCTGATTTTTCACGAAAAGGAGTCGGCCGCTCAATTGCCGCTGTCGCCGCACTGCCTGAGGGTATCCGTCGTCAAACCCAGCTCTTTGTTGTTGGTCAGGATAAACCTCGCGCATTCGCTGCGCAGGCAGAAAGAATGGGTGTGAAAGAGAACGTCCATTTCTTTGCTGGGCGTGATGATGTTGCACATCTGATGGCGGCTGCGGACGTGTTATTACATCCGGCGAAGCAGGAAGCTGCGGGAATTGTACTGGTTGAAGCTATCGCAGCGGGTTTGCCTGTGCTCGTGACGGAGGTCTGCGGGTACGCACCTCACGTAGCGGCGGCAGGATGCGGTGTTGTATTGAGTGAACCTTTTGAGCAACATGCGCTTGATGACGATTTGCATAAGGTCCTGGCGGATAGTTCTCTTCGTGAAAAGTGGGCGAAAAATGCGCGGCATTATGCGGATACGCAGGATCTTTATAGTTTGCCAGAACATGTAGCGGATATTATTACAGGTGAATTGCATGGTTGAGTTAAATGAACCCTTTGCCACATTGTGGAAGGGAAAAGACCCATTCATCGAGGTTAGAAAGCTTCAGGGTGAGGTCTTTCGGGAACTAGAAACCCGTCGCACACTTCGTTTTAGCGTTGCTGATAAGAGCTATTTTTTGAAGTGGCACCGAGGTACCACTTATAAAGAAGTCATTAAAAATCTACTGTCACTTCGTATGCCGGTACTGGGTGCCGACCGTGAGTGGAATGCCATACACCGTTTAGCCTCCTTAGGCGTTGATACGATGCATGGCGTTGCATTTGGCGAAACGGGTTGGAATCCGGTAAAGAAAACCTCTTTTATCATTACCGAAGATTTAACGCCAACTATTAGCCTGGAAGATTATTGTGCGAATTGGAGTGTTGAACCCCCGCATCCGCACGTAAAAAGAATGCTGATTCAACGCGTAGCCGATATGGTTCGCGCGATGCATCTTGGCGGTGTTAACCATCGTGATTGTTATATTTGCCATTTCTTACTTCATCTTCCATTTGATGATAAAAATGAAGATAGTCTAAAAATTTCGGTGATCGATCTGCATCGGGCACAAATTAGAAATAAAGTGCCATTACGTTGGCGTAATAAGGATCTTACTGGACTTTATTTTTCATCCGATAATATTGGATTGACGACTCGAGATTATTATAGATTTTTAAAAGTATATTTCAACCGTAACCTGAAAGATATTATTAAGAATGAGGGTGTGTTCATTGAACAGGTTGAAGGAAAAGCCAGAGCCATTCGCGAAAGAACAATTCGCAAATCATTGTGATTTTAACTGTAAAAATATGTTGTAAATGGAATTTGTATTTCATGGAATGAATTCATACTATGTCTCTTCTTGCATTTTTTATTTATAAATATGTGTCGGGTTTTGTTTCAATAGGGTTTATATGAATTCAAATACACAAATGCAAACCTCATGTAAAGGTATTGCAGTTTATTTGTTGTTAGTTTCATTTTGTGTTCTATGTTTTATCTGGCCTATCCAGAACTCAATTTTACCAACTAATAGAAATCTCTTTATATACTTAAGTACGGCATTAGTGCTATACTTTTACGTCCGTAAAAAATATGTATCTATTGAGCTTAGTCGACTGGCGAAATATGCTGTCGCTTTAATTCTTATTTTTCTCGTATTTACACTGGTCAATGGGTTATTTGTTGCAATTGATGTGGGGAAAATGTTGCGCGGTTGGCAGGGACAATACCTGCGTGCGGGGCTATTATTCTTTGTTGGACTCTTTTTGTATCCAATCTGTAAGTATCATTTTAAATATATAACGGCCAATAAGGTATTGTCTTTAGTTGTTCTGTGTTCGCTAGGGGTGATATTTATTCACCTGCTGCAGAATATCTATTTTTATATCAAGACGGGAACGATACTCTGGGGTGAGACGTGGATTGTACCAACTCGTACCGAGATGAGCTTCCAGATAAACATGGTTACGGGAATTTTACTGGCAGAACTTGCCTGTCGACTGTTCCTGGGCCGTAAGTATCTTATTTTCAGCAACAAATTGATGGCTGCCTTTATTTTGCTGTGCTTCATCTGTTCAGCATTAGCGAAGACCCGCTGGGGCACTATTGGTCTGATTGGTAGTACGATTTCTATCTGCGTATTTATTGCCTTAAAAGCGATTAGCCGAAAGAACTTGCCGAAGCTCTGTCTGGCTGCACTGGTCGTTACGATAGTACTAGGCATTATAGGCTACACTTCCTGGCATCAGGACTCCCGCTGGAAAAGCCTAAGCATGGATATGGTTGCTGGCTGGGATCTGGGTATGCACAGTCGTTGCTATAACGGTTTTGATGGCCCGTTGATGCAGGACAGCACTGGCCGCATAATGGATGACTCGAATAGTTGCCGGGCATCGTTCTTCCGTCAGGGGAGCGAACTGATCGCTGAATATCCGTTTGGTGCGGGTCCGCGAAAAGATGCATTCTTAGTGCTTCTGCAGGAAAAATATCACGACCCTATTATTCAGCAATCTAACAGCCATTACGGGTTGATTGATGTCGCGCTTCAGAACGGTGTCCTTGGGCTTATCAACTGGCTGGTATTCGTCATGTTGATGATCCTTATTGGCTGGCGTGCATTCTCTCGTGATTTAATAATTCCGGGTCTGTACTTGTCTCTTTTAACGGTGAGCTTCTTGTTCCGTAGTGGTGTAGATAACATGATGCGCGATCACTACCTTGAGCAAAACCTTGCGTTATCAGGTTTAATGCTGGGTCTGATCTTTACGAGTAATAAAATATCACGGGCTAAAAAATGAAAGTTTTAATTATTCGTAGAGATAACATTGGTGACTTGATACTGACAACGCCGCTGATCTCGACTATTGCAAAAGACATGAATTGCAAAGTTGATTTGTTGGTTAACACCTACAATCAATCGATTATCGAAAATAATCCTCATGTAGGTAAAGTTTTCTTATACAGCAAGCTGCACCACCGTTCTAAAGGCACATCTAGCCTTAAGGTATTGTTTCAGCGCCTGAAGACGATTATCGATCTGCGTCGTGCTAAATATGATGTCGCGATTATTGCCAAAGAGCATTGGGATAAACGACCTTTACAGTGGGCAAAATTAGCGGGTGCTAAAAGAATTATCGCTATTGGTAATGACTGCCCGGATATTGTCACCGATGCTATTCCTGAAACTCAGGAGCAGCTTCATCTGGTCAATTTATTGAATAGATTAACGGGACCGCTAGGCTGTACTTCTAAACCAGGTCCGCTGGAGCTGTATGTCACACCACAAGAACTGGCTGATATAAAAGCAAAGATAGAATTTCCACAGGACAATTTACCTGTTTATGGGTTGCAGATAAGTTCCCGAAGAGAAGAACAACAATGGCAAAAAGAAAAGTTTGTTGAGCTTGCTCATAAACTTGCAGCCATACAGGCGTGCCATATTATGTTATTCTGGTCTCCAGGAAAATCAGATAATAAATTACATCCCGGTGATGATGATAAGGCTGATTTTATCAGCGCGCAATGTGCCGATCTGCCGATTATTCCAGTAAGAACGAATAGCGTTCGTGAGCTGATGGCCGGTATGTCACTATGCGATCAGATTGTGACCAGCGACGGCGGTGCCTTGCATATTGCTGCTGGGGTGCGTAAACCAGTGGTGGCGCTGTTCGGCAACAAGGCTGCATGGCTATGGACGCCATGGGGTGTGCCGTACGAAATGCTGCAAGGAAAAGATTATGATGCTCGCAATATTAGCGTCGATGATGTATTTACGCGGTTTGTAAGTCTGCAGGAGCAAGTGCGTAAAAATACGGCAATGGATGAAGCATAAGTTTACTTATTGCTATAGATAAGTTGATATATTGATCTCTATCTGGCGATAGATTAAATAGGTTTTATTTAATGATTAGAGCATTGAGAAAAAAAATTCAGCTATTACTGGTTAATCTTTTTTTAATGATATACACCCGTAAGAAAGATTTTTCTTTTAGTCAGCAAGAATTTGAAAATCAGGATAAAAATCAGCTGAAGAATATCCTGATTTATTCTTCAACGGCGCTGGGTGATTTCATGATGAACTCTCCAGCAATTCATGCGCTCCGCCAGACATATCCTTCTGCGACAATCACCCTGATTTGCCACAAAAAGATGTATGACTTCCTCAAAGGGGGGAGTGACTGGGACGATCTTATCTCATGGGATAATAAACTCACTACCCTCCCGGCATTGGTTAAAGAGATCAAGAAACGTGGAACGCCAGACCTGACGGTAATTCTTCACTCACATACACCTTACGATTTCCTTAGCGCCATTATTGCTGGCACAAAGTATGTCTTTGTGGATAACGATAAGCAGGACATCCCACTCGTAAGTAAATGGGCAACCAACAGAATTAGTAAATTCGTTGGGCATACTATTCAGCGAAAGCTGGAGCTTATCATGCCGTTGCTGAATGAAAAGCCAGACAACAGTATGCACCTGCCGTTTCCTGTCGAACGTACGGTGAGCGAGGAAGATTCAAAGCTGCGCTGGATTGGTTTTCAAATGGGAGCATCATCCTTTAAGAAATGCTGGCCTGTTGAGCGATTTGTCACTTTCGCAAACCAACTTTTTGCCCATGATGATGTGCGTGTCGTCCTGATTGGCGCGCCGAATGAAGTGCCTCTGCAGGACGAATTTTTGCAAAAGCTGGATAGCCGCTTTCATGACCGCGTGAAGCCACTTATCGGTAAAACGACGCTTAAAGGGCTTATTCAGGAAGTGAAGAATATGGACCTGCTGGTAACATCTGATACAGGACCTATGCACCTTGCCGTGGCAATGCGGGTACCGACGGTGAGTATGTATGTGATCACCTCACCTTATCTTTATGGCCCCTATCAGGACCCTCAATTGCACAAGGTGGTTTACAAAGCCTATACGACGCTGGATGAAATTAAGTATCGTTCAGCGCTAGAGAAGGTGAGTTGCGAAGAGATCATGGCGCATGTAAAACCATTCCTACAGTAAGCTTACCGATGCTCTGCATGTTCTGATAAGCGTGCAGAGCCCCCGTCCCGAGTCGGGGGGTTATACGTCGGACGGTAGGTGTGTTAGTACTTGCTGAGCGGTGAGTAACGACAGTTTTCCTTCCGGAGCAATGCAC
The DNA here is from genome assembly GCF_030333005.1 of Citrobacter sp. Cpo030. Taxonomy (NCBI): domain Bacteria; kingdom Pseudomonadati; phylum Pseudomonadota; class Gammaproteobacteria; order Enterobacterales; family Enterobacteriaceae; genus Citrobacter; species Citrobacter sp. Cpo030. Next base: position 293,933 of record NZ_JAOWGT010000074.1, on the reverse strand, counting down.
GTTAACTGATTCTTACCGTAGCCACCAATGAGCCCTGGGTCGGTGGGACCATACAGCGTAACGTTTGGGCGATTGAGCGCGGCGGTCAGATGACTAAGGCCTGTATCAACCGAAACTACAAATTCAGCACCGGCGAGGATACGCGCAATTTCCTCAAGACTCATCCTTGGCAATACATCGACATTATCAAATCCTTTCGCAATTCTTCTTGCTCTTTCCTCTTCATGCGCTGCTCCCCAGGGAAGTTTAATGCGAATCCCTGTCTTCGGTATCAGCGTAATAAGGTCCCGCCAGTGTGCTTCTGTCCAATGTTTATCATCTCGCGTGGTCGCATGTAAAAATACAGCGTAGGGCTGCAAATTGGACGTTTGCTGTTTTACAAAATGCTGCGCAATCGCGTAATCACCCTGCGACTGCGGTTTAACATATCCCAAGCTTTTGGCGAACAATTCACGCGTACGTTCTACCGCGTGCTGCTGTTTGGCTATGTGATGTTTGCGATTATAAAACAGACTTGCCAGCGGTTCGCGGGCTGTGCTCCAGTCCATACCATGCTTGATGCCACGTGCCAGACGTGTCACCAACGCCGCGCTTTTAACCAAACCCTGAGCATCGATTATCGCGTCATACTGCTGTAAACGCACCGCATCACGAAACGCTTTACGCTCGGCTTTAATCGGCGCTGAAAACCAGGCTTTACGCCAGCGACGGATCGCCACTGGAATAACCCGGTCAACGGCTGAATGCCAGGAGGGGATTTGAGCGAACCCTTCTTCCACCACCCAATCAAATTGAATACCCGGAATAGCCTGCTGAGCATCGGTTAATGCGGGCAACGTATGCAGTACATCGCCCATAGACGACGTTTTAACGATCAGAACCCGCATCCGTCAGGCTTCCTCTTGTAACAACAGATCGTTGAGTTCTTCCAGTACGTGCTGGGGTGTAATGTCAATCAGGCTCTGATGATAGCCTTCTGCCGCATCGCCCTTACGCACTTTGTGATAACCCGTAATCAGGCGAATGACACGCGCCTTGTGGGAAAGCGGAGGCGTAAAATCCGGGCTGCTTGGACCATACAATGCGACCAGTGGACGGTTCAGCGCCGCGGCCACGTGCATTAATCCAGAGTCGTTGGTGACCACCGCTTTGCAGGCTGCGAGAAGGATGACGGCCTGCTCCAGCTGTGTTTCGCCCGCCAGATTACGGCACCATGCCTGCTGTTCAACGCTCAGCGTCGCCAGGATCTCATTGCCGGCTTCATGGTCTTTTGCTGAGCCAAACAGCACAATCTGATGGCCTTCATCGATCAGCTGCTTTGCCAGTTCTGCATAGTGGTAATGTGGCCAGCGTTTCGCCGGACCAAATTCCGCGCCAGGGCAAAAGCCGATGATGGGGCGTTCGGCAGAGAGGGAAAACTGACTACAGGTCAGTGATTTCTCGCCTTCGCTGACCTGCAACTGCGGCCATAGCAGAGGCTGCGGCAAATCTTTGGCTGTCAGCATCACGCCTTTATCATAAGCCAGAGCCACATAGCGCTCGACCATCAGTGGCCATGCGTCTTTATCCAGTACGCGCGCATCGTTTAGCAGACCGTAGCGCATCTCGCCACGCCAACCTGTACGATGGGGAATACCCGCAAAGAACGGCACCAGAGCGGATTTAAACGAGTTAGGCAGCACAAAAGCGCGGTCATAGCGCTTCTCACGCAGACTGTGGCCGAGTTTACGGCGCTCGCCGATCTCCAGCGCGCCGTGCCCCAACGGCATGGCGATAGCTTCGTTGACTTCTGGCATGCGCGACAATAACGGACGGCACCATGCAGGTGCCATCACGTCGATTATCGCCTGGGGATAGCGCGCCTTGAGCGTGCGATAGAGACTTTGCGACATCATCATGTCGCCCACCCAAGACGGGCCAACCACCAAAATTTTCATACTTACGCGTCGCGGTTCAGCCAGGCCATATATTCCGTGACGCCTTCGGCGACGGTTTTAAACGGCTTGTCATAGCCCGCTGCGCGCAGGTTCGTCAGGTCTGCCTGGGTAAATGCCTGGTAGCGGCCTTTCAGTTTTTCCGGGAATGGAATGTACTCAATGCTGCCTTTTTTGTGGTACGCCAGCGTAGCATCGGCAACGGCCTGGAAAGATTCCGCACGACCTGTACCGAGGTTAAAGATGCCGGAAACCCCGTTTTCCAGGAACCACAGGTTTACCGCAGCTACGTCGCCTACGTAAACGAAATCACGTTTGAAGTTTTCACTGCCTTCGAACAGTTTTGGTGTTTCGCCATTGTTAAGCTGGGTGTTGAGGTGGAAAGCAACGCTTGCCATGCTGCCTTTGTGGCCTTCACGCGGTCCGTAGACGTTGAAATAGCGGAAGCCAACAATCTGAGAATTGGCTTCTGGCAGGATCTGACGCACGTACTCGTCGAACAGGAATTTTGAGTAGCCGTAGACGTTCAGCGGTTTCTCATATTCACGAGACTCGATGAAATCAGAAGTGCGACCGCCGTAGGTGGCGGCAGAGGATGCGTACAGGAACGGGATTTCACGTTCCAGGCAGTAGTGCAGTAGCTCTTTGGAGTATTGATAGTTGTTATCCATCATATACTTGCCGTCCCACTCGGTGGTTGAAGAGCATGCGCCTTCGTGGAAAATCGCTTCGATATCGCCGAAATCTTCCCCGGCCATAATCTGGATCAGGAAGTCTTCCTTGTCCATGTAGTCAGCAATATTCAGATCCACCAGGTTAACAAACTTGGTGCCGTCTTTCAGGTTGTCCACCACTAGAATGTCGGTGATACCTTTATCATTCAGAGACTTAACGATGTTGCTGCCGATAAAGCCCGCGCCGCCGGTAACGATGATCATAAATGTAACCTTTGAATTATGGAGTCAGAGACAATCTCAGACACGAATACTTCTATCATATCACTACATGGCTTAGGCTTCAGCCATTCACCGATAAGCCGTGCGGGTACACGTGATTTATGCTTCATTTTGAAGAAGTGATGATGCGTCATCTCGTATCAACGTATAGCTTTGGGTAATATGTGCTGAAATTTGCCCAGTCTGGAGAATTGAAATGCGTGGGGATTTTTACAAACAGTTAACGAACGATCTCGAAACCGCACGTGCGGAAGGATTGTTTAAAGAAGAACGCATTATTACATCTGCCCAGCAGGCGGATATTACCGTGGCGGATGGAAGCCACGTTATTAACTTTTGTGCGAACAACTATCTGGGGTTGGCTAACCATCCGGAACTGATTGCAGCGGCAAAAGCGGGTATGGATTCTCACGGATTTGGTATGGCTTCGGTTCGCTTTATTTGCGGTACCCAGGACAGCCATAAGCAACTGGAGCAAAAACTGGCGGCATTCCTCGGAATGGAAGATGCCATCCTTTACTCTTCCTGCTTCGACGCCAACGGCGGCCTGTTTGAAACGCTGCTGGGTGCAGAAGACGCAATTATTTCCGATGCCCTGAACCACGCTTCTATCATTGATGGCGTGCGTCTGTGTAAAGCAAAACGTTTCCGTTACGCCAACAACGATTTGGTGGAACTGGAAGCTCGCCTGAAAGAAGCGCGTGAAGCAGGCGCTCGCCATATCCTGATCGCCACTGATGGCGTGTTCTCTATGGATGGTGTGATCGCTAATCTGAAAGGCGTTTGCGATCTGGCGGATAAATACGACGCGCTGGTCATGGTTGATGATTCCCATGCCGTCGGTTTTGTCGGCGAAAATGGTCGTGGCTCCCATGAATACTGTGACGTGATGGGTCGCGTGGACATCATCACCGGTACGCTGGGTAAAGCACTCGGCGGCGCATCCGGTGGTTACACCGCAGCGCGCAAAGAAGTTGTTGAGTGGCTGCGTCAGCGTTCCCGTCCTTATTTGTTCTCCAACTCACTGGCACCGGCGATTGTTGCGGCTTCCATTAAAGTGCTGGAAATGGTTGAAACTGGCAGCGACCTGCGCGATCGTCTGTGGGCGAATGCACGTCAGTTCCGTGAGCAAATGTCTGCCGCAGGCTTTACGTTAGCCGGTGCGGATCACGCGATCATCCCGGTCATGCTGGGTGATGCAGTAGTGGCGCAGGCGTTCGCCCGCGAGCTGCAAAAAGAGGGAATTTACGTTACCGGATTCTTCTATCCGGTGGTTCCAAAAGGCCAGGCGCGTATCCGTACCCAGATGTCTGCGGCGCATACCCCTGAGCAGATTACGCGTGCTGTTGAGGCGTTCACACGCATTGGTAAACAACTGGGCGTTATTGCCTGAGGATGTGAAATGAAAGCGTTATCCAAACTGAAAGCGGAAGAGGGCATTTGGATGACCGACGTTCCTGAACCGGAAGTCGGTCATAACGATTTGCTGATTAAAATCCGTAAAACAGCCATCTGCGGGACTGACGTTCACATTTATAACTGGGATGAATGGTCGCAAAAAACCATCCCGGTACCGATGGTCGTTGGGCATGAATATGTCGGCGAAGTTGTTGGCATCGGTCAGGAAGTTAAAGGCTTTAAAATCGGCGATCGCGTTTCAGGCGAAGGTCATATCACCTGCGGGCATTGCCGTAACTGCCGCGGTGGACGTACTCACCTGTGCCGCAATACGACCGGTGTCGGTGTAAACCGCCCTGGCTGCTTTGCGGAGTACCTGGTGATCCCGGCATTTAACGCATTTAAAATCCCGGACAATATCTCCGACGACCTGGCGTCTATCTTCGATCCGTTCGGTAATGCAGTGCACACGGCGCTGTCGTTCGATCTGGTTGGGGAAGATGTGCTGGTTTCCGGTGCGGGTCCAATCGGTATTATGGCGGCGGCGGTCGCGAAGCATGTTGGCGCACGCCACGTGGTGATCACCGACGTTAATGAGTATCGCCTTGAGCTGGCACGCAAAATGGGTATCACACGCGCGGTCAATGTGTCGAAAGAGAATCTGACCGACGTGATGGCTGAACTGGGTATGACCGAAGGGTTTGATGTGGGCCTGGAGATGTCCGGGGCGCCGCCAGCGTTTCGCGCCATGCTGGACACCATGAACCACGGTGGCCGTATTGCTATGCTGGGTATTCCGCCATCTGATATGTCCATCGACTGGACCAAAGTTATCTTTAAGGGGCTGTTTATTAAAGGTATCTACGGTCGTGAGATGTTTGAAACCTGGTACAAAATGGCTGCACTGATCCAGTCTGGACTGGATTTGTCGCCGATCATCACCCATCGATTCTCCATCGATGAATTCCAGCAGGGCTTTGACGCGATGCGTTCAGGCCAGTCAGGGAAAGTGATCCTGAGCTGGGATTAGTATTAAGCCGGTAAGAATGAATAGCCAGATATGATTAATATCTGGCTATTTTTTACTTGCCGCGAATTTTTCGTGAAAGTCGGCGAAGCTTTTCTTTCAATAAAATCAGGTTATAAACGAAGCCATGACCCTGAATATCGATATTGTATTTATTCCGGAGCGTGAGGATATCGTTCGCCTGGCATATTTTCATAATGCCTTTGCATGAAAGATCGATAACTTTAAGTTCACCAGATGGCGTTCTAATAAAATTTCCAGGGTGAATATCATTCGATGCAAGACCTGCATTGTGAAGTTTAATAATACAGTTTTTCACCTCTTCGGCATTACTTTCGTTGATTTCGGCAAGGGGTTTTCCATCAATGTATTCATGCACGGTTGACACTTCAACACATTGACGAAAGTGACATTTTTCGGCAACGTAGTACAGATCTGCAGTACAGGCGCGTTGCTCTGGAGTTAAGCGTGCCAGTCGTTTAATCATATGTGAATAAAAGGGCCCGGAAATAAAGTTTAGCGCTTTTTTTTCAAAGCGATTGTCTATTTCACGATCGTTCTTGACAATAAACTTTTTATTTTCATATTCGACAAGATGGACGCTGCGAAAACCATTTTCAGCATTCAGTTGTTTCCCTTTTATTTCATTATTTGATATTTTTTTCATCAACAAAGGGAAATTAATTTTTTCTTTCTTGAAATAAACATTAAAGTCATTTAATTCAACCTTACTAATGTTCATTAAATTCGCCTTCGTATATTAATCTGTTGTGGATAGTCATGCTCTGTATTATACAAAATTGTATCGACGGTGGTTAGTTAATACATGCTTTTATGTAAAAGACACATAAACAACAGTGTTATGCTCTATCTAATTGAAAGTAATTGATTAATTGCTTTACGTTATGAAAATTTCATGACTTAAAGCATCAATGTAGCAAGAGTGCTTTGGTCATCATTACATTTGCACTGTTCATTTTGTGATAGAGATCAAGTTAGTATAACAAAATCCTTTGTCATACACAGGTAACAACTAAGTTGGCTATTCGTGCTGTTTTTTGTTTCTCGGACGTGTAAGTAAATAGGTTATCAATCTAGCTAATATAAATTTATAGGAATGCTGGCCTATTTCTCTGGAAATTGTACCTCTTGTTAAGCCTTAATAATATCTTAATAATTGGGTGATAGAGTAACGACAATCCCATAGATTAGATGATTACCCTACGATGCAAAGTAAATATAAATTAAGCGTTATTATCCCGTTATATAATGCCGGTAGTTACTTTCGTGACTGTATGGAGTCGTTAATTGCGCAGACCTGGAAAGATCTTGAAATCATTATTGTAAATGATGGTTCTACGGACTGCTCAGTCGATATTGCGCAATACTATGCAGAAAAATATCCCCATGTTCGGCTGCTGCATCAGGCCAACCAGGGTGTCTCTGTCGCGCGAAACCTTGGCCTGGATGTCGCTGTGGGGGATTACATCGCATTCGTTGATGCCGATGATGAAGTCTATCCGGAGATGTATGAGACATTGATGGGAATGGCCTTGCAGGACAACCTTGACGTTGTACAAAGCAACGCAGACTGGAGTTCGCGGGAAACATCCCGAGTCTGGGTATCCATTCCAACAGATCGTCTGCGTTCTACCGGTATTCTCTCCGGCCCAGACTGGTTGCGTATGGGGCTTGCTTCGCGCCGCTGGACGCATGTTCTCTGGATGGGGGTATATAGAAATGACCTCATTAAAGAACACAATATAAGATTTATCCCTGGGTTACATCATCAGGATGTCATGTGGAGTACGGTGTTTATGTTTAATGCCACTCGTGCGAAATATACGGAAAAACCATTATATAAATACTACCAACACGATGGCTCAATTAGCCACATGAAGCGGCAGGGTGAAGCGAATTTAAACTATCAACGGCACTATATAAAGATCACTCGCCTGCTGGACGAACTTAATCATAGCTACGCTAACCGCATCACTATCTATCCTGAGTTTAAGCAACAAGTGATTTATGAGGGACTGCGAGTATGTCATTGTATTCGTAAAGAACCCGATCCACAGATCCGCCAGCGCATGATTGCTGAAGTATTTGTATCGGGTATGTTCAAGCGTATGGTGAGTAATATCTGCAGCGTAAAGCTGGGTTATCAGGTGCTGTTGTGGGCTATCCGTTTTAGCCAGTGGCGCGATAAATCATTGACGCCGCGCCGCCTGGCCCATTTAACGCTGGATAGTAAAGACTGATTATTGCCAGCCCTGCCACTGCAAGCGCATATACTGCACCAGCGTGCTTTGGGTGATGCTTTCGCCGAGCACGCTGAAGAAGCGGCTGGCGTACACCGGCTCTAACGGCTGTTTCGGTTTGCATAATTTCACCCCCCGGAAAGGATTACGCGGTGCATCAGGCGTACCGTTCTTCGGTGGCGTGAGGTTTGGTCTGGAGGTATCCACCTGTGGTTCATTGAGCAAGCTGCTTGGACGAACCAGCGTGATGTCGGCTGGCAGGCTATACAGCATCTGCTGCAGAACGCGAACCGTAGACGGGTGAGGGTGGCCAATGGCGATTGCGGAACCGTTGCGGCGCGCAAGCTCGACGGCACGATTAAACTGACGGCGAATATCGGCTTCGTTTTGCGTGTCATCCAGGAAGACTTTGCGTTTGATGACCTTCACACCGGCACCTGACGCTGCGCGCATTGCCTGGCTGTTACCGATGGTCATGCTGTCCAGGAAGTAGAGGTCGTAACGTTCCAGCGCCTGCATCACCTTCTGCATGCCGAAAAGACTGGAGGTCATCGCGCTGCCCATATGGTTGTTCAGACCGACCGCATTCGGTACTTTGCTTACCGCGTCGCGAATGATCCTCTCAATCTCTTCGCTGCTCATTTCAGGGCGTAACGTGTCTTTCTCTAACGGCTGCTTGCTCAGCGGCGCCATTGGCAGATGGATTAAGACTTCATGCCCGCTGTTATGCGCTTTGATTGCCATTTCACGCGCATGTGGGGCGTTAGGCAGAACGGCAACGGAGATGGTAGAAGGCATCGCCAGTACCTGGTTTTCAGTGTGTGGGCGATAGCCGAAATCATCAATGACGATGGCGAGTTTGCCAGCAAATACAGGTGTTGCGAAGGCCAGCAGACTGGCGAGAGAGAGTAGTAGACGACGAAATTGTTGTGGCAAAACTTATCTTCCCAACCACGGCTGTGGATTGACCGCCTGACCCTGGCGACGAATTTCGAAATAGAGTGCCGGCCTGCCCTGACCGCCGCTGCTACCCACAAGTGCTATAGGCTGCCCGGCGCGAACCTGCGTACCGACGCTGACCAGTGCGCTCTGGTTATAACCGTACAGGCTCATATCGCCTTTACCGTGTTCAACGACGACCACCAGGCCATAGCCCTGCAGCCAGTCCGCCAGAATGACGCGACCATCGGCAATGGCTTTAACTTCGGTGCCTTCGGATGCGCCAATAACCATCCCCTTCCAACGTAGCTCACCCTGCAGCTGTTCGCCATAACGATGTAGAGTTGGACCACGAACGGGCCAAAATGCCTGACCGCGTGGCGAACCCAAACCGCCGGTACGCGACATCAGTGATTTTTCACTTTCGGTCGGTTTATAGGTTGAGCCTTTTCGTGACGCATCCTGTTGCTTCTCGCGTACTGCCTGCGCCTCGCGTGCTTCACGTTCCGCACGCGCTTTGGCTGCGGCTTCGGCGCGGGCAATGCTGTTGCGCAGACGGGATTCGTTGGCGCGCATTTCGCCCAGTTGCTGTTGACCCTGTTGAATCGATGATTCCAGACTCGAAAGCGTTTTCTGGCGTTCGTTACGTGCCTGTTCCAGCTTAGCCTGCTGAGCGCGCTGTTCGTACAGTAGCGTCTGCTGTTCGCTCTGCTTATCTTCCAGCTCGGCTTTTTGCGAGTCGACCTCTTCGCGGGTTTGTTTCAATTGCGCGATAGTTTCCTGTCGCGCCTGGTTCAGATAGCCGAAATAGGCCTGCAGGCGTTGCCCGCGCTGGCTTTCTTCACCGCTAAGAATGAGCTGAATGCCGGTGTGTTCGCCCTGGCGAAAAGCTGCGTCGAGTTGGGCTGCCAGGCTGCGTTCTTGTGCGGCCCGCTGTTTTTCCAGCTTCGCGAGTGCTGCGTTCATCTCTGCGATTTGTGCATTCAGCTGCGCCAGTGAGTTTTGCGTTTCGCGCAACTGCCTTGCGGCAACGGCGATGGCTTGTTCCTGAGCTTTAAGCTGAGCGAGGAGGGTGGCGCGTTGTTGTTGTTGTTGACGTACCGCGCGTTCTTTTGCCGCGATATCGGCCTGAATAGATTTGAGCTGGTCGCGTTCGTCCGCGTGGGCGGAAAAGGCGCACAGCAATACGCCAGCGCTAAGCGCGCTGGCGTAGAACAAGGGCCTGACTGAAAACTTACGCGGTTTCACGGCCCGAGTGATGGTATTAATCGCCTTTCCCCTCATGGGGAGGGATTATTCCACGATGAACAGCGGCTTACCAGTCATCTCTTGCGGGATTTCCATACCCATCAGCGTCAGCATCGTCGGGGCGATATCAGAAAGTTTGCCGCCTTCGACTGCTTTAACGTTCTTGCCACCGACATAAATCAGCGGAACGGGCAGGTTGGTGTGCGCAGTATGCGCCTGACCGGTGGACGGATCGCGCATTTGCTCTGCGTTACCGTGGTCTGCGGTGATCAGCAACTGACCCCCAACGGATTCAACCGCTTTCGCGACCTGTTCAACGCAGTGATCCAGCGCTTCAACCGCTTTAACCGCTGCTTCCATCACCCCGGTATGACCAACCATGTCGCCGTTCGGGTAGTTACAAATGATGGTGTCGTATTTTCCGCTCTCAATCGCCGCAACCAGTTTTTCGGTCAGCTCAGCAGAGCTCATCTCTGGCTGCAGATCGTAGGTCGCAACTTTCGGCGAGTTGATCAGGATGCGATCTTCGCCTTTGAACGGCTCTTCTACGCCGCCGTTGAAGAAGAAGGTCACGTGCGCATATTTTTCGGTTTCGGAAATACGCAGCTGCGTTTTGTCGTGCTTCGCCATCCACTCGCCAAGGGTGTTAGCCAGAGATGCTGGTGGGTAAGCAACCGCAGTTTTGATGTCGGCCGCGTATTCGGTCAGCATCACAAAGTTGAGGTTAACGACTTTCTTACGGGCGAAGCCGTCGAAATCAGCGTTAACAAACGCACGAGTGATTTCACGCGCACGGTCTGCACGGAAGTTCATGAAAATCAGCGTATCGCCGTCTTCCATGGCGGCTTCAGCCTGGCCTTCGGCACGGATCACAGTCGCTTTCACGAATTCGTCGTTTTCGTCGCGGGCATAAGCAGCCTGCAGACCTTCAACCGCCGTAGCGAACTGGAACTCACCTTTTGCCAGCGTCATCAGGTCATAAGCCTGTTCAACGCGATCCCAACGGTTGTCGCGGTCCATCGCGTAGTAACGACCGATGATGGACGCTACGCGGCCTTTGCCCAGCGCGGCAAATTTCTCTTCGAATTTCTGCAGTGAATGTTCAGCGCTGCGCGGCGGGGTATCACGGCCATCAAGGAAAGCGTGCAGATAGATTTTCTCAGCGCCACGTTCAGCGGCCATTTCTACCATCGCCATGATGTGATCTTCGTGGCTGTGAACGCCGCCCGCAGAGAGCAGGCCCATGATGTGTACCGCTTTGCCGCTATTTTTGGCCTGGTCGACCGCATTGGTCAGCACCGGGTTAGCGAAGAAAGTACGCTCTTTAATTTCTACATCCAGACGGGTCAGGTCCTGATACACGATGCGGCCCGCGCCCAGGTTGACGTGACCCACTTCGGAGTTGCCCATCTGGCGATCGGGCAGGCCAACTTCCAGGCCAGACGCATCAATCAGGGTATGCGGACGTTTTGCCCACAGGGCATCCATTACCGGGGTTTTGGCATTAAAGATGGCGTTATCCTGGCTGTCTTCGCGATAGCCGTAGCCATCCAGAATCACCAGTACCATAGGTTTTTTAGAAACCGACATTGCGACAACCTCACACTTAATAGATAAAAATAATTGCGTAATTTTACTACAGCTGAATCGATAAAGTAGCCCCAGAAGATCAAATAATCGACCAGAGCGCGCCGCAGAGGGCGTGGTTTTAGGTTTTTTTTTCCGTAGCGCCCCGCAAAAATGCAATCCAATGCACGCTCTGGCTGTATTTGCGCCAACGCGCAGGTATACTCCTTTCCTGGTTTTTTAATCACTGAGTCGGGAGTTGTTACCCCCCATGCAAGAAATTATGCAATTTGTTAGTCGCCACCCTGTATTGAGTATCGCCTGGATTGCGTTACTGGCGGCTGTATTATTTACCACGTTTAAGAGCCTGACTTCCAAAGTGAAGGTGATTACACGCGGAGAAGCCACACGTCTCATCAATAAAGAAGACGCCGTTGTCGTGGATTTACGTCAGCGCGACGACTTCCGCAAAGGCCATATCGCTGGCTCCACTAACCTGCTGCCGAGCGAAATCAAAGCCAACAACTTTGGCGAACTGGAAAAACACAAAAACAAACCTGTTATTGTGGTTGATGGCTCAGGCATGCAGTGCCAGGATTCAGCAACTGCGCTGATTAAAGCCGGTTTTGAGCAGGTGTCTGTACTGAAAGATGGCGTAGCGGGCTGGAGTGGTGAGAATCTGCCACTGGTTCGCGGCAAGTAATTTACCCGTCTTCTTTCATGCCGCAGGGTAAAAAGAACACTGGAGAATAAGTCATGGCCAATATTGAGATCTATACCAAAGCAACCTGCCCGTTTTGCCATCGCGCAAAGGCGCTGTTAAACAGCAAGGGTGTGAGTTTCCAGGAGCTTCCGATTGACGGTGATGCCGTGAAGCGTGAAGAGATGATCAAGCGCAGTGGCCGTACTACGGTTCCGCAGATTTTTATTGATGCACAGCACATTGGTGGTTGTGACGACTTGTATGCGTTGGATGCGCGTGGTGGACTGGATCCGCTGCTGCGTTAAGGCGTACCGAAGTATTTAAAGGACAACACTAAAGGGTTTTCTCAACATGTCAGAACAAAATAACACTGAAATGGCTTTCCAGATCCAACGTATTTATACCAAGGATGTGTCTTTCGAAGCGCCAAATGCACCGCATGTTTTCCAGAAAGATTGGCAGCCAGAGGTTAAACTGGATCTTGATACCGCATCTACCCAACTGGCAGATGACGTGTATGAAGTAGTGCTGCGTGTCACCGTAACGGCTTCCCTGGGTGAAGAAACTGCGTTCCTGTGCGAAGTTCAGCAGGGCGGTATTTTCTCCATCAGTGGTATCGAAGGGACTCAAATGGCGCATTGCCTGGGCGCATACTGCCCGAACATTCTGTTCCCGTATGCCCGCGAATGCATCACCAGCCTGGTTTCACGCGGTACGTTCCCGCAACTGAACCTTGCGCCGGTCAACTTTGATGCGCTGTTCATGAACTATTTACAGCAGCAGGCTGGCGAAGGTACTGAAGAACATCAGGATGCCTGATGAACCAAAGTAATGCTTCAATGACTGTGATTGGTGCCGGCTCGTACGGCACCGCTCTTGCCATCACCCTGGCAAGAAATGGCCATCAGGTTGTCCTGTGGGGCCATGATCCTAAACATATCGCGACTCTCGAGCACGATCGCTGCAACGTCGCGTTCCTTCCTGATGTGCCTTTTCCCGACACGCTGCGCCTGGAAAGTGATTTAGCCACAGCGCTGGCCGCCAGTCGTAATATTCTGGTGGTGGTGCCGAGCCACGTCTTTGGCGAAGTGCTGCGTAACATCAAACCATTGATGCGTCCTGACGCGCGACTGGTCTGGGCGACAAAAGGTCTGGAAGCGGAAACAGGGCGTCTGCTGCAGGACGTCGCGCGTGAAGCGCTGGGGGACTCAATTCCACTGGCGGTTATTTCCGGCCCGACGTTCGCCAAAGAGCTGGCTGCGGGCATGCCGACGGCGATTTCTCTGGCCTCGACGGACGACACCTTTGCTGACGATCTCCAGCAGTTGCTGCACTGCGGCAAAAGCTTCCGCGTATACAGCAACCCGGATTTCATTGGCGTACAGCTTGGCGGTGCGGTGAAAAACGTCATTGCCATTGGCGCAGGGATGTCTGACGGCATCGGTTTCGGCGCGAATGCACGAACCGCATTGATCACCCGTGGGCTGACCGAAATGTCTCGTCTTGGTGCGGCGCTGGGGGCCGATCCTGCCACCTTTATGGGGATGGCGGGTTTAGGCGATCTGGTGCTGACCTGTACCGACAACCAGTCGCGCAACCGTCGTTTTGGCATGATGCTCGGCCAGGGGATGGACGTGCAGGGTGCGCAGGACAAAATTGGCCAAGTGGTTGAAGGCTATCGCAATACGAAAGAAGTTCGTGAATTGGCGCACCGTTTTGGTGTTGAGATGCCAATAACCGAGGAAATTTATCAAGTATTGTATTGCGGAAAAAACGCGCGCGAGGCAGCATTGACGTTATTAGGCCGTGCACGCAAGGACGAGCTGAGTCGCCACTAGCTGTAAGGAACTGTTGAATATAACGACCCGATCCGCGAAGAACGGATCGGTCGTTTTGCTACCTTCTGGAGTACGCAATGCCGTGTGAAGAACTGGATATCGTCTGGAAAAACATTAAAGCGGAAGCCCGGGCACTGGCGGAATGTGAGCCAATGCTGGCCAGTTTTTACCACGCAACGCTGCTCAAGCATGAAAATCTCGGCAGTGCGCTAAGCTATATGCTGGCGAATAAACTCGCTTCTCCAATCATGCCCGCCATTGCGATTCGCGAAGTCGTAGAAGAGGCCTACGCGGCTGATCCTGAAATGATTGCCTCAGCGGCCTGCGATATTCAGGCAGTACGCACGCGTGACCCGGCTGTCGATAAATATTCCACTCCACTGCTGTATCTGAAGGGCTTTCATGCGCTTCAGGCCTACCGTATCGGTCACTGGCTGTGGCATCAGGGGCGTCAGGCGCTGGCGATATTCTTGCAAAATCAGGTGTCCGTTACCTTCCAGGTAGACATTCATCCGGCGGCAAAAATTGGTCGTGGGATTATGCTCGATCACGCCACCGGCATTGTGGTCGGTGAAACCGCGGTGATTGAAAATGACGTCTCTATTCTGCAATCCGTCACGCTGGGCGGGACCGGTAAAGCCGGCGGTGACCGCCACCCGAAAATTCGTGAAGGCGTGATGATCGGCGCGGGAGCAAAAATTCTCGGCAACATTGAAGTCGGGCGCGGCGCGAAGATTGGCGCAGGTTCGGTCGTGCTACAGCCCGTACCGCCGCATACCACCGCCGCAGGCGTACCGGCGCGCATCGTCGGCAAGCCTGACAGCGATAAACCGTCTATGGATATGGATCAGCATTTCAACGGGATACATCATACGTTCGAATACGGCGATGGAATCTGATTTCGAGCTATCTTACTTGTCATCTTGAACCCGGGCTGTGCTCGCCATCCTCACGTACTACGTGTACGCGCAGGTCGGCAAGCGCAGTCCGTGTCCAACCTGACTGCTCCGATAACGCTCGAAAAATAATGGTAAATTCTTTCGTAGGTCGGATAAGGCGTCAGCCGCTATCCGACAAAAATCAACTACGCAATACCGCGCCGGGATAACCTAACTGGCGCCAGGCCTCATACACCACCACCGACACCGCATTCGACAGGTTCATGCTGCGACTGTCCGGCATCATCGGAATACGAATTTTTTGTTCGGCTGGCAGTGCGTCGAGGATGCTGGCTGGCAGACCGCGAGTTTCCGGGCCAAACATCAGATAATCCCCATCCTGATAGCTTACCGCGCTATGCGCTGGCGTACCTTTGGTGGTCAGGGCAAACAGACGTTGCGGATTTTCTGCGGCGACGAAGGCGGCGTAATCAGGGTGGCGTTGCACGGCGGCAAATTCATGGTAATCCAGCCCCGCGCGGCGCAGGCGCTTGTCGTCCCAGGTAAAGCCCATTGGCTCAATAATATGCAGACGAAAGCCGGTGTTGGCGCAAAGACGGATAATATTGCCGGTATTTGGCGGGATTTCTGGTTCGAATAATACGATGTTTAGCATGCTGCCCCCTTAAGTACGGGGCAGCATAGCAAATTAACGTTTACGCCGCATTTCCACGTTTGGGCTGCATCGGGTAGTCAGCCACCTGTTTGCCCAGTTCTTGTACCAGTGAATCACGGCTGATTTCGCTAATCGATTTTGCACCGGTCAGGGTCATTGCCACCCTCATCTCTTTCTCGATCAGATTTAGCAGATTCGCCACCCCGGCCTGACCGTGGGTGGCCAGCGCGTACAGATAAGCACGTCCCAGCAGAACACTATCCGCGCCCAGCGCAATCATACGTACGACGTCCAGGCCGTTGCGGATCCCACTGTCTGCCAGAATGGTGATATCGCCTTTTACCGCATCGGCAATGGCGGGTAGCGCGCG
The DNA here is from genome assembly GCF_030333005.1 of Citrobacter sp. Cpo030. Lineage (NCBI taxonomy): Bacteria > Pseudomonadati > Pseudomonadota > Gammaproteobacteria > Enterobacterales > Enterobacteriaceae > Citrobacter > Citrobacter sp. Cpo030. The sequence continues at coordinate 278,139 of NZ_JAOWGT010000074.1, read as the reverse complement.
AGCTGAAGACAGCACGCCGTCTAACTGGCGACCACCGTGGTTAGAGACAACAATACCATCCGCGCCAAAGCGTACGGCGTCTCGGGCATCTTCGGGATCGAGGATCCCTTTGATCACCATCGGACCATCCCAAAATTCGCGGATCCACTCGAGGTCTTTCCAGGAAATCGACGGGTCGAAGTTATTCGCCAGCCAGCCGATGTAATCCTCAAGACCGGTAGGTTTACCAAGATAAGTCGAGATATTACCTAAATCATGTGGGCGACCGTTCAGGCCAACGTCCCATGCCCACTGTGGATGGGTGACTGCCTGCCAGTAGCGGCGTAGTGCGGCATTTGGGCCGCTCATCCCGGAATGTGCGTCACGGTAGCGTGCGCCCGGGGTTGGCATATCGACGGTAAAGACCAGCGTGGAGCAACCCGCCGCTTTGGCGCGCTCCAGCGCGTTGCGCATAAAGCCGCGATCGCGCAGAACATATAGCTGAAACCACATCGGACGTTTGATGGTTGGAGCGACCTCTTCAATCGGACATACGGATACCGTGGAAAGCGTAAACGGAATGCCTTTGGCATCAGCGGCGGCGGCGGCCTGAACTTCGCCCCGGCGCGCGTACATGCCACACAGACCGACAGGTGCAAGGGCCACCGGCATGGAGAGCGTTTCGTTGAACAGCTTTGTCTCCAGGCTCAGGTCGGACATATTCTTCAGCACGCGCTGGCGCAGCGCCACCTCCGACAGGTCTGCCACGTTACGGCGCAGAGTGTGCTCTGCATACGCCCCACCGTCTATATAGTGGAACAAGAAGGGGGGTAGGATGCGCTGGGCTGCGGCGCGATAGTCGCTGGCTGCTGAAATAATCATGCGTTGTTCTCCCTGCTATTCTCACCAGGGTCACCGGGCAGGCGGGTGATACGCGCCTGGCGGGCCTGATCTTCATCAAATCGTTTAATCGTAGTGTGGACAAAACTGAGGTGCGCCATCATTGCTTTACGCGCTCCGTCGGCATCTCCGGCAACAATCGCATCCAGGACGGCCTGATGCTGCGCCGTCAGTTGCGAAAATACAGGCGGCACAAGGTACATACGCTGGCGGCTCTGTTTCACCGAAGACTGCAATACGTCGAAGAAACCGCGCATGGTCTGTAACAGCACCACGTTGTGCGAGGCTTCCGCAATGGCGAGGTGAAAGCGAACGTCTGCCTGCGAGGCGAGATCTGGATCTTCGCTTTGTGTGGCCTCGAAACAGAGTCTGATCTTCTCTTTGTCGGCAGCAGTGGCACGCATAGCTGCATGCCAGGCGGTGCTGGCTTCGATGGCGTGGCGGGCTTCCAGAATATCGAAACTGTAATCAGGATCGTCCGCCAGCAGGGTTTTCAGCGGCTGAACGATGTTTTGTTCAGACCATGCTTCATGCTGCCAGCGGATAAACGTCCCGCCGCCACGACGGCTAATCAACACACCTTCACTCACCAGCTTGGCTAACGCCTCGCGCAGCGAGTTGCGCGATACGCCGAGCTGTACGGCCAGTTGGCGCTCAGCGGGCAACTTCATGCCCGCCTCCAGCTGTTGTTCTTCAATCAGCGCCCGCACACGAGATGCGACTTCGTCTGACAGGCGTCTGGGCATCACTATCATGGAATCATCCAGGTTAAGACATAGGCCTGCAGCGTGGTAATCACACCCACCATGCAGGTGAAAATCAGGCTGTGCTTCACGGTAAAGCGGAACAGATCAGACTCTTTCCCCACTAATCCCACTGCCGCACAGGCGATAGCGATAGATTGCGGAGAGATCATCTTGCCGGTCACGCCGCCGGTGGTATTTGCGGCCACCATCAGCACATCCGAAACGCCGATTTGCTGAGCGGCCGTGGCCTGCAGGGCGGCGAACAATGCGTTTGATGAGGTGTCGGACCCGGTCAGGAATACCCCCAGCCAGCCGAGGAATGGCGAGAAGAAGGTAAAAGCGCTGCCGGTGTGCGCCAGGGCCAGTGCCAGGGTGGATGAAAGCCCGGAGTAGTTAGAGATAAACGCGAACGCCAGCACCATCCCGATGGAGTAGATAGGCAGCGCCAGATCTTTCAACGTGCTGCCAAAGGTCTGCAGCGCAGCAGATGGCTTCATCTTCAGCCAGACGATAGACAGCAGGGCGGCAAACAGTATTGCGGTGCCGGTCGCGGAGAACCAGTCAAATTTGTACACCGCCGCGTAGGCCGTGGCTTCGTGTACGACCGGCGGCATACGGGCAACCAGCTTGTCGAGGAACGGAACCGGAATATTGACCACCCAGTGGTACATCGCGCCGCCGGGCGCAAACAGCGCTTTAAACGGCGGTATGCTCCACAGCGTGACGGTAGCGGTCAGGAACAGGAACGGTGACCAGGCGCGTACCACCTGCCCAGCGGTGTAGCGGGTGCGCGACAGGTCCATATCGGCCTGCGAAGCGCCCATATCGCCAAAACGGAAGATGCGTACCGGCTGCCAGCGTTTCAGGAACAGCGTCAGACATACCAGTGAGACCAGAGAAGATATAATGTCCGGCAGTTCCGGCCCGATAAAGTTAGAGCTGAGGTACTGTGCGATAGCAAACGAGCCGCCAGCGACCATCACCGCAGGCCAGGTTTCTTTGACGCCGCGCCAGCCATCCATAATCGCCATAATCCAGAACAGCACGATAATGGTCAGGAACGGCAGCTGACGCCCTACCATCTGGCCAATCTCGAAGCTGTCCAGTCCGGTAACCTGACCGGCAACCAGAATCGGAATGCCCATTGCGCCAAAAGCGACCGGCGCGGTATTTACGATCAGGCACAAACCTGCCGCATACAGCGGGTTAAAGCCAAGACCAACCAGCAGTGCGGCGGTAATCGCTACCGGAGCGCCAAAGCCTGCCGCTCCTTCGAGGAATGCCCCAAAGGAGAAACCAACAATCAGCATTTGCAGACGCTGGTCTGGGGTAATCGAGAGTATCGAGGAGCGGATAATGTCGAACTGCCCGGTCTTCACCGAGATTTTATAGACGAATACCGCGGCGATAATGATCCAGGCAATCGGCCACAGACCATAGAAGAAACCGTACACTACGGATGCCAGAGCGTGATCGACCGGCATTTTGTAAAACAGCAGGGCGACCGACAAAGCGATCACCACCGTCCATGACGCCGCAACATAGCCTTTGAGCTTGAGCTTAATCAGGGCGAAGAAAAAGAACAGGATAGGGAGCGATGCGATCAGACTGGAAAGCCAGATGTTACCGGCCGGGTCGTAGTTCTGTTGCCAGAGATTCATTGCAGGTCTCCTGGGGGCCGCCGACATAATGGAATGAGTCTGTGCTCATCTCCAGGTCACATTATGTGTAAAAGTGGCCCTGCCAATATTGTTGTGTAGGGGTAATGACAATGAATGGTTAATCAAATGTTATTTATTGGCAACGGTATTGTACGCACATTTTAATGAAATGTGAGGTGCTGGTAGGATCTGGTTAAAATTGGTAGGGCCAATTGCGAGGGGAAATGAAGGACCGGGCAAGCGGATGTTGCCCGGTGGGAGATTAGAACTCGCTCTTCGCGAAGCCCGTCATCTCTTTCAGGCCCATTTCACGGCCAAGCTCGGTCATCGGGTGGACGACGATCAGGCCGCGCACGCTCTTCTTCAGTTTGCCCATGTCAGCCTGCTCTTTTTTGGTGATGGCCCGACGGAACGGAAGTTTTGTCAGCTTTTGCGCTTCTTTGCTCAGCTTCTGGCTGTGAACTTCACGCAGGCGTGCGATCTCGGCTTCCAGAGTTTCTTTCTCTTTTTCCAGCTCGGCGTATTTGTCGGCGGCTTCAACCAGGGACAGGTCTGCCTGCTGGTGGCGAATAGCGTCCAGACGATCGCTCAGGCGTTTAATTTCGTTTTTTTCGACTTCTTTCATAGGATAGCTTCTGATAAAAATAGGATGAATATCCTATAGTATGCGCGCAGAGCGGGATTATTCACAACTGCTCGAAGATAAATAATCAAATACCGTAAGTATTAATTAGCTAATGATAATGTTACTGCATTGATTAACAAGGAATTTTAAGCGATAAGATCGGCCGTGGTGCTTTTTATTGGCATGTTCGTGGTGAAGCACGTTTTCCTCAATATAAACACCCAACTGATCCTAAACTTAAATGATCAACCGCACAGGCTGAGCGCGGTTAATACATGGAGGAGGGAAGATTATGGCGAAAATAGGTGAGAACGTTTCGGTCCTGATTGATAAAACTGTCGATTTTATGGCTTCAAGCCAGGCTTTTCGCGAATATTTGAATAAAACACCGCCGCGCAACGTTGTCCCTTCAGAAATACCGCAGGAAAACGCGCAGCTGTATCTGCAACGTCTGGCGTACTATCGGCAGCTGTATCGACCGCAGCAGGAAGAGAAATAAGCAAACATCGTCTTATTTTTGAAAGGCTTTTTTTAAGCTGATTTTAGAAATCAGCTCGGTCAGGGAAAGGACCATGGTGGATCGTACCATCTGCTGGTAACGCTGGATCTGCATGGCATGCAAACCAGAGTCTGAGGTATCAAACTGGGGTGGCGGCGGGAGTGCCGTCACGCAGTGAAGTTCACCAAACGGTCCAAGAATTTCGTCGTCGGTGAATGCGTATTCGTTGCCGTCGTGATTCAGCTCCTCCCGCAGCGCCATCAGGAGCTCCGCATCTTCGTACTCCGGGCGACTGAGTACGCCCAGGCCGTAGATTAACTTCAGACGAACAGAAAGATCGCCCAACGGACCATCGCCGTCGAGCAGCGGTTCTACGGCGTATTTCACCGCATAGTCGTCTTTGCGAAATACCTGAAGCACAAGGATATTCACCGCCTCGGTGAGCAGTTCTACGGCGGTGATGAGGAAGCTGCGTACGGTTTTGCCAGCATTCAGACGCTCAAGCACACGATTTTCAAAGGCCTGCGTTTGTTCCATTATTGCCTGCATATCTGACAATCTATTATTCAGGCGCAGGATATCCTGCGCCAGGTCCTGCATCATTTCTTTGCGTTATACGCGTTAACAGCCTCAAGCACGACATCACTGTTGGCATCCAGCCCGGAAACTTGCGCCAGCGCGGCCTGTGGACCTTTTTCGTCAATCAGTGCGGCCAGTTCCTGTGCCTGCGGATCTTCTTCGCTGCGATAGTGCATCGCTGCCGCAATACCGGTAACCAGATTCGCATGCGGCAAACCATATTCCAGCGTACCCAGCAGTGGTTTAATCAGGCGGTCGCCTGCGCTAAGTTTACGCAGCGGCTGACGACCCACACGCTCAACGTCATCTTTCAGATACGGGTTTTCAAAACGGCCGAGGATTTTCTGAATGTATGCCGCATGTTTTGCTGCATCAAAGCCATAGCGTTTGATCAGTACCGCGCCGCTCTCTTCCATCGCACCTTTTACCACTGCGCGGATTTTCTCGTCGAGAATCGCGTCACGGATGGTCTGATGACCGGTCAATTTTCCGAGGTACGCGGTTATAGCATGCCCGGTGTTCAGCGTGAAGAGTTTACGTTCGACAAATGCCATCAGGTTATCAGTTAATTCCATTCCTGGGATATTTGGCAGTTCACCTTTGAACTGTGTTTTGTCGACAATCCACTCACTGAAGGTTTCTACGGTAACTTCCAGCGGATCGTTGGTTGCTGAAGCCGAAGGCGGAACAATGCGGTCCACGGCAGAATCGACAAAGCCAACATGTTCTTCAACCCAGGCTTTATCTTCATCTGCTAACGCGTTCATTACATGGCCTTTCAACTGAGTCGTTCCGCGCACCATGTTTTCACAAGCGATGATATTTAGTGGAGTAGTGATTCTCTGCGCCTTGCGTTTAACCAGCCCTTTGGCGATGGCCGGAGCGATACGCTCAAGCACGACCGGTCCGACGGCGGTAGTGACTAAATCTACGTGGGCAATCAGTTCAACAACATCATCGCCGATGCTGCTCACGGCGTTGACACCGGAGACGGTATCAACCTGCTCGTTTTCACCCACGACATGAACCTGATAGCTATGACGGGCATTCAGGGCATCGAGCACGACCTGATTTACATCCGCGAACGTCAGCTGTATCCCCGCGTCCGCCAGCAGTTTGCCGATAAAGCCACGACCGATATTACCTGCGCCAAAATGTAATGCTTTCATAGTATTAACCTTCATTAATGTTTTTACCCAAGAGGGCTGGGGTGAGGCTTTTCCCTCAACCTAACCCTCTCCACAAGGGAGAGGATATCGCCTTCATATTTCGAACTGCAGATGCGTTGGCTCTCCTCGCTCACCCCAGTCACGTACTTATGTACGCTCCTGGGGATTCACTGCGTTGCCGCCTTCCTGCAGCTCGAACTATTTTGGAGATACTTAAGCGTTAAGCTTTTTTACCCGCCAGCAGTTCCAGAACTTCATCCACGCTGGTGGTATGGGCCAGACGTTCGATCACGGATTCATCATCCAGAGCGTTGGTCAGGCTGGTAATCACCTGGATGTGCTCGTTGTTACGCGCTGCGATGCCAATCACCAGGCGGGCAATATCGTCTTCTTCTTCACCGAAGCGAACGCCTTCCGGGTACTGGCAGAACACCACACCGGTTTTCAGCACGCGGTCTTTGGCTTCAACCGTACCGTGCGGTACTGCGATGGACTCACCCAGGTAAGTCGGGGTCAGTTTTTCACGGTCCAGCATCGCCTCAACGTATTCTGGCTCAACGTAACCGCCTTTCACCAGTTGCTCACCAGCAAAGCGAATCGCTTCTTCTTTGTTAGCCGCTTTACGGCCAAGGAAGATGTTCTCCGCACCCAGTTTGAACAGGTGGGTATCACCCTCTTCAAAGCTGTCTTTCAGGTGGTCGCGAACTTTCTCCTCGTTCACGTTGTGGCGCTGCGCAGCGACCAGACGTTCGGTCAGGTTGGAGTACAGGCCACTGTCGAGGAAGTTGGTCAGCGAAATGTGCTGTGCCTGAGGCACCTGGCGCATCGCGCGTTCAGTCAGGTCACGGTGGGTAATGACCAGATCCACATCCGGCGGCAGATTGTTAATCGCGCTGTTAGTGACGGAAATCTGAGACAGCCCCGCATCCTGCACTTTCTTACGCAGTACGCCCGCACCCATGGCGCTGGAACCCATACCAGCATCGCAGGCAACGATGATTTTACGCACATGGCTCAGGTCGTTGGTTACATCGCCAGCCGCCAGCGGAGATGCGCCTTTGGATTCCGCTTTCATGTCGTGCATACGACGGGTTGCGGCATCAATGTCATCATCTTCTTTCACTTTGCTGGTTTTCAGCAGAATGGCTGAGACCACAAAAGAGACTGCCATAGCCGCGCAGATAGCAGCGATGTTAGCGAAGTAAGCACCCTTCGGCGTCATTGCCAGCACGGCCAGGATAGAACCCGGAGACGCCGGAGAAACCAGACCGCCGTTCAGGATAGTCAGGGTAAATACGCCAGTCATACCGCCGAGAATAACGGCCAGGATCAGGCGCGGGTTCATCAGCACGTACGGGAAGTAAATTTCGTGGATACCACCCAGGAAGTGGATGATAGCCGCGCCGCCTGCAGACTGCTTAGCGCTGCCGCGACCGAAGAACATGTACGCCAGCAGGACGCCCATACCCGGACCCGGGTTAGCTTCAATCAGGAAGAAGATGGATTTGCCCATCTCATGGGACTGCTGAATACCCAGCGGTGAGAAAATACCGTGGTTAATGGCGTTGTTGAGGAACAGGATTTTCGCCGGTTCAACGAAGATAGATGCCAGCGGTAGCATGTCATGGACAACCATGAAGTTAACGCCTGCCGCCAGAATTTTTGACAGCGCTTCAACCAATGGGCCAATGCCAAGGAATGCCAGAATGGCGAGGATCATACCGATGATGCCAGCGGAGAAGTTATTCACCAGCATCTCAAAACCGGATTTGATCTTACCGTCTACCCAGTTGTCGAAATGTTTGATAGCCCAGCCGCCCAGCGGACCTGCGATCATCGCGCCGAGGAACATTGGCATATCTGCACCGACGATAACGCCCATGGTGGTGATAGCGCCAACCACGCCGCCACGCTCGCCGCCAACCAGCTTACCACCGGTATAACCGATCAGCAGCGGCAGCAGATAGGTGATCATCGGGCCGACTAGCTTCGCCAGCGTTTCGTTCGGCAACCACCCTGTCGGAATGAATAATGCGGTGATAATACCCCACGCGATAAACGCGCCGATATTTGGCATCACCATGTTGCTGAGGAATCGACCAAAGCTTTGCACCTTGATCTTAATATCGGATGACATAAAAACACCCCTTCTTATGTTTGCTATCGCGCAGGCTGAAAGCCCGAGGTTTGTTAATGTAGCGGCAGGAGGTAGCCGGACCCTGTAGATACTGCGAAATCTGGCACTGAATCGTTCAACTGTCCAGTCGACGGCCTTTTATGTGACATTCGTCACGTAAATATAGGGTGTATGGCGTTAGTTAATGTGATTTGCATCACAAATTAACGGTACAAAAAAACATCACAGGGTTAGATTTAATGAAAAATGGGGATTAAATGTGAACTAATTCACATTTTTGGTTTTGCTGTTTGTTGAATCTTTGTGATGTGGATCGCAAAGTATTTTCATCTGGATTTGAGCAGATGTGATCTGCGGCAGATTCTACTCCTGACATTTTTATTGCAAAACAAAGCAACTTCTCGCCAGAAAAAATATTTTTTTTGTGATATGGCGAAAACCCCTAACTGCAGTTATGTTCAAAACATCAGCCAGGGTGCATACGGCTGCCGGCATAAAAAAACTCTAATTAGCGTGAATTCGAGGCAGGTATGTTTCTAAATTATTTCGCACTGGGCGTGCTGATCTTCGTTTTTCTGGTTCTGTTTTACGGAATCATCGCCATTCATGATATTCCCTATAACATGGCTAAAAAACGTAACCATCCCCATGCCGATGCCATCCATACTGCAGGATGGGTGAGCTTGTTCACTCTTCATGTTATTTGGCCGTTCCTGTGGATCTGGGCCACGCTCTACCAGCCTGAAAAGGGATGGGGAATGCAGTCACACATCACACCGACCGGAAAGGAGTCAGACCCTGAGATTGCCGCGCTGGCAGCGCGAATCACCCAGTTGGAAAAAAGACTGGATGGGGAGAAAAAAACCGATAACTCCACCTTTCCGGAGATTTAATCATGGATTTGTTGATAGTCCTGACCTATGTGGCCTTTGCCTGGGCCATCTTTAAAATATTCCGTATTCCGGTAAACCAATGGACGCTTGCTACCGCTGCATTAGGTGGGGTGTTCATTGTTGCGGGATTGATTTTATTAATGAACTATAACCACCCGTATACCTTTACGGCGCAAAAAGCGGTTATTTCAATTCCGGTCACTCCGCAAGTCACAGGAATTGTTAGTGAGGTAACGGATAAGAATAATCAGCTCATTAAAAAAGGCGATGTGCTGTTTAAGCTCGATCCGGTACGTTATCAGGCGCGTGTAGACAGACTGCAGGCCGACCTGGTAACCGCGACGCATAATATCGACAACCTAAAAGCGCAACTGTCGGAAGCGGTCGCTAATACCACTCGCGTATCTGCGGAACGTGACCGCCTGTATAAAGATTATCAACGCTATTTGAAGGGCAGCCAGGCGAAGGTTAACCCGTTCTCTGAAAGCGATATCGACAACGCCCGGCAAAACTATCTGGCACAGGATGCGTTGGTCAAAGGCTCGGTTGCAGAACAGACGCAGATTCAGAGCCAATTAGACAGTATGGTCAACGGTGAACAATCTCAGGTTGCGTCCCTGCGTGCCCAGCTTGCCGAAGCCAAATACAACCTTGAACAGACGGTGGTTCGTGCGCCCAGCAACGGTTATGCCACGCAGATTTTAATTCGCCCGGGAACCTATGCCGCGGCATTACCTTTGCGCCCGGTCATGGTGTTTATTCCTGAACAAAAACGGCAAATCGTGGCGCAATTCCGCCAGAACTCGCTGCTGCGCCTTAAACCAGGCGATGAAGCGGAAGTGGTGTTTAATGCACTGCCTGGTCAGGTTTTCTCCGGTAAGTTGACCTCCATTCTTCCGGTTGTGCCGGGCGGTTCTTATCAGGCGCAGGGGGCATTACAGTCCTTAACGGTGGTGCCGGGTACCGATGGTGTGCTGGCCACAATTGAGCTGGATCCGAATGCCGATGTGGATGCGCTGCCGGACGGTATCTATGCCCAGGTCGCAGTCTATTCCGACCATTTCGCTCACGTGTCGGTAATGCGTAAAGTTCTGCTGCGCATGACCAGTTGGATGCATTACCTTTATTTGGATCATTGAGACTGCCATCACCTGCCATTTTCAGTGACCTGAGCCATACTAAGCGGTGCCCCACAATCGTTGGGCAGCGCTTTTTAGTTGGCAAAAAGGACCCGGCATGAAACTCATTGGCAGCTATACCAGCCCTTTTGTGCGTAAAATTTCGATTCTGTTACTGGAAAAGGGCATTACCTTCGAATTTGTGAATGAACTCCCCTACAACGCGGATAGCGGCGTGGCGCGCTATAACCCGTTAGGCAAAGTACCTGCGTTGGTCACCGATGAGGGCGAGTACTGGTTTGACTCTCCTGTCATCGCGGAATATATAGAGCTACTGGATATTGCACCAGCCATGCTGCCGCGTGATCCGCTGGCTGCGCTGAAGGTACGCCAGTTGGAAGCGTTGGCAGACGGCATTATGGATGCTGGTTTAGTTTCGGTGCGCGAACAGGCTCGCCCTGCCGCGCAGCAGTCAGAAACTGAATTGTTACGTCAGCGTGAGAAGATCACCCGTAGTCTGGATGTGCTGGAAGGCTATCTGGTGGACGGTACACTGAAAACGGATACGGTTAACCTGGCAACCATTGCGATTGCCTGCGCCGTCGGTTATCTCAATTTCCGTCGGGTCGCACCTGGCTGGTGTGTGGACCGTCCGCGTCTGGTCAAACTGGTGGAAACGCTCTTTCAACGCGAAAGTTTTGCCCGTACAGAACCGCCAAAGGCTTGATGCGTATTATGTCCGCCTGAGCAAAGTCACGGTACAATCCTTCCTATATTGATATCCCTCTCTACGGTGGAGAGGGTCACCAACAGCCAGGCCCTTTCATGACAAGCGACTTGCGTTCACTCTACAGCCAGCTTCCTGCTATCGATCGTTTATTGCGCGATAGCGCCTTCTCAGCCTTACGTGAATCTCACGGTCATACCCGGGTGGTTGACCTGCTGCGTCACATGCTCGACGAAGCCAGAGAAGCTATTCGCGACACGCATGCGCTCCCGGCATGGTGTGAAGACTGGGCGCAAGAAGCCAGTGCCCGGCTGGAACGAGAATCACAAAGCGCACTGCGTCCAGTGATTAACCTGACCGGAACGGTGCTGCACACCAACCTTGGTCGCGCGTCGCAGGCCGAAGAAGCAATTGAGGCGGTGGTACAGGCGATGCGCACGCCGGTGACGCTGGAATACAGTCTGGATGATGCCGGTCGGGGACATCGGGATCGGGCCCTGGCGGATTTACTCTGCCGTCTGACGGGGGCGGAAGACGCCTGTATCGTCAATAACAATGCGGCAGCTGTTCTGCTTATGCTGGCTGCCACGGCGAACGGCAAAGAGGTGGTTGTGTCTCGCGGCGAGCTGGTGGAAATAGGCGGCGCGTTTCGTATTCCGGACGTTATGTGTCAGGCCGGATGCCTTCTACGCGAGGTGGGGACCACCAACCGGACGCATGCGAAAGATTACCGCCAGGCGGTGAATGAAAATACCGCTCTGCTGATGAAAGTGCATACCAGTAATTACAGCATTGAAGGCTTCACAAAGTCGGTGGATGAGGCGGAGCTGGCCGTCATTGGCCAGGAGCTGGATGTTCCGGTGGTGGCGGATTTGGGCAGCGGTTCGCTGGTCGATCTCAGCCAGTATGGCTTGCCGCAGGAGCCGATGCCGCAGCAACTGATTGCTGCTGGCGTCAGTCTGGTGAGTTTCTCCGGCGATAAACTGCTGGGCGGGCCGCAGGCCGGGATAATTGTCGGTAAAAAAGAGATGATCGCTCGTTTGCAGAGCCATCCGCTGAAACGCGCATTACGGGCAGATAAAATGACGCTGGCTGCTCTGGAAGCGACGCTACGGCTCTACCTGCACCCTGAAGCACTGGCGGCGAAGTTGCCGACGTTGCGCCAGCTCACCCGCTCACAAGAGGCAATCCACGCGCAGGCACAGCAATTACAGGCACAGCTTGCAGAACATTACGGTGATGAGTTCGCCCTGAATGTGATGCCTTGCCTGTCGCAGATTGGCAGCGGCTCACTACCTGTTGATAGGCTGCCCAGCGCGGCGCTAACCTTTACCCCACATGACGGGCGCGGGAGCCGCCTCGAAGCGTTGGCAGCCCGTTGGCGTACGCTGCCCGTGCCGATTATTGGGCGAATTTATGATGGCCGCTTATGGCTGGATCTGCGCTGCCTTGAAGACGAGACCCGGTTTATGGAGATGATGCTGAAATGATTATTGCAACCGCCGGACACGTTGACCACGGAAAAACAACGTTATTACAGGCGATTACTGGCGTAAATGCCGACCGTCTGCCGGAAGAAAAAAAGCGCGGCATGACCATCGATCTCGGTTATGCCTACTGGCCGCAGCCGGACGGGCGGGTGCTGGGGTTTATCGACGTTCCTGGACACGAAAAGTTTCTGTCCAACATGTTGGCGGGGGTCGGCGGCATCGATCACGCGTTGCTGGTGGTGGCGTGTGATGATGGCGTAATGGCGCAAACCCGTGAGCATTTGCAAATTCTGCAGCTGACGGGCAATCCGCAGATCACCGTGGCGCTCACGAAAGCCGACCGCGTAGACGAAGCAAGAATTGAAGAGGTGCGTGCGGAGATTCAGGCCACGCTGGGGAATTATGGTTTCGCGGAGTCGGTGCTTTTCGTCACTGCGGCCAGTGAAGGCCGTGGCATCGAGGAACTGCGTGACCATTTGTTGCAATTAACGTCGCGCGAGCATGCCCGCGATCACAGCTTCCGCCTGGCGATTGACCGCGCCTTTACGGTCAAAGGCGCAGGGCTGGTGGTGACCGGGACGGCGCTCAGCGGTGAAGTGAATGTCGGTGACACGCTGTGGCTCACGGGCGTCAACAAACCGATGCGCGTACGTAGCCTGCATGCACAAAATCAGGCCACCGACCGCGCGCAAGCGGGACAACGTATTGCGCTGAATATTGCCGGCGATGCGCAAAAAGAAGAACTAAACCGTGGCGACTGGCTGCTTTCCGATGCGCCGCCAGAGGCTTTTACCCGCGTGATTGTTTCTTTAGAACATGCCGCGCCGCTGATGCAGTGGCAACCGCTGCATATTCACCACGCGGCTAGCCATGTTACCGGGCGTATCTCGCTGCTTGAAGGGACACTGGCGGAACTGGTGTTTGATACACCACTCTGGCTCGCCGATAACGACCGTCTGGTGCTGCGCGATATTTCTGCCCGTACGACGCTGGCTGGCGCGCGCGTGGTCACGCTCAATCCGCCGCGTCGCGGAAAACGTAAGCCGGAGTATTTGCAGTGGCTGTCGGCGCTGGAAAACGCGCAGACTGACGGTGACGCTCTGGCGCTGCACCTGACGCGTGGGGCGGTGAATATTCCTGACTTTGCCTGGGCGCGTCAGCTCAATGGCAACGGTATGCGTCCGTTGATTGAGCAACATGGATTTATTCAGGCGGGATACAGCCTGTTGAATGCCCCCGTTGCCGCGCGCTGGCAGCGGAAAGTTCTCGATACGCTGGCGACCTACCATGAGCAGCACCGTGATGAACCAGGGCCCGGGCGCGAGCGCCTGCGCCGTATGGCTTTGCCGATGGAAGACGAAGCGCTGGTCTTGCTGCTGATTGAAAAGATGCGCGAGAGTGGCGCCATCCATAGCCATCATGGCTGGTTGCATTTGCCGGAACATAAGGCGGGTTTCAGCGATGAGCAGTTGGCACTCTGGCAAAAAGTAGAACCGCTTTTTGGCGATGAGCCGTGGTGGGTGCGCGATTTGGCAAAACAGACGGGCACGGATGAGCAGATGATGCGTGTGTCATTACGTCAGGCGGCGCAGCAAGGCATCATCACCGCGATCGTGAAAGATCGTTATTACCGTAACGATCGGATTGTGGCCTTTGCCAATATGATCCGCGAACTGGATCAGGAACGGGGATCGACCTGTGCAGCCGATTTTCGCGACAGACTTAACGTCGGGCGCAAATTGGCTATTCAGATTCTGGAATATTTTGACCGCATTGGTTTTACTCGTCGTCGGGGAAATGATCATTTATTACGCGATGCATTGCTGTTCCCTGAAAAATAATGAAACAATTAATTCATGGATTAAATGAATTAATACAAAATAGATGTTGATTGAAATAAGCACATTAGATTATGAACCTAATGTGCTTTTTAATTGTGAGTGTTATTAAAATAACAACCACGATCATATTTTGTTGGAAATTTCACTCGTATGCTTCCTACCTCTTTTGAGTAATTAAGGATCGTACAATGGCTGCTTCAACATTTTTTATTCCTTCTGTGAATGTAATTGGCGCTGGTTCATTAAAAGATGCAATGAATACAATGGCGGAATATGGTTTTCGCCGTACGCTGATTGTCACGGACGCCATGCTGGCGAAATTAGGTATGGCGAGTGAAATTCAAAAAGCGCTGCAGGAACGTGATATTTTCAGCGTAATTTATGATGGTACGCATCCTAACCCTACGACCAGTAACGTTGCTGCTGGCCTGAAAATGCTGAAAGAAAATGACTGTGATAGTGTTATTTCTCTCGGCGGCGGTTCCCCGCACGATTGTGCGAAGGGGATTGCGCTGGTGGCGGCTAACGGCGGCGATATTAGTGATTACGAAGGCGTTGACCGCTCTGCAAAACCGCAGCTGCCGATGATTGCCATCAACACCACGGCGGGTACGGCATCTGAAATGACCCGCTTCTGCATCATTACCGATGAAGTACGCCACATTAAAATGGCGATTGTGGATAAGCATGTTACGCCGCTGCTGTCCGTCAATGACTCCTCGCTGATGGTCGGTATGCCGAAGTCTCTGACGGCGGCTACCGGTATGGATGCGCTGACTCACGCTATTGAAGCCTATGTTTCTATTGCCGCGACCCCTATTACCGATGCGTGCGCGCTTAAAGCCGTCACCATGATTGCGGAAAACCTGCCGGTCGCCGTGGAAGAGGGCAGCAATGCTCAGGCGCGCGAAGCCATGGCCTATGCGCAGTTCCTCGCAGGTATGGCCTTTAACAATGCCTCTCTGGGATACGTGCATGCGATGGCGCACCAGCTGGGTGGCTTCTACGATTTGCCACACGGAGTATGTAATGCCGTACTGCTGCCGCATGTACAGGTATTTAATAGCAAAGTGGCTGCCGCCCGCCTGCGCGATTGCGCCTCGGCAATGGGTGTGAACGTTGCTGGTCTGAGCGAAGAGCAAGGGGCAGAAGCCTGCATCGCGGCGATCCGCGAACTGGCGCAGAAAGTGAATATTCCAGCCGGGTTGCGTGAGCTGAACGTGAAAGAAGAAGATTTTGCCGTTCTGGCGACTAACGCCCTGAAAGATGCATGTGGTTTCACTAACCCGATTCAGGCGACACATGAAGAAATCATGGCGATTTATCGTGCTGCCATGTAATTCGTGATACCTGTCGTAAAGCAGTAAAAGGCTGGCGAATTATTCGCCAGTCCCGTCTACCCTTGTAGTACCCCTACAGCAAGGAGACGGTCATGACCAATAACCCCCCTTCAACGCGTATTTACCCCGGCGAGTATGGTTACCCTCTGAAGTTAAAAGCCCGATACGATAACTTTATCGGCGGTGACTGGGTCGCCCCGGCGGACGGTGAGTATTACCAAAACCTGACACCGGTGACCGGGCAACTACTGTGCGAAGTGGCCTCTTCCGGCAAAAAGGACATCGATCTGGCACTGGATGCCGCGCACAAAGTAAAAGACAAGTGGGCGCAGACATCCGTGCAGGACAGAGCGGCGATTCTGTTCAAAATCGCCGATCGTATGGAGCAAAACCTGGAACTGCTGGCGACGGCAGAAACCTGGGATAACGGTAAACCCATCCGTGAAACCAGCGCGGCAGATGTGCCGCTGGCGATTGACCATTTCCGCTATTTCGCGTCCTGTATTCGTGCACAGGAAGGGGGAATCAGCGAGGTTGATAGCGAAACCGTGGCTTATCACTTCCATGAACCTCTTGGCGTGGTAGGGCAAATTATCCCGTGGAACTTCCCGCTATTGATGGCCAGCTGGAAGATGGCACCCGCCCTGGCAGCCGGTAACTGCGTGGTGCTGAAACCCGCGCGCCTGACGCCACTGTCCGTACTGTTGCTGATGGAAGTCATCGGCGATCTGCTCCCGCCTGGCGTGGTGAACGTGGTCAACGGCGCAGGGGGGGAAATCGGTGAGTATCTGGCGACGTCAAAACGTATTGCGAAAGTGGCGTTTACCGGCTCAACGGAAGTCGGGCAGCAGATCATGCAGTACGCCACGCAGAACATTATTCCTGTCACGCTGGAACTGGGCGGGAAATCACCCAATATCTTCTTCGCGGACGTGATGGATGAAGAAGATGCGTTCTTTGACAAAGCGCTGGAAGGTTTTGCATTGTTTGCCTTCAACCAGGGCGAAGTATGTACCTGTCCGAGTCGTGCGCTGGTACAAGAATCCATTTACGAACGTTTTATGGAAAGAGCCATTCGTCGGGTGGAAAGTATCCGTAGCGGCAACCCGTTAGACAGCGTGACGCAAATGGGCGCACAGGTGTCGCATGGTCAACTGGAAACCATTCTGAATTACATCGACATTGGTAAGAAAGAAGGAGCAGATGTTCTCACCGGCGGGCGGCGCAAGCAGCTGGATGGCGAGTTAAAAGAGGGTTACTACCTCGAACCGACCATTCTTTTTGGTAAGAACAACATGCGGGTTTTCCAGGAGGAGATCTTCGGGCCGGTACTGGCTGTCACGACGTTTAAAACCATGGAAGAGGCGCTGGAAATCGCTAATGACACCCAATATGGGCTTGGCGCTGGCGTCTGGAGTCGTAACGGAAATCTGGCGTACAAAATGGGACGTGGGATTCAGGCGGGGCGAGTTTGGACCAACTGTTACCATGCTTACCCTGCTCATGCGGCGTTCGGCGGCTACAAGCAGTCGGGCATCGGGCGCGAGACGCATAAGATGATGCTTGAGCATTATCAGCAAACCAAATGTCTGCTGGTGAGCTACTCTGATAAACCACTGGGGCTGTTTTAATTTCACGTCACCTACTGCCCGGTCGCGTTTAGCGTACCGGGCATCAAGTTATGTCCTCAGGTAAGTGGCTGGGGTGAACGAACGCAGCCAACAAAGAAGCAGCTCAAAAGACGACGGGTATATATAAACCCATATATCGTTATATAAATAAGATAATTGCATCCAATCTGGTCATTCCAATACTATTATCAACTCTATTGTTTAAATCAAATTGCATCCGAAATTCTTAATTTAAATCCCTGAGGCAAATATGTTCCTTAATTATTTTGCATTAGGAGTGCTTATTTTTGTATTCCTGGTCATTTTTTACGGGATTATTATTCTGCATGATATTCCCTATCTAATTGCAAAGAAACGTAACCATCCTCATGCCGACGCAATACATGTTGCGGGTTGGGTTAGTTTGTTTACCTTACATGTTATTTGGCCCTTTTTATGGATCTGGGCAACGCTTTATCGCCCGGAGCGCGGATGGGGTATGCAGAGCGCGGATTCTTCCCTGATCCAGCTTCAGGCAAGGGTTGCGGATCTGGAAAAGAAACTGGGTGAGGCCAAGACCTCTCCGGCGGAGTAATATCGATGGATTTACTGATTGTTCTGACCTATGTGGCGTGTGCATGGTCAATATTTAAAATTTTTAAAATTCCTGTAAATAAATGGACAGTTCCTACCGCGGCATTAGGCGGTATATTCATTGTTTGCGGACTTATATTACTGATGAATTATAACCATCCGTATACATTTAAGGCACAAAAAGCGGTAATTTCTATTCCCGTGGTGCCGCAGGTAACGGGTGTAGTGACAGAAGTGACGGATAAGAAGAATACGCTAATCAAAAAAGGCGAGGTTCTGTTTAAGCTTAATCCAGGGCGTTATCAGGCGCGGGTCGATCGCCTGAAGGCTGATATTGTCACCGCACAGCATAAAGAGCAGGCTCTGGTTGCGCAGTTAGACGAAATGAAAGCCAACACGCAGCGGGCAAAGGCCACGCGTGACAAACTGGCAAAAGATTACCAGCGCTATGCGCAGGGGAGTCAGGCGAAGGTGAATCCTTTTTCTGAACGCGATATCGATGCGGCGCGCCAAAACTACCTGGCGCAGGAAGCCTCGGTGAAATCCTCCGTTGCAGAACAGCAGCAAATTCAGAGTCAGTTAGACAGCCTGGTACTGGGTGAGAATTCGCAAATTGCCAGCCTGAAAGCACAGCTAGCGGAAGCAGAGTTTAACCTGGACCAGACCGTGGTTCGCGCGCCCAGCGATGGTTACGTCACGCAGGTGCTGATGCGCCCAGGAACCTATGCCGCCGCACTGCCGATGCGTCCGGTAATGGTATTCATCCCGGATCAAAAAAGACAAATTATCGCCCAGTTCCGTCAAAACTCGCTGTTGCGGCTGGAGCCAGGCGATGAAGCGGAAGTGGTGTTTAACGCTCTGCCGGGTAAGGTGTTTAGCGGTAAACTGGCCGCCATTAGTCCGGCAGTACCGGGTGGTACATACCAGTCGAACGGGGCGCTGCAATCTTTAAACTCTACGCCCGGTTCGGAAGGGGTGATCGCCACGATTGAGCTGAACGACAATGCGGATGTGAACGCGTTACCTGATGGGATTTACGCCCAGGTCGCCGTTTACTCTGACCACTTCGAACATGTGTCGGTCATGCGCAAGGTCTTACTACGGATGACCAGCTGGGTGCATTACCTGTATCTCGACCATTAGACGCAGGCTATTTTGCTTGCTCAGTCTGCTGCTCCAGCGACTGAGTAAGCTGCTGGCGGATCTCTGCCAGCATCTCATCAAGAATAAACTGTACCCGCCATGGCTGATATTCGCGCTTGCGGAAAATCGCCACCAAATCCAGCCACCATTCATGTTGTTCTGAGAAACATGGAACCAGCAATCCTGATTGAACGTCTTTTTGTACACTCGCATTCGGCGCAAAAACAATGCCCAGATGGTTACGTGCCAGCGCCAATGCAGACTGTGTATTGTCGCAGACATAATTTCCGGTCACCCGATAATCGTGCATTTCCTTGCTGCCAGCGGAGGTGAAGCGCCAGATATTGGCATCATCTATCATCATGGAATCAATAAGAATGCAGGAATGTTCTTCCAGTTCTTCCGGACTCTTAATAGGATGTTCTTTGATATATTCAGGGCTGGCAAAAGCCGTTACTGCATATTTGGTAATGAAACTAGCGACCAGTGATTCATCTTTAGGGTGTGCATAAGTGATTAAAACATCACAATCATCAGGAAAGTCGACACCCTCATAAAATGCCTTTCGTTCAAGGTTATATGTTTTAAGTGAGAGGCTAATGCCGCCGATATTTTGGATTTTTGCAATAACATGTTGCGATAAGTAAGCAATAATACCGGTTGGGGCATATACCGTTACTTTGCCACGTTTCTCGTGCTTATAATCAGCAATGAAATTATTTAACTGCTCGTTTCTGTCTAACATGTCATTGATGTAAGGAAGTAACGCTATACCAAACGGCGTGAGGGTCAGCTGCCGGGTGGTGCGGTCAAACACCTTTAATCCAACTTTTGATTCAAAATCAGCAAGATATTTACTGACATTGGCCTGCGCGATGCCGAGAACAGTAGCGGCATGACTGATATTTTCACTGGCAGCGATTACCGAAATAATCTTCAGCTCCCGGTGTTTAAGTTGTAATTTATTCATCGCCAAGCCCAATATATATAATTTTTTATATATTACTATATAAATATGAACCTTGCACCGATGAAATTGTAAGCATTATTATGCACCAGCTTTGTAGCTTATTTTAAAATGGAATGTTGGCATGTTAATTAAACACAATATTGTGGCGCTGCTCGCCTTTTCTTTTATGGCGAGTGCAACTGCCGCAGAGTTTTCTATTGGCGCTGGTGCTGTATATAATGAATCACCTTATCGCGGATATAATGATAATGTTCACGCAGTACCGCTTGTCAGTTACGAAAGTGAATCATTTTATTTTAGGCAAACAACGCTAGGTTATATTTTGTCTAAGAGTGAAAGTAATGAATTTAGTATTACTGCCTCTTATATGCCGCTTGAGTTTGATCCCGGCGATAATGACGATCATGCGATGAAAAAGCTGGATAAGCGTGACGCAACTGCAATGGCGGGTGCCGCGTGGTATCACCATGAAAGATGGGGTAGCGTGAAAGTCTCCGCCGCTGCGGATGTGCTGGACAACAGTAATGGCTGGGTAGGGGAAGTTTCACTGTTCCGTCCAATGCCGATGGGCAAGCTGACGCTGACGCCATCGATTGGCGTGCTCTACTATGACGAAAAATTCAATGAATACTACTACGGCATATCGGGTACTGAGTCCCGTCGTAGTGGCTTATCAAGCTATTCCCCAGGCGATAGTTGGACACCGTATGTTGGCCTGTCCGCTAAATACGCATTGACCACTAACCTGACGCTGCTGGCAAGCGCCAACTATAGCGCACTGCCGGATGACATTAAAAATAGCCCAATGGTTGATCGCGATGACAGCTTCACCTTTATGTCCGGTCTGACCTGGCGTTTCTGATTTAAATATGTGCCTGATGGCGCTTTGCTTATCAGGCCTACGTGGATGGGTTTTGTAGGCCGGATAAGACGTGAAGCGTCGCCATCCGGCACGGTTTAATTACTGCTCGTTTATCCAGATACGCATTTCGCCTTCACCACGGTTTGCCCAGCTAAACCACGGAATAAACGTCAATGTATGCGCCTGACGCGAAGTTGGGGAAACATCGTAGTGCCACAACGATTGTTGTGCTGCATCGGCTGTACTTTGCTTCACGCCTTCAGCCTGAATTAACATTTTATGGCTGAACAGCCCCTTACCCTCGAATACTCTGAACTCACTCTCTTTTGGCAACCACAGATTATGCAATTCCTCGCCGTTGTCGGCTTGCTCCAGGCAATACACCAGCGGTCCACGCTGAATAGCGACCTTACCAGCAACATGGCGCACTAATGGATTTCCGTACACCCGACGCACCGGCATTGGCAGGGTCAGACTGAGCGTATCGCCTTCCTGCCAGGTTCGGCTGATGTGCAAATAGCCTTTGCGAATATCCTGCTCAACTGGCTGACCATTCAGTAAAACCTGCGGTGCGGTGCACCAGTCTGGCAGGCGCAGGGCCAGGGTGTGATATATCGACTGCGGTGATTCGATGGCGATTTTCACCTGCTCATGCCATGGATAATCCCCGCTAATGCGCAGCTTGAGCGAGCCATCCGCCACGGGGACTTCCATGCTATTGCCCACGTACATATTGATATACAGCGCGTCCTGACGTGGTGTGTAGATGTAATGACCAATTGAGGTTAACACGCGGGCGATATTCGGCGGGCAACAGGCGCAGCCAAACCAGCGCTGACGAACGGGTTTCACGTGGTCATAAATATGATTGAATTTTAATGATTTAGGATGCACTTCCAGCGGGTTCACATAGAAGAAGTGCTTGCCATCGAGCGCCATCCCGCCCAATACAGTGTTATACAGGGCGCGCTCCATCACGTCGGCATACTGGCTGTCTGCCTCCATCTCCAGCATTCTGCGGGCGAACATCATTAGACCGATTGAGGCGCAGCTTTCCGCATACACGGAGTCGTTAGGCAGATCGTAATCACTGCTAAACGCCTCGCCGCTGCTTTGTGAACCGATCCCGCCGGTAATGTACAACTGACGCTGGGCCATGTTTTTCCACAGACGCAGGCAATCCTGACGTTTGCCTTCGTCCTGGCTCAAGCGTGCCAGATGCGCCACGCCGGTCATCAGATAAACAAAACGTACTGCATGACCGATCGCCGTTTGCTGTTCTGAAATGGGCTGATGAGCCTGGCTATAGGGTTTATCCTTCACCATCCATGCCGGGCCGTAAGTATGCCAGTAAGAGGTTTGGCCACGCTTTTCGTACTCTTCATCATAGAAATGGGGTTGCGCGCCGCGCTGTTCCACAAAGTAATTTACCAGCGCCATATAGCGTGGTTGCTGGGTCACTTCGTATAAGCGCATTAACGCCAGCTCAATTTCCGGGTGTCCCGGATAGCCGCGCAGTTGATTCTCTCCAGGCCCGAAAACGTTATCGATGTGGTCTGCCAGGCGGCACACTACGTCTAAAAGACGACGTTTTCCCGTCGCCTGAAAGAACGCGACGCCTGCTTCGATCAAATGACCTGCACAGTACAACTCATGACACTCGGCGAGGTTAGTCCAGCGTTCATCTGGGGCTTTCACTGTAAAGTATGTATTGAGATAGCCGTCTTCACACTGCGCAGCGGCCACCAACTCGATGACCTCATCTGCGGTTTTCTCAAGTTCCGCATCAGATTTCTGGCACAGGGACCAGGCGACTGCCTCCAGCCATTTCGCTACGTCGCTATCCTGAAAAACCATGCCGTAAAATTCGCCATCCTGCAGTCCTGCGGCGATACGAAAGTTCTCTATTGCATGACTTGGTTCCGCCTCTGCAATGCGGTCATTGAGCGCATCCCATTGGTAGGGGATCACGACATCACGGACCAACTGTTGGTATTGTCCGAGGAACGGATCGCTGACGGTGAGCTTATGCAGGTCGACTTCCAGTACGTTCATTTCGTGCTCCTTAAGGCTGTACATGACGCTGATGCAGATCGGTGGCAATGCGCGACATCATCGGATTATTGAGTTTGCAGATGCGGACAGACAGCGCCAGCAGCAGGTGGAACAGTGCGGGCAGCAGCGTTTCCATCGCGGTAATTCCTTGCAGCGAACTGGAGGTTTGATTACCAGCGCCTGGCTGATAGGCGACAAAAATAAACAGCAGGCTGATGATCCCCGCGCTCGAGGCCCAGGCCAGCTTGATGAAAAACAGGTTGAAGGCGAAATTCATGCCGGAAGAACGCACGCCGGTTTTCCACTCGCCGTAGTCGTCGGCAAAGGCCATCAGCGAGAAGTGCAGTGGCAGCGTGAAGCCCAGAATAATGCCGTTGCCGAGGATCACCGCCAGCCATAATGTTTGATAAGCCGAACCGGTTGGCAGGAACCACATCATCACTGCCAGGGCTGCCAGCACCAGGTTGGTGTAGTAATAGAGTTTGACGGTATCTATACGGCGGGTCAGCGGGCTGACAACCACTGAACCGATGATGGACGCAAAGGTCACCATGGTGAAAAACAGCGACGTGTAAGCGGTACTGCCTTCCAGCACGTAGGTAATGAAATACATGTACCCGCCGCCACGAATATTGAAGACGTTAATCAGCAGGAAAGACATCACCAGCATCAGCAGCAACTGGTCATTTTTGCGTAGCCCACCAATGTGTTCACGCAGGGTAAATTTCCCCATCATCGCCAGCGGCACACGCTCGCGAACCCAGAAGAAGCAGCACAGGAACATCACCACAGCGATGGCGCACAGGATGCCCACGCCGAACTGATAACCCTGCGCGGCATTGCCCTGACCCAGAATATCCACCATCCACGGCAGACCAACGGAGACAAGGAATCCCGCCACGCCGCACAGCACAAAGCGCCAGGACTGACAGGCGATCACCTCGTTATGGCGGGTCGTCATGGTGTTGATCAGCGCACAATACGGTACGTTGATGGCGGTATAGCCGACAGAAAGCAGTAGATAGGTGCCGAATGCCCAGGCGATTTTTACGCTCATGCTGGCGTCAGGGACGGTAAACGTGAGTACGCCAATGATGCCAATGGGAATTGCCACCCACAGCTGCCATGGGCGAAAACGCCCCCAGCGGCTTTGCGTGCGGTCGGCAAGTATGCCCATTATCGGATCGGAAATGGCATCAAATACGCGCAGGGCAATAAACAATGTACCGACCAGCGCGGGCGTTAACCCGAAGACATCGGTGTAGAAAAATGTCAGGAAGTTCATGATCAGACAGGTAATTACCGTCCCGCCAGCATCGCCTAACCCATAACCTATTTTTTCACGCAGGGATAATTTGTCGTCCTGGGCACGTTGTGCCAAATCAGATGTCGTAATCGGAGCCGAAGTCATAAATAACTCCCGGAGAGGATGTTCAGAAAGTATCCCGCTACGTTGCGGGTTATTTGTTTGTAATTTGCAAAGTACGTTATTTATTCTGCACGAAATGTTTGGGTCAACAAGGGAAGAGAAAAGTATAAAAAGATGACAATTCCGACTTCATTATAAAAATGTGATTTCGATCCGGCGAAAAGCAAGTTTATCGTGAATAATCAATGATAAAGATCGGTTTAAATAATGCAATAAGCGGGAATTTGAATATATATGCTCGAATTATCCATGTCTCTTCCGATTAAAGTGCAAAATGGTGGGCTATTTATTTCCCGAGGCGTGGGAAGCCATCCGGCGCGGCAATTGCAATCCTGGGAAATTATCTTTGTCGAAAAAGGGACATTAACGATTCGCGAAGGCCAGACCGTTTTTTGCGTGAATGCCGGAGAAAGTTTGCTGCTATGGCCGCAGCGTTCGCATATTGGTGTGGGACAGTTTCCGGCTGATTTGAAATTTTACTGGCTACACTTTGAGGTGACAGCAGAAAACGATGCTTCACTTACAGAACCGTTGCTTGCGATTCCTCAGCATGCCCGGGTTAGCGAGCCACAAAATATTATTTCGCTGTTTCGCCAGTTCTTACGCGAGCAGGAAAATATTCATCGCAGCGTTGCGCTGGAACTGATCCTACTGCTGATTTTGCAGCAAATCTCCGCGGCGGCTAGCGAGCAACCCGCAGATAGCCCCGGCAATGCGCTGGCATGGAAAGCGCAACAAATAATCCACACCCAGTTCCACCTGCCGATTAGTGCTTCAACTCTGGCGAAAGAGTTGCATTGCAATGCGGATTATCTGGGGCGTGTATTCCGTAGCGCTTTCCGGCTGACGCTAACTGAAGCATTGCATCGCCAGCGGGTAAGGGCGGCAGAAAAACTGTTGATCAGCGATTCGTTGTCGCTTACCGAAGTGGCGATTAAATGTGGGTTTAATGATGTGGGTTACTTTCGCAAAATCTTTCGTAAACATACCAGCCTGACGCCTGCGGCGTGGAAACGGCGCTACTGCAAAGAGCATATTAATTCGGCGTAAATGAGGATCGCCGGGTGGCGCTATGCTTACCCGGCCTACAAAATGACAGACCAGTGCAAGCACAGCGCCGCCGGACGTTAGTTTTGCCCGTAATACGCATTCACACCGTGTTTGCGCAGATAATGTTTATCCAGCAACTCAGGCTGCATATCCGGCAACTGCGGAGCCAACTGGCGCGAGAACAGCCCCATGTAGGCGCACTCTTCGAGCACCACGGCGTTATGTACGGCGTCTGCGGCATCTTTACCCCAGGCAAACGGACCGTGTGAATGCACTAACACTGCCGGAACTTGCATCGGGTTCAGGTCCCGTTGCTCAAAGGTCTGAATGATCACCTCACCGGTTTGATATTCATATTCGCCATTGATCTCTTCAACGGTCATCAGCCGGGTACACGGAATAGAACCATAGAAATAATCGGCATGCGTGGTGCCCCATGCCGGGAGATCAAGACCCGCCTGCGACCAGATCGTCGCGTGGCGTGAGTGAGTATGGACGATTCCACCGATCTCAGGGTAGCGACGGTACAGCGCCAGATGGGTTGGCGTGTCAGATGAGGGTTTTTTACTGCCTTCAACCACGTCGCCGCTTGCAATATCCACCACCACCATATCGTTGGCGGTCATCACGTCATATTCCACGCCGGACGGCTTAATCACCATCAGCTTACGCGTTTCATCCACAGCGCTGACGTTACCCCAGGTAAAGGTGACTAAACCATGAGCCGGAAGCGCCAGATTGGCCGCCAGCACCTCGGCTTTCAGTTGTTCTAACATGAAAATCCTCCTTCCTGCATACGTGCTTCTATCCAGCGTCGTGCCTGGATAATTTCCAGTACCGGCTCATTCGCTTTTTCAGTCCACATTTCAATCAGAAACGACCCGCGATAGTTCAGCTCATGCAGCGTTTTGAAGATACCAACAAAGTCCACGCACCCTTCGCCAAAAGGGACATCGCGAAACTGGCCCGGATGGGTTTCGGTTACCGGCAGCGTGTCTTTCAGGTGGATAGCGGCGATACGGTCGATGCCCAGCGTCAATTCGGCAGTGACGTCATTACCCCATGCGCTGAGGTTGCCCACGTCCGGATAGACGGTGAACCACGGCGATGACAGCATTTCATCCCACTTTTTCCACTTGCTAATTGAGTTCATAAAAGCGGTATCCATGATTTCTACCGCCAGCATGACCTGCGCGGCGGCGGCTTGCTCGACTGCCCATGCCAGCCCTTCGGCAAAGCGCTGCTGCGTACCTTCGTCATGTTCCTCGTAATAGACGTCGTAACCTGCCAGTTGAATAGTGCGGATACCCAAATCGCGCGCGAGACGAATGGCTTTGGTCATGATGTCGCGTGCCCGAATACGGACTGATTCATCGCGGCTGCCAAACGGAAAACGGCGGTGGGCGGACAGGCACATTGAGGGGATTGCCACGCCGGTTTCCAGCATCGCACTCACCAACGATGCACGCTGAGCAGGGCTCCAGTCGAGACGCGACAGGCGTTCATCGGTTTCATCCACCGACATCTCGACGAAATCAAAACCACAGCTTTTCGCCAGCACCAGACGCTCCGGCCAGGAGAGGTCTTTCGCCAGCGCTTTTTCATAGATACCTAACGGATGATTACGCATACTGTGCTCCCCAGATGGCGTCGATTTGCGCATGGAATTCAGCGGCAACCTGCGTTGGGTTTTGCGCCCCAGCCAGCGCGCGTCCGGCGATAAAGGCTTTAACGTTGATATCGCGAAACAGCGGCAGGTCGGCGGGCGTAATCCCGCCGGTAATCGACAACTCCAGACCGATATCGGAAAGCGCTTTCATGCGCGCCAGATCCGCTTCTCCCCATTGTTGTCCGCTGGCCTGAGCATCGCGGCCACGATGGTAAATTGCCTGGCGAACCCCAACGCGATACCAGTCACGGGCATCATCCAGCGTCCAGTTGCCGAACAGTTCCATCTGAATTTCGCCGCCGCAGGACTGCGCGACGCCATGGCCTTTCTCCACCGTCGCCAGTGGGGCAGCGCAGATGATGGTCATCCAGTTAGCGCCAGCGCCAAATGCTTGCTGTGCGAGGGTTTCACCCGCATCGGCCACCTTCCAGTCGGCAACGATGATTTTATTTGGACACTGAGTACGCAGCGCTTTCACGGCAGCCAGGCCTTCGGTTAAGCAGAGAATCGTCCCTGCCTCAACGATATCGACGCTCTCTTGTAGCAGTGCGACATCGTGTTGGGCCGCCTGCAGGTTGGTGTGGTCGAGCGCCAGTTGCAGTAATGGTCGACTCATCATTCGTGCTCCTTAATGCGGGCGTGATAGCCCTGTAGTGCGGTAATTAAATTCTGGTATTGGCGGTATTTACGCTGGTAGATCGCATGCGCGGCGGCGTCTGGCAGCAGTGTGCGCACCGGGTGCTGTAAGCTACGCTGCGCTTCGCTGAAATTGTGATAAACGCCGGTGCCTACGCGGGCGGCAAGCGCTGCGCCAAAGCAACCGGTCTCTTCAATCTGCGGCAGCTCGATACGTAAGCCGCTGACGTCTGCCAGCATTTGCATCCAGATGTCGGAGTGGGCCGGACCTCCGGTGACGCGCAGGGTATGTGCCTGTGTAAAACGTTCGCGCATGCGGTTCAGGTGGGTCATGTGGCTGAAAACAACGCCTTCGTAGATGGCCTGTAATAAGTGGGCACGAGTGTGTATAGCCTGCATGCCATAAAAGCCGCTGGTCATCTCCAGCCCGGCGTTGCTGCCGTACAAAAAGGGCAGAAAGAAAAGCGCGCTACCGGCTTTCGGTAAGCTGGCAACGGCCTGATTAATCTCATCAAAAGAGAGTTCGCCCCACTGGGCGGTAAACCATTCCAGATTGCCGGAGGAGGTCGGACTGGCTTCATGAACAATGTACTGCCCGTCATTTACATAGCGACCATAAACATAGGGATGGGGCTCGTGGTCGCGCAGGCCGTGAGCGATCCCGCTGGTGACGGCCCAGGTACCCATCACCGCGTTGAGGGTGCGTTCATCTTCGATACCGGCGCAGAGTGCGGTGGAAACCACATCAAACAGTCCGCCGACGACGGGGGTACCCGCCGCCAGACCGGTGATGGCGGCTGTCTGAGCGGTGATTTCCCCGCATATTTCTGCTGAACCAATGATGGGGGGCAGGGCATTGTCGATTTCACTGATGCCCAGCCACTGGGTCAGCCTCGGGTCGTACTGACCCGTGGTCATGTTGTAGAGGTTCGACTCGGAGATATTGCTCTCTTCGCAGCCTTTGACGCCGGTTAAGCACCAACGCAGGTAGTCATGACCCATCATGACGCTTCCAATTTGCGCGTAGCGCTGAGGGGAGTTCTCTTTCACCCAGCGCAGGAGCGATGCCGGATGCCCGGTCCACAATGTCTGGCGGGTGACCGGGTAGAGCTGCTCAGGGATCCCATCCTGCTGCCAGCGCTGAACGATGTCCATCGCGCGTCGGTCAGAAGAGAGAATGGCATTGCCTAGCGGCTTATCTTGCTTATCGAGAAGGAACAGACCTTTGCCCTGAGCAGATATGCCGACGCCTTTGATTTGCTCACCGCACACGCCTGTACGCTTTAACAGCCCGGCAATGGTCGCGACGCACTGTTGCCACAGTTGGTGCATATCGCGTTCGGCGTAACCTGGTAATGGCGATATTGTCTGCAGCGATTGCCGGTTAATTCCCTGTTCATGACCTTTGGCATCATACAAACCTGCTTTCAGATATGTACCGCCGCAATCAATACCCAGCCAGAAGGTCGCTTTCTCACTCATCTTTGTTATCTCATTTTTGCCGGATGGCGCTGCGCTTATCCGACCTGGGACGGTTGCTAGCTGTAGGCCCGGTAAGCGAAGCGCCACCGGGCATTGTTTTAAGCTGTACGTTTATGTGGATTCAGCGTCTTTAGCGGCGCGACGCCGGCATCGCATTTCGCTGGCAGCAGCAGCGCCATCAGCGCGGCCAGAGCCAGTGAAATGGCCAGGCAGTAAACGCCCGCATCTTTGCTGTACAGGGTGATGAGAACGCCGACCGCGTAAGGGCCGCAGAAGCCACCGAGGTTGCCGAGAGCGTTGATGACCCCACGTGCGCCACCTGCCATTTCTGCGCTGAACAAACGCGCCGGAATAGTCCAAAACACGCCCGCAGCCGATTGCAGGAAGAATCCGCAGCCGACCAGCGCGGCATAAGCCAGCCAGACGTTATTTTTCAGCGCCACAGAGAGGAACATGCACAAGGCGAAGCCAATCAGCGGCAGGCAGACGAACAGCTTGCGTTTACCGGTGCGGTCAGAGAGTGAAGAGAACAGGAACATCCCGGCAATTGCGCCGACGTATGGCAGAATGGCGAGCATGCCGACCTGTCCCATGCTGCTGTGCGTCAACTCTTTGAGGATGGTCGGCAGCCACAGGGTGTAACCGTAAATCCCGGTCTGATAGAAGAAGTTCAGCGCGATTAGCTGCCACATGGTTTTATCGGACAGCACTGCACTCAGAGAGGCATTTTTGACTTCGGTTCCGGCAATGGCTTTTTGCTCGGCGGCCAGCGTCTCAACGAGGTAATTTTTCTCGGCCTCAGAGATCCAGCGCGCTTCCTGTGGACGGTCGTAAACGGTATAGGCCCACAGCACCAGGACGACGACAGACAATAAACCTTCAATGATAAACAGCCAACGCCAGTCGAGAACGGTAATGATCCAACCCGAGAGCGGGGCGGTGATGATCCCGGCAATCGGCACAAACATAATCACAATCGCATTGGCGCGACCGCGTTCTGCATCGGGGAACCAGTTACTGATCATCGTCAGCACGACCGGCAGCATGCCGCCTTCGGCAACGCCGAGTAAGAAGCGCAAAACCAGCAGTTGATACTGATTTGTGATTAAGCCCGTCAGAACGGAAATGACCGCCCAGGCAACCAAGGACCAGCCGATAAATTTCTTGCCGCTGCCGTGAACGGCAATTTTTCCGCCGGGAACCTGCAAAAATAGATAGCCGATAAAGAAAATACCGCCGGCCAGACCGGCCATGGTGGCGGAAATACCTAATTCCTCATCCATTCCGCCGGGCATCGCGAATGCGATATTGACGCGGTCCATATAAGAAATAATACAGGCGATGAGAATAGGTGGAATAATCCGTAGCCAGCGCTGACGGGGTATGTCTTGAAGTGTAGGGCGAGAGGTCATGTTCATATTAATATTCTCGTAGAGTAGTATTTTATTTTTATAGTTTTGCTTTATTTAATGCGGCGATACCGTCGCGCAATATCGCTACACGATGGTTCACATCTGCACTGGCGTTTATTTCCAGCAATTTAATGCCAGAAAATTGCAATGGATCGGCTCCTGCGCAGGCGAATAATTCGCGGGCATGCTCCGTGGTCATCAGGCCTTCTGGACAGAAAGGGGCAAACGGTGCATGTAAGTCCTGCCACTCGCCGTATTCCCCCGTAAGCGTGGTGCCGGAGAACATCAGTGCGCCCAGTTTCCCAGCCCGTTTGGCCTGCTGCGTGTGGGTCAGCGGTAGAGTGAGGTTCCGTCCTTCAATGGCCGAGCGCGCCCAGTTAATGCACACGCTGATGCCATATCCGGTTATCGCGTCCAGCACGTTGTCTAACGGTAAAAAGCCTTTGCGTGGCGCGGGACCTGTCATGGCATCGCAATGTTCCAGCACCAGATCGCAGGACCAGTCCCAGCGGGTAATTTCTTTCAGTGAACGAGCAAACGCGTCGGTGGCCTGATCGACGTTCGGGTTGCCTGCTAGTGGGGCCGCATGCAGCTCCAGCGCGATTACTTTTCCGCCGTTGGCCGCATTGATATGGTTGATTTTCTGCTGCAGATGACGGTAATACGCCACGCAGGCTTTACGCTGTTCTTCGTCGCTGGAAGCCAACCCGAAGCCACCATTAGTACCGCGACGGCGCATGGTTTCCATAATAGCCGTGACCACGATTTGCCAGTCGCCCGGCGTATGGCGTAACAACCATTCGTCGCCTAACGGATGCAGATTTTCAAGGCAGGGCTGCTCCAGTCCGCGAATATCCGCTGTATCGGAGAGCTGTCGCCAGAATTCCTTCTCTTCCTCTTCACCCTTTTGGTGAAATGAGGGTGCACAAGGGTACGCACCGATAATATAACCGGTAGTGTTAGCTTTCATTTTTGTGCTCCTTTTATAAAACTGAAATAGCAACCTTCACGACTATTTTGCGGATCGGCGTGGCGACAGTTTTATGACATGCTGGACGATGAACATCCTGCGGGAAGAATATGGCGTAACTTCCCGGAATCATTTCAATGAAAGATTCATGTTCGCTGGCGTGATAAAAAATAATATCGCGCTGTTCTAATAACGATTCACTGATTTGGTTATTCCCGGTATCAATGGCGATCCCGATTTTCTCTTCACCCCAGGCCAGAAACTGAATATCCAGATAGCGGCGATGCACCTCAGGACGATTTTCGGCAACGTCACGCGTGGTTAAATCAATAATTTGCGCGAAGATATTTTTACCGTCGATCTCCACCACGCCCGGCTCCAGTTTGCGAAAATCTGCGGTGCGCAGAAAGTCGAGCGCCCTTTCAATCGCAGCAGGCAAATGGCATGGGTTAGGTTGAGCAATATGTCCGAAGATCATGGTGTTGCTCCTTACAGGGCCTGAATTTTTGCCCAGACGCTGTCGTCAACGGTGATACCGTTCCGGCGATTTTCTTCCAGTAGCTTTGTAAACTCGTGGCCCGGCAGACGGACAGGCGTGTTTTCATCTGCGCGTTCGGCGGTGGTGATGAAATCCATAATCCGCTGTAGCTTGGCATCACGGGTGGCGCCATCAATCAGCTTATCCACTTCAATGGCGATAAATATCTGTGAAACGCCATATTCATCGCTATTATCCTGGGTGACTTCCGCAACGGAAGAGCCATCAGAAAGCAGAGTGGCAATCATATCCAGCACAATCGACAGACCTGAACCTTTCCAGTAACCCATTGGCAATATGCGACGGTTTTTTTCTATAACGCCCGGCTCTTTGGTGAGATTGCCTTCATCATCAAAGCCACCATCTACCGGCAGTTCGCGACCGGCCAGGCGATTCACTTCCAACATGCCGTAGGAGAACATCGACATCGACATATCAACCATGGTGATTGGCGATGAGGGGATCGCGACGATCAGTGGGTTAGTGCCAATGCGGCACTCTTTCGAACCCCACGGCGGCATGACAGCAATCGAGTTAGTCCAGCAGATACCGATGTAACCTTTCTCCGCCGCCTGCCAGCCATAGCTGCCGCCGCGCATCCAGTGGTTGGCGTTACGCAGTGCGACCAGGCCAATACCGTGATCGGAGGCCAGCTCAATGGCTCTGTCCATCATCTTTTTCGCCGTCAGATTGCCGATCGAACGCTGAGCATCCCATTGTTCAATCGCCCCCAGGCTGGTAATGCGTTGCGGTTTGGCCTCAGGAATGATGTCGCCGTTATCCAATTGCTGAATAAAACGAGGAAAACGATTCACACCGTGCGAATAAACGCCGGACTCGGTAGTGCGCGCAAACATTTCGGCACAGGCATCGGCGGTTTCAACGGCAATACCGCGTGCCAGCAGTACCCGATTGAACGCATCTTTCAACTGCTCAAAAGTGACTTTCATTCCTGTTTCCTTGTTTAAATTTGATCGCTTTTTTATCTCTAAATTTCACTATGCGAAATCTGATTTCAAATATAGCGATCAAATTTTGACAGATCAACGGGGTGGTCTATTTTTTAAAATCATCAAAATCAAATAGTTGTGTTTTTTCGGTTCAGATCGTGAACTGAAACACACTTTGCGCTACCATCAGAGCGCGACGAAAAGGGGAGCGGAAGCGATGGGCACAAAAGAGAGTGAAATGACGCAAGACAAAGAGAGGCCAGCCGGAAGTCAGAGCCTGTTCCGTGGTTTGATGTTGATTGAGATTCTGAGTAACTATCCGAATGGGTGCCCATTGGCCCATCTGTCTGAACTGGCCGGGCTGAACAAAAGTACTGTGCATCGACTCCTGCAAGGGCTGCAGTCCTGCGGATATGTCACGCCTGCACCTGCTGCGGGTAGCTATAGGCTGACCACCAAATTTATCGCCGTTGGGCAGAAGGCGCTGTCGTCACTGAATATCATCCATGTTGCCGCTCCGCACCTCGAAGCGTTGAATATTGCTACTGGTGAAACAATCAACTTCTCCAGCCGTGAAGATGACCACGCGATTCTGATTTATAAGCTGGAACCGACGACGGGCATGCTGCGTACTCGCGCTTATATCGGTCAACATATGCCACTGTATTGCTCCGCGATGGGTAAAATTTACATGGCGTTTGGGCATGCGGATTATGTGAAATCTTACTGGGAGAGCCATCAGGATCTGATTCAGCCGCTGACCCGCAATACCATTACCGGTTTACCGGCGATGTACGACGAATTGGCGCAGATCCGCGAAAGCAGTATGGCGATGGATCGGGAAGAGAACGAATTGGGCGTTTCCTGTATTGCCGTGCCGGTGTTTGATATTCATGGTCGGGTGCCGTACGCAGTGTCAATTTCACTCTCTACCTCGCGACTTAAGCAGATAGGGGAAAAAAATCTACTCAAGCCGCTACGGGAAACCGCGCAGGCCATTTCAAATGAGCTGGGTTTTACCGTTCGCGATTAGGCACATGCCAGGCGTCGTTCAGGCACCTGACACTATTTAACCGTTTCCCCTGTCCGATCAAAGCGTCAGGGGCGGTCTCTCTGGCACTCTGTGGTTTTCACGCAGAAGGAGGGGGCAATGAACGCGTTTATTATGGCGGATGCGGCAAAATGTATTGGATGTCGTACCTGTGAAGTTGCCTGTGTCGTCGCGCATCAGCAAAACCAGGACTGTGCGTCGGTCTCTTCTTCTGCGTTTATCCCGCGGATTCGGGTAATCAAAGACGACGCCTTTACCACGGCGGTCGCCTGCCATCAATGCGAAGACGCTCCCTGTGCGAATGTTTGTCCAACTCACGCCATTCGTCGTGAACATGGGCATATCTTCGTTGAACAGGCACGTTGTATTGGTTGTAAAAGCTGTATGCTGGCCTGCCCGTTTGGGGCAATGAATGTCGTCGCCCGTTCGTCGCGGGTGCAGGCGATAAAATGCGATTTGTGCTGGCATCGCGAGACGGGGCCAGCGTGTGTCGAAGCCTGCCCGACCAGCGCGTTGCAGTGTGTTGATGCCGTCAGTATTCAGCGCCAGCGCCTGCGTTCACAGCCGCTGTGAAGTGAGCCCGACCCACACCTGGGTCGGGTTTGCGTTAGCCTTCCAGCCAGG
The DNA here is from genome assembly GCF_030333005.1 of Citrobacter sp. Cpo030. NCBI lineage: Bacteria > Pseudomonadati > Pseudomonadota > Gammaproteobacteria > Enterobacterales > Enterobacteriaceae > Citrobacter > Citrobacter sp. Cpo030. The sequence continues at coordinate 243,390 of NZ_JAOWGT010000074.1, read as the reverse complement.
CGCGTTCGATCTCTTCAGCCAGAATCTTCACGCCAGCTTCGATTTTCTCAGGTTCTGGTACGTAGTTCATCCGCATGCACTGATGGGTATGCGGCCAGGGTTTATCCAGACCTGGGAAGAAGTAGTCACCAGGAACCATCAGCACGCCGCGCGCTTTCAGACGCTGATACAACAGTTCGGTAGTGATAGGCAAATCTTTGAACCATAACCACAGGAAAATAGCCCCTTCTGGTTTATGAATCAGGCAGCGATCTTCTGACAAGTAGCGGCGAATAATCGCAATCGTCTCCTGAACGCGCTGATAGTAAAACGGCTTGATAACCGTTTCGGACAGGCGCAGCAGATCGTTACGTTTAATCATCTCACACATCATTGCCGGACCCATTCCGCCAGGAGCCAGGCTGATGATGCCGTTCATATTGGTAATCGCAGTGATGATTTTTTCATTTGCGATAATGATGCCGCAGCGGGAGCCTGGCAGACCCAGCTTGGAAAGGCTCATGCACAGCACAATGTTGGGGTTCCACAGCGGACGCGCTTCGCTAAAAATGATGCCGGGGAACGGTACGCCATAGGCGTTATCAATCACCAGTGGGATCCCATGCTGGTTGGCCAGCCGGTCCAGCTTCATCAGCTCGTCGTCGGTGATCACGTTGCCTGTCGGGTTAGTGGGGCGCGACACGCAGATCATCCCCGTCTCTTCACCGATGTGCAGGTGTTCAAAATCAACGTGATACTTAAACTGGCCTTCCGGTAACAGTTCGATGTTCGGACGTGCGGAGACAAAGAGATCCTCTTCCAGCCCGGAATCGGCATAGCCAATGTATTCCGGCGCTAACGGGAATAACACTTTTTGCGTTGTTCCGTCAGCGCGGCGTCCGGCGAACAGATTGAATAAGTAGAAAAACGCGCTCTGACTGCCATTTGTCAGTGCAATATTTTGTGGTTCGATATCCCAACCCTGCTTCTCACGTAGCAGTTTCGCCAGTTCAGACAGTAGCTCGGTTTTCCCTTGCGGACCGTCATAATTGCAAAGCGCATCAGTGGCTTTGCCGTTTTCCAGCATATCTGTCAGCAGAGACTGGAAGTAATTTTGCATCTCTGGAATTTGCGCCGGATTACCACCGCCGAGCATGATGGCGCCTGGGGTGCGTAAACCGTCGTTGAGGTCCTCCATCAGGCGGGTGATGCCTGAATGGCGGGTAAATTTGTCGCCAAAAAGTGAGAATGTCATAGCAGGGGGTCTGTCGAACTGAGTAGTAAAGTGGCTAACCATAGCGCTACCTATGGCAGGGTGCAAATCAGGGGGGAGGGGCTGGATTGATGTTTTATGCTGCAGATGTTTACCTGGCTGGTTTTTTATTTTGTGTTGAGCTTCCCGCTGTATGCACAGCGAGAAGCCTGTTGGGATCAGGGCTGACCGGCCCACACCACCATCACCTTATCGTCGCCATGCTCGCGGATAAATCCGTATCCCTGCTTCAATGTCAGCGTGGTCTGTTTACCGGCACCGATGGCGGGATGTCTGGCCCGGAACTGACTGATGCGTTGCCAGTGAGCGACGCTGGCAGCAGATTCCCCGGTAACATCCTGCCAGTTCATTTCTGAGCGCGTACCCTGCAATGGGTCTGAACCTGTTGGTCCAAAGGGCCGGGCCGACTCGTCGCCGTAAAAGAGTTGTACCGCGCCTGGCGCCAGCAGCAATAGCTCGGCAGCTTTATCTCCACCTTCGCGGAACAGACGCGTATCGTGCGAGGATAGATAGCTCAGAACGTTGAAATCTTGCAATTTTTCCGCCATCTGTTGCCAGGTGAGATCCATACTCGCCAGACAATCGACGGCCTTTGCCGCCTGCTCCTGATAGTCGAAATTGATCATCGCATCAAAGCCGTGACGGTAATAGTCGCTTTGCATCACGCCATGACCCCAAGCCTCGCCGGTCATCCAGAAAGGTTTGTCATCAAGCGCTTTATCCGGGTTCGCTTTCTTCCATTCAACCAGTGCCGCGCTGGCCTGTGTTTTTAACTGCTGCCAGGCGGGAAGTTCGACGTGTTTGGCGGTATCGACCCGAAACCCGTCAATCCCGTAATCACGCACCCACTGGCTGAGCCAGTGGGTCAGATAATCGCGGGGCGTGTAACCAGCAATAGCTTTAGCGTGCGTATCCGGTTTGTGTTGATAAAAGTTTGGTAGCCCGGAAGGCGTGGTGGATTCGGTTTTCAGATCGGGCAGGAAAGCCAGCGACATGGTCAGGTCGTCAAAACCCGGATTGTCGTAATCGCCAATATCGGTGCGGATCCAGTTTTTCCCCCACCATTTTTCCCAGCCTGCTTTATCGCTGAAGTTGATGTAATCATTAAAGCTGTGCCAGCTTTGCCCGGCGGCTGGCTTCCAGTCCGTCCAGCGTTCACCGAGCGTGTTTTTCAGTTCATCGCCCGACAAGTACAGGGCCCCAAACTGATACTCCTGCATATCCGCCAGCGTGGCGTAGCCGGTATGATTCATGACGACATCAAACAGGATGCGAATGCCGCGCTGGTGCGCGCCGTCAACCAGCGCACGCAGGTCAGCTTCATTACCCATATTCGCGTCGAGCGTGGTCCAGTCCTGAGTGTAATAGCCGTGGTAAGCATAATGGGGGAAATCGCCTTTGGTGCCACCGCCGACCCAGCCGTGGATTTGCTCAAACGGCGCGCTGATCCATAACGCATTGACGCCCAGTTGTTGCAGATAGTCGAGTTTGCTGGCAAGACCGCGTAAATCGCCCCCGTGGAAGGTGCCAATTTCCTGCATGCCATCGCTGCGCCGACCGTAGCTGTGGTCGTTGCTCGGGTCACCATTTACAAAGCGATCCGTCAGGACGAAGTACACCGTAGCGTTATGCCAGTCGAAAGCGGCTGGGGCGTCAGTTTCCGCCCGTTCCAGCAGCAACAGTCCGTTACTGGCTGCAGCAGGCTGTAGGGTAATCGACCCATTTTTTACCGTTGCCGTTTGCTGGCTGTAGAAATCACGTACCACGGCACCTTCCGGAAAGGTCTGGCTCACATCCAGTGTTAACGGCGAACCATCCCATTTCGGGCACTGGCGAATCTGGGTCGTGACAGGGTCAGCGGCGCTTTTTACCGAGAGCATCAACGTTGGCGTTCCGGAGCGGGTATCCACTTCCAGCGTGTAATCGCCGTCTTTGAATAAGCGCCACTGCGGCGGGGCGCCTTCACACGGTTTTAGTGACAGCATCTGGTTGAGTTTTATTGCATCAGCAGGCTGCCAGCACTGTTGGTCAAAATTTAGGATTAAAGGACGCGTACCCTTCGTCAACGCTGCATGGCTGACGAATTTACCCGTACCTTCCGCTTCGAAGGTGGGGAGTCCCTGAGAAGTCCATGATGAGGCGATGGCAATGCCGGGCATGAGCGCCAGCGCAACGGCGGCAAGTTTCATAATGCTGTCCTTGGTGCTGCAATTTTCGCCAGTTTGCCAGTGAAATCAGGCCGGAAACTCCTCCTTTGAGTCGATTCCGCCAGGAGGAGAAGTGAGGGTGAGCGATCGCGCGCAAAAAATGAACTTATTTTGCGATAACCTCCACATTTTCTTCGAATTAATAGCACCCTGAACCGTTAATGCGTGACATGGTTTCAGAATTGGACTATTCCTTTGGGTGCTCTTGACGGCTATTTTTGATATGATTTGAGATTCATCTCTCATTTTTGTGAAAAATATAAGGTGTTGGAATGTATAAATCCGACCAGGAGACCTAATGATATTGACTCCCATTCGACGATATGGGGCAATGATTCTTATGTTACTCACCGTTGCATTTTCGGGTGAGGTGCTGGCAAAGACACACACGGCGACAACGAGTCACAAGCCCCAGGTAATCAAGACAAGTAATACACAGGTAAGCAGTAAACAAGAGTATTCTCGCAATAGTGCAAAGAGTAGTTCACTTCCTGATTTGCGAAAATACCCTTCCGGAACACCAAGGAAAAAAGCGTTTCTCCGGACGGTTATGCCTTATATTACCAGTCAAAATGCTGCCATTACGGCGGACCGTAACTGGCTGATTTCAAAACAGTACCAGAACCGCTGGTCACCGACTGAGCGTACGCGTATGAAAGACATCGCGAAGCGCTACAAGGTGAACTGGTCTGGCAACACGCGTAAAATTCCGTGGAATACGCTGCTTGAGCGCGTAGACATTATCCCGACCAGTATGGTGGCAACCATGGCTGCGGCTGAAAGTGGCTGGGGTACGTCGAAGCTGGCGCGTAGCAACAACAACCTGTTTGGCATGAAATGTGGCAAAGGTCGTTGTAACAATGCACCGGGTAAAGTGAAAGGCTACTCACAGTTTGAATCGGTGAAAGAGTCGGTGAATGCCTACGTCATTAACCTGAACACGCATCCGGCTTACTCTTCTTTCCGTAAGTCACGTGCGCAGCTGCGTAAAGCCGATCAGGAAGTCACCGCTACCGCGATGATTCATAAGCTGAAGGGTTATTCCACTAAAGGACAGAGCTACAACAACTATCTGTTCGCAATGTATCAGGATAACCAGCGTTTAATCGCCGCGCATATGTAATTCTGTGTGCCGGATGGCGGCTTCGCCGCATCCGGCAATATTCCTCACAGCAACACTTCGCTGTTCACATCGCGATACTCTTTGGGCGTCGTGTCATACTCTTTCTTAAAGACCGAATAAAAGTATTGCAGAGACGGATAGCCGCACATCTGTGAAATTTCGTTGATTGAAAGCGTGGTAGAAATCAACAGGCTGCGCGCTTTTTCCAGCTTTTCGGCATGAATCACGGCGTGGATAGTCTCTCCGACCTCTTCTTTAAAACGCTTCTCCAGATTCGAACGAGAAATCCCCACTGAATCCAGCACTTGTTCAACCTTAATACCTTTACAGGCATGGTTGCGGATAAAGTGCATCGCCTGAATCACCGCCGGATCGGTTAATGAACGGTAGTCGGTTGAGCGGCGTTCAATGACGCGCACCGGAGGAACCAGTGTACGTTGCAGCGGCAGCTCTTCATTTGCCAGTAAACGATGTAAGAGTTTAGCGGCCTGATACCCCATCTGCCTGGCTCCCTGGGCCACGGATGACAGCGCCACCCGCGACAGATAGCGGGTCAGTTCTTCGTTGTCGATCCCAATCACACACAGCTTTTCCGGTACTGGAATATGCAGGTGCTCGCAGACTTGCAGGACGTGCCGTGCCCGCGCGTCGGTAACGGCGATAATACCGGTTTGCGGCGGTAGTGTTTGTAGCCAGTCCGCCAGACGATTTTGCGCGTGCTGCCAGTTTTCCGGTGCGGTTTCCAGCCCCTGATAGACAACGCCGCGGTACTTCTCTTTGGCAACCAGCTGGCAAAACGCATATTCACGTTCCGCGGCCCAGCGTTTGCCGCTTGAAGAAGGCAGACCATAAAACGCAAAGCGGTTAACCCCTTTCTCTTTCAGATGCAGGAAAGCGCTTTCTACCAACGCGTGGTTATCGGTGGCGATGTAATGTACTGGGGGATAATCTTGCTCCAGATGGTAGGAGCCTCCAACACCGATAATGGGAACCTCCACATCGGCAAGTAATTGTGCAATGTCATCATCGTCATAATCAGCAATAACGCCGTCGCCTAACCAGTCTTTAATATTATCGATACGGGCGCGGAAATCTTCCTCAATGAATATATCCCACTCGGATTGCGATGCCTGTAAATATTCACCCACTCCTTCTACCACCTGGCGGTCATAGGCTTTATTGGCATTAAATAACAGAGTGATGCGGTGACGTTTATCAAACATAAGAACCTGTCCTGGAAAGGTTAACGTGGGCCTGTCGATACTAGCAAAATCGCAGGTACGACTGCTTGATGAAGCGTGACAAATTTCTTATTTGCCTGGTGCTACGCAAAATTCACATACTGCCAGTGGGATGACAATTGCCATTTTTTATCTGCGCATTACGGTTTTTTGTTTATTGGCTAACCTTCGATCGTGATCGCTTTTTTATTTCGTTTTTCAGAGCGTTTTTTTGGGAGCCAGCGCACGTTTGGGTATTCTCTTAATAGCGGTGTGAAATAACGTAATTGAGCAATAAATCAGGAAATTCCAGTATAGCTACATCGCAGTTTACTTACCGTATTACCTGATTATGGAGCTTATTATGCCGGCTTATTTTGACCAACTCGATCGTGTTCGTTTTGAAGGCACTCAATCCACCAACCCGCTCGCATTTCGCCATTACAACCCTGACGAAATCGTATTGGGCAAGCGCATGGAAGATCATCTGCGTTTTGCTGCCTGCTACTGGCATACCTTCTGCTGGAACGGGGCGGATATGTTCGGTATGGGCGCTTTCGATCGTCCATGGCAGCAGCCTGGTGAAGCTCTGGCGCTGGCGAAACGCAAAGCGGATGTGGCATTTGAGTTTTTCCACAAGCTGAACGTGCCTTACTACTGCTTCCATGACGTGGATGTTTCGCCGGAAGGTGCGTCTTTGAAAGAGTACAAAAACAACTTTGCGCAGATGGTTGATGTGCTGGCGGCAAAACAGGAACAGAGCGGCGTGAAGCTGCTGTGGGGTACAGCAAACTGCTTCACTAACCCACGCTACGGTGCGGGTGCGGCCACAAACCCAGATCCAGAAGTGTTCAGCTGGGCAGCCACGCAGGTGGTTACGGCCATGGATGCCACGCACAAGTTAGGTGGTGAAAACTACGTTCTGTGGGGCGGTCGTGAAGGTTATGAAACGCTGCTGAATACCGATCTGCGTCAGGAACGTGAGCAGATTGGTCGTTTCATGCAATTAGTCGTGGAACACAAACACAAAACTGGTTTCCAGGGCACTTTGCTTATCGAGCCGAAACCGCAGGAACCGACCAAGCACCAGTACGACTACGATGCGGCGACCGTGTACGGATTCCTCAAGCAGTTCGGTCTGGAAAAAGAGATCAAACTGAATATTGAAGCCAACCACGCTACGCTTGCAGGCCATTCGTTCCATCACGAAATCGCCACCGCTATCGCGCTGGGTCTGTTTGGCTCTGTCGATGCCAACCGCGGCGATGCACAGCTGGGCTGGGATACCGACCAGTTCCCGAACAGCGTAGAAGAGAATGCCTTGGTGATGTACGAAATCCTGAAAGCGGGTGGCTTCACCACCGGCGGCCTGAATTTTGATGCCAAAGTACGTCGTCAGAGCACCGATAAATACGATCTGTTCTATGGTCATATTGGCGCGATGGATACCATGGCACTGTCGCTGAAAATTGCGGCCCGTATGATTGAAGACGGTGGCCTGGATCAGCGTGTGGCTAAACGTTATGCCGGTTGGAATGGTGAGCTGGGCCAGCAAATTCTGAAAGGCCAGATGACGCTGACAGAAATTGCGCAGTACGCTGAACAACACAACCTGGCGCCAGTGCACCAGAGCGGTCATCAGGAATTGCTGGAAAATCTGGTAAACCATTATTTGTTCGACAAATAACGGGTCTCTGAGAACGTCCGTAAGCCCGGTCTGCTAGCGCTACCGGGCCTTTCTTTAAGGAACGATGCCTTATGTATATCGGGATAGATCTTGGCACATCAGGCGTAAAGGCCATTCTGCTCAATGAGCAGGGCGATGTGGTGGCTTCACAAACGGAGAAACTCACCGTCTCGCGCCCGCATCCGTTATGGTCAGAACAAGACCCTGAGCAGTGGTGGCTGGCAACGGATCGCGCGGTAAAAGCACTGGGTCAGCAGCATTCACTCCGCAAGGTGAAAGCGTTGGGGATTGCCGGGCAGATGCACGGTGCGACGCTACTGGATGAACAACAGAAGGTATTGCGTCCGGCTATCTTATGGAACGACGGTCGCTGTGCTGAAGAGTGCGTGATGCTGGAGAATCAGGTTCCGCAGTCTCGATCGATCACTGGCAACCTGATGATGCCTGGCTTTACCGCGCCAAAACTGCTGTGGGTGCAACGCCACGAGCCGGAGATTTTCAACCAGATTGATAAAGTCCTGCTGCCGAAAGATTACCTGCGTTTGCGCATGACCGGTGATTTTGCCAGCGATATGTCTGATGCGGCAGGGACAATGTGGCTGGATGTCGCGAAGCGTGACTGGAGCGATGTCATGCTGGCTGCCTGTAAACTGACTCGCGCACATATGCCTGCGCTCTATGAAGGCAGCGAGATTACCGGAACCTTATTGCCAGACGTCGCCAAAGCCTGGGGAATGGAGGAGGTTGCGGTGGTTGCCGGAGGCGGTGATAACGCGGCGGGCGCGGTTGGCGTAGGCATGATGAATGCCGGTCAGGCGATGCTTTCGCTGGGGACATCCGGCGTCTATTTTGCGGTGAGTGATGGTTTCCTAAGCAAACCGGAAAGTGCGGTTCACAGTTTTTGCCATGCTTTGCCTGAGCGATGGCATCTGATGTCTGTAATGTTAAGTGCGGCATCGTGTCTGGACTGGGCGGCAAAATTAACCGGACTGGCGAGCGTTCCTGCGTTGATTGACGCTGCGCAACAGGCGGATGAACACGCGGAGCCGGTCTGGTTTTTACCTTATTTGTCCGGCGAGCGTACGCCGCATAACAATCCGCAGGCCAAGGGCGTATTTTTCGGTCTGACGCATCAGCATGGTCCGGCAGAACTGGCACAGGCGGTGCTGGAAGGTGTGGGTTTTGCGCTGGCTGACGGTATGGACGTGGTACATGCCTGTGGCATTCAGCCCGCCAGCATTACGCTGATCGGCGGCGGGGCACGTAGCGAATACTGGCGTCAGATGCTATCTGACATCAGCGGATTGCAGCTGGATTACCGTACCGGCGGTGACGTTGGCCCTGCACTCGGCGCGGCGCGCCTGGCGCAAGTTGCCATGAATCCGCAAACGTCGTTATCAGAGTTACTGCCTCAGCTTACGCTGGAGCAGGCGCATTATCCTGACGCGGAGCGTCATGCTCGTTATCAACAGCGTCGAGAAACCTTCCGTCGTATCTATCAGCAATTACAACCGCTGATGTCCTGACCACTTTCCCCTCTGGCTAGCAGAGGGGAATTTGCCGCATGCATATATCCACAAAAATAATAAATTATACGTATGGATGTATTCTGAAAGTCCTGTGTAGTCGCTTTTTTCTGTGTTGTCTTTAGCGGGTTATTCATATTGTATCCATGATGGATAAGGAGATCCCAATGAAGACAACCAGGCTGTTGCCATGGATATTATTCCTCTCAGGCATACTGACTTACAGTATCGGTTTATGGCGCGCATGCCCGTTACTGAGCGGCAAGGGGTATTTTTTGGGGGCATTGATGACGGGGATGTTCGTTACGTATGCCTATCAACGTGCAGTAAATCTCAATCAAATTGATGAACGCTTCGCTTCCGTGTGTCAGATGGTGGTGCTCATCACGATAGGGTTGTTGCTGGTGGGGGTGTGGAATGCCCCGTTGGCGCCCTTTGAAATAGGGTTATACCCGGCAGCATTCTTCGTCTGTTTAATGGGGCAATTTTTACTGCAGCGTTCGCGTAATCAGGCGCTGCCTGGAGACACCTAACTCACCAGCCTGCGCGTATCGATACGTTGCAACAATACGGACAGCAGCAGGCTTCCCGCCAGCGTGGCGCTGAAAATCCACAGCATATCCAGCGGTGGCCAGTTTTTGAGTTCAATTCCGTTGGTACGTAGTGCGTGAATGATCAGCGCATGAAAACCATATATGCCCAATGAATGGCGAGAAATAAGGCCCAGTAGCGGCAGAGTACGTGTGCTGAGCGTATTTTTGACCAGCGTCAGGAGCGAGGCGGCGCAAATAAATACCGCAGGGCCGCAGTAGAGGTACCAGGTATCGGCAAAATTGCCTCGCCAGCGCAGTTCATGCAATGTGCCACGAGAAATAATAAATACTGCGGTAATAAATACCGTCGCACAGAGCCAGCTGAGCGCACGCTTTTGCGTATCCATCATGCCAATCGCCCGGCCCAGCATGCCGTACAGGATGTAATAGAAAGTATCGCCACTGATGTACAGGTTGACTGGGAGCCACTCAAAGCCGCCGATTTTTTGCGAGACGGTATTGGGATTGGCAATCACCCCAATCACAACCATGAGCGCCAGTAGCATCTTGCCGCTGATATTTTTCACCTGTATCAGCGGAGAAACCAGGTAGATGACGGCGATCGCGAAGAAAAACCACAGATGATAGAACACCGGCTTTTGCAGCAGGTTCTTCAGCGACAGCTCAGCGTTGATCGAGGTAAACAGCAGGATATAGGCCAGTGCCACGCTGCTGTAAAACAGAATGCAAAGCGCGATGCGCAGGAAATGGCGCGGTTTGGCGCTACGCTCACCAAAGAACAGATAGCCCGAAATCATAAAGAACAGCGGAACGCTGACGCGAGAGGCTGAATTGAGCACGTTAGCCAGATCCCAATTCAACGGGCTGACGCTTTGCGCATTGGTGATGTACCAGGTTGTGGTGTGGATCATCACGACCATTAAACAGGCTATCCCGCGCAGGTTATCAATCCAGAAAATTTTGGGCTGCATCAGTTCCTCTGTGTCCATTAAAAAAAGTCTGACCGATATTTTGCGAACGTAGCTCACTGGAATAATCCGAGTTCTTACGCTAAAGCTTGAGATGGTCTGATGAGATTCTCAAAATAGGATCTGTTTCCAGACACTAATAATAAGACTGACCAGCAAACCAGGCGGTAATAAAATGATGATGAAGTATTTCTTTCCCGCGATCGCTGCCCTTTTGCTGGTAGCGTGCGCTGACACACAATCGTCTGCACCTGCGCAGAAAGCGCAAAAGGTTAAGGTCAGTGCCACGCGTTCGCTGGATATGGAGTCATTGTGCAAAAATGAGGCGGCGCAACGCTACAACACTGGCGCGCAGAAAATTGATATCTCCGGCCTGGAACAATTCCAGGGCAGCTATGAGATGCGTGGTTCTACCTTCCGTAAAGAGAGTTTTGTCTGTTCTTTTGATGCAGACGGGCAGTTTTTGCACCTTTCCATGCGCTAAGTTCCCCCTTTTTCCCGTTTCGTACTGTATATCTTGCAGCCAGCGGGTATACTGATCGCTTCCTTTAAATCCACACGTATCCAGCACGAAATAATATGCAAAAGTTTGATACCAGGACCTTCCAGGGCTTGATCCTGACCTTACAGGATTACTGGGCTCGCCAGGGCTGCACCATTGTTCAACCATTGGACATGGAAGTCGGCGCGGGAACATCTCACCCAATGACCTGCCTGCGTGCGCTGGGGCCGGAACCGATGGCGACTGCTTATGTGCAGCCTTCTCGTCGTCCGACCGATGGCCGCTATGGCGAAAACCCGAACCGCTTACAGCACTACTATCAGTTCCAGGTAGTGATTAAGCCTTCTCCGGACAACATTCAGGAGCTGTACCTGGGTTCTCTGAAAGAGCTGGGTATGGACCCGACCATTCACGATATCCGTTTCGTGGAAGATAACTGGGAAAACCCGACGCTGGGTGCCTGGGGTCTGGGTTGGGAAGTGTGGCTGAACGGCATGGAAGTGACGCAGTTCACCTACTTCCAGCAGGTTGGTGGTCTGGAATGTAAACCAGTAACCGGGGAAATTACCTACGGTCTGGAACGTCTGGCCATGTACATTCAGGGCGTAGACAGCGTTTACGACCTGGTCTGGAGCGACGGCCCGCTGGGTAAAACCACTTACGGCGACGTGTTCCATCAGAACGAAGTGGAGCAATCCACCTACAACTTCGAATACGCCGACGTGGACTTCCTGTTCACCTGCTTCGAGCAGTACGAGAAAGAAGCGCAGCAGCTGCTGGCGCTGGAAAATCCGCTGCCACTGCCTGCGTATGAACGTATTCTGAAAGCCGCCCATAGCTTCAACCTGCTGGATGCGCGTAAAGCCATCTCCGTCACCGAGCGTCAGCGCTATATCCTGCGCATTCGCACCCTGACCAAAGCAGTGGCAGAAGCTTACTACGCTTCCCGTGAAGCCCTTGGCTTCCCGATGTGCAACAAAGACAAATAAGAGGCGGCCATGTCTGAGAAAACTTTTCTGGTGGAAATCGGCACTGAAGAGCTGCCACCAAAAGCACTGCGCAGCCTGGCTGAGTCCTTTGCTGCAAACTTTACCGCGGAGCTGGATAACGCTGGCATCGCGCACGGCAACGTTGAGTGGTTCGCCGCGCCGCGTCGTCTGGCGCTGAAAGTCGCGAATCTGGCGGAATCTCAACCCGATCGCGAAGTTGAAAAACGCGGTCCGGCCATTGCCCAGGCGTTTGACGCTGAAGGCAAACCGAGCAAAGCGGCAGAAGGTTGGGCACGTGGCTGCGGCATCACGGTTGATCAGGCTGAGCGTCTGACTACCGACAAAGGCGAATGGCTGCTGTACCGTGCGCATGTAAAAGGCGAAAGCGCAGAAACGCTGCTGCCAAACATGATCGCCACGTCACTGGCGAAGCTGCCTATCCCGAAACTGATGCGCTGGGGCGCGTCTGATGTCCACTTCGTGCGTCCGGTTCACACCGTGACCCTGCTGCTGGGCGACAAAGTGATTCCGGCAACGATTCTGGGCATTCAGTCCGATCGCGTGATCCGCGGGCACCGCTTTATGGGCGAGCCGGAATTCACCATCGATTCTGCCGATCAGTACCCGGAAATCCTGCGTGAGCGCGGCAAAGTAATTGCGGATTACGCTGAGCGTAAAGCGAAAATCAAAGCCGATGCTGAAGAAGCGGCGCGTAAGATTGGCGGTAACGCTGATCTGAGCGAAAGCCTGCTGGAAGAAGTCACCTCGCTGGTGGAATGGCCGGTAGTGCTGACCGCGAAGTTCGAAGAGAAATTCCTCGCAGTTCCGTCTGAAGCGCTGGTACACACCATGAAAGGTGACCAGAAGTACTTCCCGGTTTACGCGAACGACGGCAAACTGCTGCCGAACTTTATCTTCGTTGCCAACATCGAATCGAAAGATCCGATCCAGATTATCTCCGGTAACGAGAAAGTCGTTCGTCCGCGCCTGGCGGATGCCGAGTTCTTCTTCAATACCGACCGTAAAAAACGTCTGGAAGACCATCTGCCGCGTCTGCAAACCGTGCTGTTCCAACAGCAACTGGGTACGCTGCGCGACAAGACTGACCGTATCCAGGCTCTGGCGGGCTGGATTGCTGGTCAGATTGGCGCTGATGTTAACCACGCAACGCGTGCTGGCCTGCTGTCCAAGTGTGACCTGATGACCAACATGGTCTTCGAGTTCACCGACACCCAGGGTGTGATGGGCATGCACTACGCGCGTCACGATGGCGAAGCGGAAGATGTAGCCGTGGCGCTGAACGAACAGTATCAGCCGCGTTTTGCCGGTGATGATCTGCCGTCGAACCCGGTAGCTTGTGCCGTGGCGATTGCTGACAAGATGGACACCCTGGCTGGTATCTTCGGTATTGGTCAGCATCCGAAAGGCGACAAAGACCCGTTTGCGCTGCGTCGTGCTGCGCTGGGTGTGCTGCGTATTATCGTTGAGAAGAACCTGAATCTGGATCTGCAAACGCTGACCGAAGAAGCGGTTCGTCTGTATGGTGACAAGCTGACCAACGCCAACGTGGTGGATGACGTTATCGACTTTATGCTCGGTCGCTTCCGCGCCTGGTATCAGGACGAAGGTTACACCGTCGACACCATTCAGGCCGTACTGGCACGTCGTCCGACTCGTCCGGCTGATTTTGACGCACGTATGAAGGCGGTTTCGCACTTCCGTACGCTGGAAGCCGCGTCCGCGCTGGCTGCCGCGAACAAGCGTGTATCGAACATCCTTGCGAAGTCTGAAGAGACGCTGAATGACCGCGTGAATGCGGCGACGCTGAAAGAGCCGGAAGAAATTGCGCTGGCAATGCAGGTGGTTGTGCTGCGCGATAAGCTGGAGCCTGTCTTCGCTGCCGGTCGTTACCAGGAAGCGCTGGTTGAGTTGGCGGAACTGCGTGAACCGGTTGATGCGTTCTTCGAGAAAGTGATGGTCAACGTAGAAGATAAAGATCTGCGTATTAACCGTCTGTCTATGCTCGAAAAACTGCGCGAGCTGTTCCTGCGCGTGGCGGATATTTCTCTGCTGCAGTAATGGCCCTGCGCTGACTTAGAAAATGCCGGATGGCGGCTTCGCCTTATCCGGCATTTTTTTATGTTATTAGCGCAACTGCAATTTTGTCAGACAGGTCTGGCTGTCTTCCATCGTCTTAATAGGATACTTCGCCGTTTTACCGTTGTAGCTCACTGCGATGGTGCCTTCCATATTGCGCGGTAGCCATACCCCGACAAAGCCATTACGGCCGCTCTTCATCGCTTTTTGTACCACCACATCACCCTTGTTATCCGTCACTTTGACATTGAATGTCTTCTCCGGCATTTCGCCCTGGCAGCCAGAAAGGCTGTGGTTGAAGCAAGGATGTGTTTGCCATTCATACGGGGCAAACGACAGATAGAACTTGTCACCGAGCGGCAGGGTATAAATCTGATCGCCCGAAGAGAGCTTCAACGCGGTGCTGGTGATGGACGCTGAGTACGGCAGCGGGCGACTCTGCGGTGATTGATCGATCGTTTCTACGATTTGTTCGACGGATTTCCCGCTAAGTCCGTGTTCGGCCAGAAAAGTAGCTTCCGGCGTTGCCGCGAACGCAGTACCAGTGGTGAGCAAACCTAAAATCAGCAGCAGTGAGGATTTCGACATAGCTTCAATTCCTTGTGAAAATTGTGGAATATAGACTGGCTCACTATAAAGCTTGCCCTTAGGGAAAGGTCAAAGGGGCGACGGGTAAAGTAATGCAAAGAAGCGTTTAGGTGGGATGTGCTGCGAAGTACAGATAAAAAAAATCCCCGCCGTTTGGCAGGGATTCAGAATTTTTGAGCTTACAGGCTGGTTACGTTGCCAGCTGCCGGGCCTTTAGCGCCGCTTTCGATGGTGAAGGAAACTTTCTGACCTTCGTCCAGAGATTTGTAGCCATCGTTCTGGATAGCAGAGAAGTGTACGAACACGTCTTTAGAGCCATCGTCAGGAGTGATGAAGCCGAAACCTTTGTCAGCGTTGAACCATTTTACGATACCAGTCATTTTACCGGACATAGTGTATTACCTTTTAAAAAATAAGTGTGCCTTTCGGCGATATGGCGTGCTTTACAGATTTTTTAACAGTAAAGGAAATGCTCACTACGAAGGGTATCAACGATAACTCTTGAAGGGACTTGCCTTACTAACTGCTGTAATGGTCTGTACGTCAAACCGTTGAGGGCATTAACTCATTTTACGCATGTGGATGCAACTACTATTTTCTTTTTTGTGGATAACCTTCGTAAGAGAACGGCCCTGTAACAGGACCGTTCTTAAGCAAAATTGAAAAATAGTTCAATCCATCAGTTGCTTACTTAACCTAGGGTCTGCCTGAATCAAGCGCATTAACTTCAATTCGGTAGTGGAAGGCTTTACGCGTTTAGACTCCCATTCATGAACCATCGCGACCGTCACGCCCATCACTCGGGCAAAATCATCTGTTTTTAAACCTGTCCCTCGTCGTAGCTGTTCAAATTCGGTGAAAGGGTTGGTTTTTTGCGGCAGAGTGACCGTCTGCGATACATCTTTAAAAACAATCTGCTCCAGACTGCTTAGCAGTTCAAACATAGGATCTTTGTATTCCATTGAGAACTCCTACAAATCACACAGCGGGATCGTGAATTTCTTCGAAGCTCATTAAGAGTAGTCGGAAAAAATGAAGCCGGATTTAAGGTTTGTGTGATGGATTCGTTTCAGCGGATCGCAGGTGATAATCTTTTGCTGGCTAACAAACTGATAAAGGTCGGGATCTCCGAACGATCGATTCCGATTGTAAAGATGACTAAAATATGACGCCGAGTGGTAAATGCAGCATTGTTTAGCAAAACGAACGGTGGTGGGAACGGTTATTTTCCCCCACAAGATTACGCGGAAAGGGTATCTTGCGGGGCTGACCTGGACTATCCTTGTCAACGTCAGGCACGCGGGTGTCGTTGTGCGCATTTTTGGGTGAAAGGAGTATTAAAATGGCGACAGGTAAGTCCTGCTCTCGCTGGTTTGCGCCTGTTTTGGCGCTCTTAATGGTAGTTGGCCTGAGTGGGTGTTTTGATAAAGAAGGCGATCAACGCAAAGCGTTTATCGATTTTCTGCAGAATACTGCAATGCGTAGCGGAGAGCGTTTACCAACGCTGACCGCCGATCAGAAAAAACAGTTTGGCCCGTTTGTGTCCGATTACGCGATTCTGTATGGCTATTCGCAGCAGGTTAATCAGGCGATGGACTCCGGTCTGCGTCCGGTGGTTGATAGCGTAAATGCGATTCGTGTTCCTCAGGATTATGTGACTCAGCGTGAACCGCTGCGTCAGGCAAATGGTGCGCTGGGCGTGTTAGGGCAACAGTTGCAGAATGCGAAACTGCAGGCGGATGCTGCACATGGCGCGCTGAAGCAGGGCGAAGATCTGAAGCCGGTCTTTGATCAGGTGTACAACAAAGTTGTTACTGTCCCAGCAGAGGCCTTACAGCCGCTGATCCCTGCCGCGCAAATTTTCACGCAGCAGTTGGTACAGGTTGGTGATTTTGTGGCACAGCAGGATACGCAGGTGAGCTTTGTTGCCAACGGTATCCAGTTCCCAACGTCACAGCAGGCAAGTCAGTACAATACGCTGATTGGCCCGTTGGCTGCTCAGCATCAGGCATTTAATCAGGCCTGGACTGCTGCGGTGAATGCCGCTCAGTAATGAAGGTGCTGTAATACATGGAAGGCCGGGTGAGCATAAGCGCTACCCGGCCTTTTGTTTATGATGCGACCTGCGGGTTTACGCAGTTCTTCTCAACGCGTCCTTGCAGCGCATCGATTAAGTTATCCACCGCACAGGCCGCCATGTTGTAGCGCGTTTCGTGCGTGGCTGAACCAATGTGCGGTACGGCCACCACGTTGGGCAGTGACAGCAGCGGTGAGTCTACCGATAATGGCTCTTGCTCAAATACATCCAGGCCAGCGGCATGAATTTCGCCGTTTTGCAGGGCGGCAATCAACGCTTTTTCATCGACCACCGGGCCACGTCCGGCGTTAATGAAAATGGCGGAAGACTTCATTTTGGCAAACTGCTCGGTACTGAACAGATGATGCGTTTCGTCGGTTAACGGCAGGATCAGGCAGACAAAATCAGACTCCTGCAACAGCGTATCGAGGTCGCAGTAACGTGCATTGAAGCGTTCTTCTGCTTCCTGATGATGACGGCGCGCATTATAGAGAATCGGCATGCTAAAGCCGAAATGCGCACGTTGCGCCAGCGCCAGCCCAATGCGGCCCATACCGACAATCCCCAGCGTTTTGTGGTGTACATCGGTACCAAACCAGTCTGGCCCGATACTTTTGGTCCATTCGCCGACCTTCACCCGTTCAGCAACTTCCACCACGCGGCGAGCGGTGCTTAACACCAGCGCCATTACCGTATCGGCGACGGTTTCCGTCAGCACGGTTGGCGTGTGCATCAACAGCACCTTACGCGCGTTGAGGGCATCGACGTCGAAGTTGTCATAGCCTACGGAAATCGTGGATGTCGCACGCAGCCTGGGCATTTTCTCCAGCAGAGCGGTATTGACGGCTTCACTGGAGCCCAGCAGACCTTCTGCATTGGCAAAAGCGTCGGCGTGCTGTGCGACCGTTTCCGGGCGCAGGTTAGGCACCTGAGTCACAGTAAAATGCTCTTCCAGGCGATGCAGTAAATCGTCAGGTAACGCTTTATAGAGAATAATGGACGGCTTCATGCGAATCTCCGTAAGTTAAAATTTAAGCGTGGCGTGCGCCAACCGGAATTTGGGAATTATTAGCAGGCTTAACAATTAGAGTTAGCCATACTGAGACAAAAAGCGCTACCCCCATAAAAATGTACGAGGCGGACGGGCTGCCGGTTGCGCCATTGAGGTAGCCGACAAACCATGAACCGAAGAACGAGCCCAGCGCGCCCATGCTGTTGATCAGTGCCATTGCCCCTCCGGCGACGTTGCGCGGCAGCATTTCCGGGATGATGGCGAAGAAGGGGCCATAGGGGGCGTACATTGCCGCGCCCGCAATAACCAACAGCGTGTAAGAAATCCAGAAGTGGTCTGCGCCTACGGCCCAGGAGCCGATAAACGCGAACGCCGCGAT
This sequence comes from Citrobacter sp. Cpo030, assembly GCF_030333005.1. Taxonomy (NCBI): domain Bacteria; kingdom Pseudomonadati; phylum Pseudomonadota; class Gammaproteobacteria; order Enterobacterales; family Enterobacteriaceae; genus Citrobacter; species Citrobacter sp. Cpo030. The sequence goes on along the minus strand of NZ_JAOWGT010000074.1, from coordinate 225,209 downwards.
CAGTAACAGTGGCCAGACAAACAGCTTACGGTTTTGCAGCTTATCGGACGCCCAGGAGACGAGGATCATCGCCGCCGTCGCCGCCAGATACGGTACGGATGACAGCCAACCAACTTCCACCATCCCCAGGTTTGCGCCGCCGTTGCGGATAATCGACGGCAGCCACAGGACAAAACCATAGACGCCAATACTCCAGGCGAAATACTGCATACACAGCAGGATGACGTTACGTGAGCGGAAAGCCTCGCTATAGTTACGTACGGCTTTGATGCCTTGCTGCTCTTTTTCCAGTTGTGCCTGAAGGGCGGCTTTTTCAGATTCTGACAGCCAACCGACCTGAGACGGTTTGTCTTTTACCAGCACCCACCAGCAGAACGCCCAGATGATGGCCGGGAAGCCCTCGATGATGAACATTTCCCGCCAGCCCAGCGCCTGAATCAGGTAACCGGAAACCACGGACATCCACAGGACGGTGACCGGATTACCGAGGATCAGGAAAGTGTTTGCGCGCGAGCGTTCAGATTTCGTAAACCAGTTGCTGATGTAAATCAGCATTGCCGGCATCACGGCGGCTTCAACGACGCCAAGAATAAAGCGGATGGCGGCAAGCATTGGAATATTGCTGACCATGCCGGTTAACGACGCGCATGCGCCCCAGAGGATCAGACAGACAAAAATCAGTTTTCGTACGCTACGGCGTTCAGCGTAAATTGCGCCCGGGATCTGAAAGAAGAAATAGCCGAGGAAAAACAGCGCGCCCAGCAGGGAAGAAATCCCCTTGGTAATGCCGAGGTCCTCGTTGATACCGGCGGCGGAGGCGAAGCTGAAGTTCGCGCGATCAAGGTACGCCAGGCTATACGTGATAAACACGATTGGCATGATGTACCACCAGCGTTTTGCTGCATTAGTTGAGCTATTCATAGACTGCCCTCTGGTTATGCTGATACGCCGCCTCTGTATGTAGGGTACAGAGTTGGCCGGGAGTTTATTCCCCTAATTGTTCACGTGTGGGTAATCCTTCGCTGTCGCCCTGAACCTGAATGGCCAGTGCGCCAATTTTATTGCCGCGGGTCACCGCCTGATGCAGCGAGCGGCCTTCCAGCAGGGCGCTAATAACGCCCACGGCAAAGCCATCGCCTGCGCCGACCGTATCGACCACGTTGTCGACTTTTACCGGCGCAACACAGCCTTGTTCGCCGCTGGCGGTTTTGTACCAGGCGCCATCAGCCCCGGTTTTCACGATCACGGCCTTTACTCCGTGGCGCAGATAAAAGTCGGCGATGGCTTCAGCCGTTTGTTGCCCGGTTAAAATCATGCCCTCTTTTAAACCTGGTAAAACCCAGTCAGCCTGGAATGCCAGCCGGTTCAGTTTTTCCACCATCTCGGCTTCGCTTTTCCACAGCACCGGGCGCAAATTCGGGTCGAACGAGATGGTCTTCCCCTGGGCCTTCATGGTGCGGGCGGTATGCGCCAGTAGTTCATAAGAGCTGGCAGAAAGTGCTGCCGCTACGCCGCTCAGGTGCAGGTGGCGCGCGCTGGAGAAATAGGCCTCGTGATAATCTTCAATGCTGAGGTGGCTGGCAGCGGAACCTTTGCGGAAATATTCCACAATGGGATCGGTTCCATTTTCAACCTTAGATTTAAGCTGAAAGCCAGTCGCGTAACGCCCGTCCTGGGTGACTCCCTGCGCATCAATCCCTTCTTTTTCCAGCGACTTAACGATAAAACGGCCAAAGCTGTCGTTGCCAACGCGGCTCACCCAACCGACCTTCAGGCCCAGACGAGCAAGACCGGTCGCTACGTTAAGCTCAGCGCCTGCAACGCGCTTGATAAACTGCTCCACATCCGCCAGTTCGCCGGTTTGCGTGGCGACAAACATCGCCATCGCTTCACCAATAGTGACCACATCCAGTGAATTTTTCATGCGTTACTCCTCGCGTAACAGCTCGACGTAGCGGCGGGTAACCGCCGCCAAATCCTGCCCTTCCAGGGGGAACTCAATGCCGCGCGGGACATCGTTGGGCAGCGTTTTTAGCAGCGCCAGCCAGCGCGGATCGGCTGCATCAGGTGGTACGGCGCGGTAGCTGTCGCGATGTGCAACTGCGGCTTTGACATGGATATACCCAACGGTTGACGCCAGGTTCTGCGCCGCCTGTTCCGGGGAGTCGCCCACCCACAGCCAGTTGCCCATATCGAAGGTTAAAGATATCGGCAGGTTTTGCGCCTGACAGGCTTCGTTAAAGCGCTGCATCGGCTGCAGGCGTCCGCAGTCGGTCTGATCGTTCTCGACAACCAGCTCCATTCCGCTGTTGTCCAGCCATTGGCGTAGAACGTTGAACTGTTCGGTATGGGAAAAATGGCCGAGGGAGACTTTTAACCACAGTGCCTGCAAGGCCTGCGCTTCCTCAAGTAGTTCTGGAAGACGGGGGTTGAGGTTACCGTCCTCAAGGAACAACGGTTCAGGCGCAGAGTAACAGGCCAGCAGGCCGAAGATTTCGATCGCAGAGGCCATCGTTGACAGCGTTTTCAGCTCGGCCTCGGTTAATAGCTCGCGGCGGATTTCGACGCCGTCAGCACCGGCTTCAGCGATAATGGGCAGCATTGCCGTTTGCCCGCCTGCGGCCCGTACCTGGTCGTGACCGTAAGCGGCTGTGACCACCATAATTTTTCTTTTCATGGAAACTCCAGACTAGCGTTCTTGTTATAACGCTAGATGGAACCGGTTCCAAAGAAAAGCCCATGATGTCGAATTTATGATCACCATCACGAAGGTAATTTAACGGGCGGTAGAGCCTCGCACGATCAGCTCGCCGGAGAAGACCTGTTCCTGAATGGCAGCGGAGCCGCCATCAATCCGGCGCACAACCTGCTCAACGGCGGTGTAACCAATCTGCCAGGTGGGTTGTTTCAACGTGGTAATACCAACGCCCGCCAGCTCTGCCCATTCCAGTTCGTCAAAGCCGAGTAAGCCAATGTCGCTCCCCCAGTTGAGGCCAATGCGTTTCAGGGCGCGGGCTACTTGTAGCGTGAGGGCACCGTTGGCAGAGATAACGGCTTTGCGCATGCCACGATGCTGCTGGTGAAACTGGCGCAGGGTGTCGTCCAGTTGCGTATTGTCCGTGAGCGGGACTTCGGCATTTTGCGCGATAACGCCGGGGTATTGCGCGAGCGTGGCGCGAAAAGCGCTCAGGCGTTCGCGGCGGGTATTCACCATGCCGAGTGGTTCGCTGAGGAACAGGATGGCTTCAAAACCTTGTTCGACCAGATGTTCGGTGGCAACCGTTGCCGCCTGGGTGTTATCCAGCCCGACCATATCACAGGCGAAATCGGGAATTTTACGGTCAATCAGCACCATCGGCAGCGCAGACTGTTGCAGGCGGTTCAGCCCCTCTTCGCGCATTCCGACGGCGTTGACCACAATCCCTTCGACCTGGTAGCTGCGCAGCAGATCGAGATAATGCAGTTCCTGATCCACTTCGTTGTTGGTGTTACACACCAGCGGGGTAAAGCCTTTATCGCGGCAGGCGGCTTCAATACCACTTAGCACGTTGACGGAGTAGGGATTAGTAATATCGGCGATGATCAGGCCAATCAGGCGGGTACGACCGTGTTTCAGGCCTCTTGCCATCAGGCTGGGACGGTAGTCGAGATCGGCAATGGCTTGTTCAATGCGGGCCAGCAGCGCGTCGGAAAGCAGGTGCTTTTCACCGTTGAGATAACGTGAAATGCTGGTCTTGCCGGTTTTTGCAGCTTTCGCCACATCGCTGATGGTTGCCCGTGTTGATTTGCTCATCGCTGATTTCCCTGAATTTGGTGACAACACCTTAACGCGAAAATCAACGATGGCAAGTGCTTCATGCCGGATGGACGCGGACTGTCTCCATCCGGCACAAAACGTTACTGGATCGGGCTTAAGGTAATTTCTACGCGGCGGTTTTGCGCTTTACCTTCCGCTGTGCTGTTGCTGGCGATTGGATTTGCCGGGCCCATACCCTGAGTGCGGATGCGGTTAGCTGCGACCCCTTGAGTGATCAAGGCGCTGGCTACGGAGTCTGCGCGCTGCTGCGACAGACGCATATTCAGATCCTGGCTGCCGGTGCTGTCGGTGAAGCCCAGTACGTTGACGGCGGTTTTATTGTACTCTTTCAGTACCATCGCCACGCCGGTCAGGGTGTTAGCACCCGCAGGCTTCAGGTTGGCACTGCTGCTGTCGAAGGTGACGTTGTTTGGCATGTTCAGAATGATGTTATCGCCACTGCGCGTCACGCTGACGCCCGTTCCCTGCATTTTTTCGCGCAGTTTCGCTTCCTGCACGTCCATGTAATAGCCGATACCACCGCCAACGGCCGCGCCAGCCGCTGCGCCAATCAGTGCGCCTTTGCCGCGATCTTTCTTCGAAGAAGAGAGTGCGCCAATGCCCGCGCCGACCAGAGAGCCAATACCTGCGCCAATGCCGGATTTACCCGCTTCGCGTTCGCCGGTGTAAGGGTTTGTTGTGCAGCCAGAAACCGCCAGGGCGCCGCTCACGATGGCAGCAATAACAAATACACGTTTCTTCATCTTAATTCCTTAATGACTTTTTCTTCTTTGCCACAGCGACCGTGGCGGTTGATTATGACGTGTGAACATGAAGAAAATTCCAGGGAAGACTCTGAAATTTGTAAGTAACATTGAACGGCATAATAAATAAGCCGTCACATCGCATTCAGGAGCGCCATCTTGGCTAATTCACCCGCACATTACTCGGTGTTAACCGCCGCCCACTGGGGACCAATCCTCGTCGACACTGATGGTGAGACGGTTTTCTCCTCGCGTGGCGCGCTGCCCACCGCTCATCCCAACTCTTTGCAAACCGTGGTGCGCGACCAGGTTCACAGTAAAACGCGGGTACGTTTTCCGATGGTGCGTAAAGGGTTTCTCGCCTCGCCGGAGAACCCACAGGGCGTACGTGGGCAGGATGAGTTTGTTCGCGTCAGTTGGGACGACGCGCTGAATCTTATCCATACGCAGCATAAACGCATCCGTGACAGCTACGGCCCGGCCTCAATTTTTGCCGGTTCGTACGGCTGGCGTTCCAACGGCGTGTTACACAAAGCGGCGACCCTGTTACAGCGTTATATGGCGCTGGCGGGCGGTTATACCGGGCATCTGGGGGATTACTCGACGGGGGCTGCGCAGGCGATCATGCCGTACGTGGTGGGCGGGAACGAAGTTTACCAGCAGCAAACCAGCTGGCCGGTGGTGCTGGAGCACAGCGAAGTGGTGGTGTTGTGGAGCGCCAATCCGCTCAACACTCTCAAGATTGCCTGGAACGCGTCCGATGAGCAGGGCCTCGCGTACTTTGAGGCATTGCGCGACAGCGGTAAACGGTTGATCTGTATCGATCCGATGCGATCGGAAAGCGTCGATTTCTTTGGCGATAAGATGGAATGGATTGCCCCGCATATGGGGACCGACGTAGCGCTGATGCTGGGCATCGCGCATACGCTGGTGGAAAACGGCTGGCATGACGAGGACTTTCTCGCCCGGTGTACCACCGGATATGACCGTTTTGCCGACTATCTGCTGGGTAAATCTGATGATGTTGCAAAAACGGCAGAATGGGCGGCAGATATTTGTGGCATTCCGGCGGCGAAGATACGCGAACTTGCGGCGATATTTCACCAAAATACCACCATGCTGATGGCCGGATGGGGAATGCAGCGCCAGCAGTATGGCGAGCAGAAACACTGGATGATTGTCACCCTGGCCGCCATGCTCGGACAAATCGGGACGCCAGGCGGCGGTTTTGGGCTGTCGTACCATTTTGCCAACGGCGGCAATCCAACGCGCCGGGCTGCGGTACTGGCTTCAATGCAGGGCAGCGTTAAAGGCGGCACCGACGCGGTAGACAAAATTCCGGTGGCACGAATTGTTGAAGCGCTGGAGAACCCCGGTGGTTTTTACCAGCACAACGGCATGGACCGTCATTTCCCGGACATCCGCATGCTGTGGTGGGCGGGCGGGGCTAACTTCACCCATCATCAGGACACTAACCGTTTAATTCGCGCCTGGCAGAAACCGGAGCTGGTGGTCATCTCGGAGTGTTTCTGGACCGCAGCAGCAAAGCATGCCGATATCGTGCTGCCAGCAACCACCTCCTTTGAGCGTAATGATTTGACCATGACCGGTGATTACAGCAACCAGCACCTGGTGCCGATGAAGCAGGTCGTACCGCCGCAGGACGAAGCGCGAAATGATTTTGATGTCTTTGCCGAGCTGAGTGAGCGCTGGGAAAAGGGCGGATATGAACGGTTCACCGAAGGTAAAAGCGAACTGGCGTGGCTGGAGACTTTTTACAATATTGCCGGGCAACGTGGGGCCAGTCAGCAGGTGACATTGCCGCCTTTCGCCGAGTTTTGGCAGCGCAACGCCCTGATCGAAATGCCGGAAAACGCCGCCAGCGCGCAGTTTATCCGTTTCGCGGATTTTCGCCGCGACCCACAGGCGCATCCGCTGAAAACGGACAGCGGCAAAATTGAAATCTACTCCGCGAGGATTGCCGGTTACGGCTACGCGGACTGTGCGGGACACCCGATGTGGCTGGAGCCGGACGAGTGGTTCGGTAACGCCGAACCGGACCAGCTACAGTTACTTTCCGCCCATCCGGCGCACCGTTTGCATAGTCAGCTTAACTACAGTGCGCTACGTGAGCAGTACGCGGTAGCGGATCGTGAGCCGATAACGATTCATCCGCAGGACGCCCACGCGCGCGGCATTGCGGATGGCGATACGGTCAGGGTGTGGAACCAGCGCGGGCAAGTTCTGGCGGGCGCGGTGGTGACGGCGGGTATTAAACCCGGCGTCATCTGTATTCATGAAGGCGCGTGGCCTGATTTGGATCTCGCAGCGAACGGTATTTGTAAAAATGGCGCCGTCAACGTGCTGACCAAAGATCTCCCCAGCTCGAAGTTGGGGAATGGCTGCGCGGGCAATACTGCGCTGGCGTGGCTTGAAAAATATAGCGGACCAATGTTGGCGCTTACGGCGTTTGATCCGCCTGCCAGCCCATAATCCACGTGGGGTGGTGAGTCTCTTCCTGCCATGCGCCGTCTTCAATGCGAAAACCCAGCGCATGGTAGAAGTTCACCGCTGATTGATTCTTCTGGTAGACCTCAAGGCTGAGTATCGAAAAGCGCTGCTGGACATGCTGCACCAGCGCTTTGCCGATCCCGCTTCTGATGGCGGCTGGTGCGACAAACAGCGCGCCGAGAAAGCGGTCATCAATCACGCTGGCAAAGCCTTTGAGCTCGCCTTCTTCTTCCCAAACCCAGGTTTGCGCGGCTGGCAGATAAACATCCCGCACCACGGATTCACTTTCGCGCCAGTAGCGCTCTTCGATAAACGGATGGGCATGGATTGTGCTTTCCATCCACAGCGCCAGAATTGACGGCAGATCTTCAGCCTTGGATTCACGAATCATGTTGTTCTCCCGGATAACAGATGCAGCTGGTGACATGGTCGTTGACCAGGCCGCACGCCTGCATAAAGGAGTAACAAATGGTGGTGCCGACAAACTTAAATCCGCGTTTTTTTAACGCTTTAGACAGCGCGTCTGACGCAGGCGTGGAGGTGGGAATATCACTCAGGTTGGCGGCGCGAGTCACTTGCGGTTGGTTATCAACAAATGACCAGACGAATTCGCTAAACGACTCTCCGTTTTGCGCCATCGTCAGAAAAGCGCGAGCGTTGCCGATAATGGCCTGAATTTTTCCTCGATGACGAATAATGCCGGCATCCAGTACCAGCCTTTCCACATCCTCTTCGGTCATGGCCGCCACTTTTTCCGGATCAAAATGGTGGAAAGCGTGGCGATAATTTTCCCGTTTCTTGAGTACGGTAATCCACGATAACCCGGCCTGCTGACCTTCCAGGCAGATCATTTCGAACAGTTTATTACCATCAGTTTCGGGGACGCCCCATTCCTTGTCGTGGTAGGCAATGTAAAGTGGATCCTGGCTGACCCATCCGCAACGCTGCATATTCTTCCTCGCTGTTTTTACTGGCGTAAAAATTTCATTCGGCCCGCCTTGACGCGCCAGCTAAAAAGACAATATTTAATACAGGGCCTGATGGGCCCGATATCCTTCACACAATGACAATAATATCGCCGAATTCGGCTCTTTTCTGGAGTCGCGTTGATGATTATAAGAAACAGTAGTGGTCGCCAAAGGTTAACTCTGGCGAGCGTCGTAGTTTGTGCGCTGTCCATCAATACAGCATATGGCTGGCAACAAGAATATATCGTTGATGCTATGTCAGGGCATACGGCTGAACGTTATACATGGGACAGCGATCACCAACCACGTTATAACGACATTCTGGAAGAACGTATTCGTTCCACTCAGAACGTGGCGGGTCCCGTGGTGAATCTTGCGGATGAGACGCCTATGGATGCGACCAGCGGCATGAGTATGGGCTGGAACTTCCCGCTGTCCAGGCAGGTAACGACCGGTCCGGTCGCCGCACTGCATTATGACGGTTCAACCACATCTACTTACAACGAATTTGGCGACAGCGCGACTTCGGTAACGCAGAACGATCCGCTGTGGCATGCCAGCGTGAGCTCGTTGGGCTGGCGAGTCAATTCGCAGTTCGGTGATGTGCGACCGTGGGCGCAAATCAGCTATAACCAGCAGTTTGGCGAGAATATCTGGAAGGCGCAGTCGGGTCTCAGCCGCATGTCAGCAGCGGGTCAGGACGGTAACTGGGTGGATGTCACCGTCGGTGCGGATATGCTGTTGAACCCGCACATGGCGGCTTACGCGGCGCTGTCGCAGGCGGAAAACAGTACCAACAACAGCGACTATATGTACACCATGGGAGTGAGCGCCAAATTTTAACGTAAGCAATCATCACATAAACATCTTGATTACAAGTTGAGATCAACAATCACACGCACTCCAGCGATAGCGTGTACTAACTCATGCGATAAAATTCAGTAACCCGACTTTTTGTCTCGTCATTCATTCCACATTCCTGGCATTTCATTCCGTCCTGGCGGCATTTCATGCCGTTTTCCCCTGCTCATAAAAGCGCTTCGGTATGGTTGTTGGCAGAGAATTTCCCATTTTGTTTATGCAGGAAGACTGCCATGAAAACTTCTGATTATCAGCGTACCCGCTGGCTGACACTGATCGGCACCATCATTACTCAATTTGCTTTAGGTTCTGTTTATACCTGGAGCCTGTTTAACGGTGCGCTCTCTTCTAAGCTTGATGCGCCAGTGAGTCAGGTTGCCTTTTCCTTTGGCCTGCTGAGCCTCGGGCTGGCAATTTCTTCTTCCGTCGCCGGGAAACTGCAGGAACGTTTTGGCGTGAAACGCGTCACCATGGCCTCCGGTATTTTACTGGGTGTCGGCTTCTTCTTAACCGCCCACTCTGACAGCCTGATTATGCTGTGGCTGAGCGCCGGTGTATTGGTCGGTCTGGCGGATGGAGCAGGCTACCTGTTAACACTTTCCAACTGTGTAAAATGGTTCCCTGAGCGTAAAGGGCTGATTTCCGCCTTTGCCATCGGTTCTTACGGTCTTGGCAGCCTCGGTTTTAAATTCATCGACAGCCAACTGTTGAGCACTGTGGGTCTGGAAAAAACCTTCATGATTTGGGGCGCGATTGTGCTGGTGATGATCGTATTTGGCTCCACGCTGATGAAAGACGCGCCGAATCAGGAAGTGAAAACGAAAAATGGCGTGGTTGAGAATGACTACACCCTGGCGCAGTCCATGCGTAAACCGCAGTACTGGATGCTGGCAGTGATGTTCCTGACGGCGTGTATGAGTGGGCTGTATGTGATTGGCGTGGCGAAAGATATTGCACAAAGCCTGGCGCATATGGATGTGGCAACGGCGGCAAATGCGGTCACCGTCATTTCTATAGCTAACCTGTCCGGTCGTCTGGTTCTGGGGATTCTGTCCGACAAAATCTCTCGTATTCGCGTTATCACCATTGGGCAGGTCGTTTCGCTGGTCGGTATGGCGGCACTGCTGTTCGCCCCGCTGAATGATGTGACCTTCTTTGCGGCGATTGCCTGTGTAGCATTTAACTTTGGCGGTACCATCACCGTGTTCCCGTCACTGGTGAGCGAGTTCTTCGGTTTGAACAACCTGGCTAAAAACTATGGTGTCATTTACTTAGGTTTCGGTATCGGCAGCATTTGTGGTTCCATTATCGCCTCGCTGTTCGGCGGTTTCTATGTGACCTTCTGCGTTATCTTTGCGCTGTTAATCATCTCACTGGCACTCTCCACCACCATCCGCCAGCCACAGCGTAGCGTATATACCGAGGCGCACGCCTAAACCTATTAGTAGTCTGATTAATACCTGGCGCATATATTTACAAAAATATATGCGCCATTTGCATTCTCCATAAGCACTTTTTCACCCTCCTGTGGTCTACTTACCCGCGCCCGTAGACATTTCACCTCTGCTGTTGTCGCATTTTCCCCTGCCTGGTCTGTTTGACTACTGCACAGGGTGTTTTTATCCCGATTCCCAGGGTTTGTTTGCATGAGATACATTAAGTCGATGACGCAGCAGAAACTCAGTTTCCTGCTGGCAATCTATATCGGTTTGTTTATGAACTGTGCTGTATTTTTCCGGCGCTTTAGCGGATATGCACACGAGTTTACCGTCTGGAAAGGACTCTCTGCGGTTGTTGAATTAGCCGGCACTGTTCTGGTGACCTTCTTTTTACTACGGCTTCTCTCTTTATTTGGTCGGCGCGCCTGGCGTGTCCTGACAACCTTAGTGGTACTGTGCTCTGCCGGTGCCAGCTATTACATGACCTTCCTGAATGTGGTAATTGGTTACGGTATTATTGCCTCCGTAATGACCACGGATATTGATTTATCGAAAGAAGTTGTTGGCTGGCATTTTATTGTGTGGCTGGTTTCGGTCAGCATTTTACCGTTGGTTCTGATTTGGAGTAATCGCTGCCGCTATACCCTGATGAAACAGATCCGTACGCCGGGCATGAGATGGCGTAGCGTGGCGGTGGTATTGTTGGCTGGCCTGATGGTATGGGCGCCGATTCGCCTGCTGAGCATGCAACAGAGAAGCGTTGAGCGAGCAACGGGAATCGATTTACCCAGCTATGGCGGGGTAGTGGCGAATTCCTATCTGCCGTCAAACTGGCTCTCCGCGCTGGGTCTGTACGCCTGGGCACAGGTGGATGAATCCTCAGACAACAAATCGTTGATGAACCCGGCGAAGAAGTTTACCTATGTTGCCCCCAAAAACCTCGACGACACCTATGTGGTCTTTATTATCGGCGAAACGACCCGCTGGGATCATATGGGGATTTTTGGCTATGAGCGTAATACCACGCCAAGGCTCGCCCAGGAGAAAAATCTGGCCGCCTTCCGTGGATATTCCTGTGATACGGCAACAAAACTTTCGCTGCGTTGTATGTTCGTGCGTGAGGGTGGGGCAGAAGAAAACCCGCAGCGTACTCTGAAAGAACAAAACGTCTTCTCCGTGCTCGGCCAGTTAGGGTTCAAGACCGATCTTTACGCGATGCAAAGCGAGATGTGGTTCTACAGTAACACCATGGCGGAGAACATCGCCTATCGTGAGCAGATTGGCGCAGAGCCGCGCAACCGTGGCAAGAACGTTGACGATATGCTGTTGATTACCGAGATGCAGCAGTCTCTACAAAATAATGAAGATGGTGGCAAGCATCTGATTATTCTGCATACTAAGGGCTCGCATTTTAACTACACCCAGCGCTACACCCGCGAATATGCGCAGTGGAAGCCGGAATGTGTCAATGTTGATAGTGGCTGCTCGAAGGCCCAGATGATCAACTCATTCGATAACTCGGTAACCTATGTTGATCACTTTATTACCAAAGTGTTTGATCAACTACGCGATAAGAAAGCGATCGTGTTCTACGCCGCCGATCACGGTGAGTCGATTAACGAGCGCGAGCACCTGCACGGTACGCCGCGTAAAATGGCGCCACCTGAGCAGTTCCGCGTTCCTATGATGGTGTGGATGTCTGACAAGTATCTGGATGACCCCGACCATGCGAAGGCGTTTGCACACCTTAAGCAAGAAGCTGATATGAAGGTGCCGCGTCGTCATGTTGAACTGTACGACACCATTTTGGGTTGCCTCGGTTATACCTCGCCAAATGGTGGTATTAACGAGAATAACAACTGGTGCCGTATCCCGGACGCGAATAAGGCTACAGCCCAGTAACTGAGCTGCTGACTTTCTCACCGATCAAATGGCATTTTGATACTAAGGGATTGACGGGCGCGCAGCTGAGCAGTAAGATGCGCCCCGCATTCGGTGATTGGCGCAGCCTGGTAGCGCACTTCGTTCGGGACGAAGGGGTCGGAGGTTCGAATCCTCTATCACCGACCAAATTTAAAAAGCCCGCTCTTTGAGCGGGCTTTTTGCATTTGTGGCTTTTGTAGGCCTGATAAGCGAAGCGCCATCAGGCAAAACATTGCAGCGTTTTGGCATTGCCGGATGCGGCGCAAGCGCCTTATCCGGCCTACAGGTGAAGCGCCATCAGGCAAAACATTGCAGCGTTTTGGCATTGCCGGATGCGGCGCAAGCGCCTTATCCGGCCTACAGGTGAAGCGCCATCAGGCAAAACATTGCAGCGTTTTGGCATTGCCGGATGCGGCGCAAGCGCCTTATCCGGCCTACAGGTGAAGCGCCATCAGGCAAAACATTGCAGCGTTTTGGTATTGCCGGATGGCGGCGCAAGCGCTTTATCCGGCCTACAGGCGAAGCGCTGGCAGGGCGTATTTTTGTTTTTCCGACCCCATGTTTGACCTTCATTTTATCTGCAAAAATTGTGCACCACTTCCCACTGACTGTTAACGATTCTGTGACATATTCCATTGCCTTTTTTTATATTTGCTTGAAACTTTTTTTGCGCTACTTATGGCTGAAGCTGGCATTTTACGCTGTGCGCTTTAACGTTCATGGTATTAATCGCTCAGATATGCAGCATTAATTTAGAAAGTTTGAATAAATTGCATAAATGTTAATCACCAAATGTTGCGAAATATGAAGATGTTTATTCTGGCATAGTACGCGTAGCACAAATTTCCCTGCTGAAAATGTCCTTCCGCACTTTTTTTAATCTTTGTTTGTGAATTCTCACCGTTGGCGTAAATCACGGTGACCTGTATTGACGTTTTCACATTCTGTTGACAGATTGTAGGGTATGAGGGGCATTTCATGGAGAATCCGCACTGCAACTCAGTCGCTTATGTGAACGGAATCCCCATCCTCTTAACGCCGACCCGGCCGGGTAAAAAACAAAAAAGGCCAGGCGGTGCAAACCCACTGCAAAGGGTAAAACAACAAACATCACATTTGGAGCAGAAGAATGAGTATTTCCTTGAAGAAGTCAGGGATGCTGAAGCTTGGTCTGAGCCTGGTGGCTATGACCGTCGCAGCAAGCGTACAGGCTAAAACTCTGGTTTATTGTTCAGAAGGATCTCCTGAAGGCTTTAACCCGCAGCTTTTCACCTCTGGCACCACCTATGATGCCAGCTCCGTACCGATCTATAACCGCCTGGTTGAGTTCAAAACCGGTACGACTGAAGTGATCCCGGGCCTTGCTGAGAAGTGGGAAATCAGCGAAGACGGCAAAACCTACACCTTCCACCTGCGTCAGGGCGTGAAGTGGCAGGACAACAAAGAATTTAAACCGACGCGCGATTTTAACGCCGATGACGTGGTGTTCTCTTTCGATCGTCAAAAAAATGCCCAGAACCCGTACCATAAAGTCTCTGGCGGCAGCTATGAATACTTCGAAGGGATGGGTCTGCCGGATCTGATCTCCGAAGTGAAAAAAGTGGACGATAAAACCGTTCAATTCGTGCTGACTCGCCCGGAAGCGCCGTTCCTGGCTGACCTGGCGATGGACTTCGCTTCTATTCTTTCCAAAGAATATGCTGACAACATGCTGAAAGCCGGTTCTCCGGAGAAAGTGGATCTGAACCCAATTGGTACCGGTCCGTTCCAGCTGCAGCAGTACCAGAAAGACTCCCGTATTCTGTATAAAGCATTCGAAGGTTACTGGGGCACCAAGCCGCAGATCGACCGTCTGGTCTTCTCCATTACGCCTGACGCTTCCGTGCGTTACGCCAAACTGCAGAAAAACGAGTGCCAGGTGATGCCGTACCCGAACCCGGCAGACATCGCGCGCATGAAGCAGGATAAAAACATCAACCTGATGGAACAGGCGGGTCTGAACGTTGGCTACCTCTCTTTCAACACCGAGAAGAAACCGTTTGATGACGTGAAAGTCCGTCAGGCGCTGACCTACGCGGTAAACAAAGAAGCGATCATCAAAGCGGTTTATCAGGGCGCTGGCGTTGCCGCGAAAAACCTGATCCCGCCGACCATGTGGGGCTATAACGATGACGTTAAAGACTACACCTACGATCCTGAGAAGGCCAAAGCGCTGCTGAAGGAAGCTGGTCAGGACAAAGGCTTTACCGTTGAGCTGTGGGCTATGCCGGTACAGCGTCCATATAACCCGAACGCACGTCGTATGGCAGAAATGGTTCAGGCTGACTGGGCGAAAATTGGCGTTCAGGCCAAGATTGTGACCTACGAGTGGGGCGAGTATCTGAAACGCGCCAAAGCGGGTGAACATCAGGCGGTGATGATGGGCTGGACCGGCGACAACGGGGATCCGGACAACTTCTTCGCCACCTTGTTCAGCTGTGCGGCAGCGAAAGACGGTTCCAACTATTCTCGCTGGTGCTACAAGCCGTTTGAAGACCTGATCCAGCCGGCGCGTGCGACCGACGATCACAACAAACGTATTGAACTGTACAAGCAAGCTCAGGTTGTTATGCACGACCAGGCTCCGGCTCTGATTGTTGCTCACTCCACCGTGTACGAACCAGTGCGTAAAGAAGTGAAAGGCTATGTGGTTGATCCATTAGGCAAACACCACTTCGAAAACGTCTCTGTCGAATAATTAAAAGCAATTAAGGAAGCGCTGCGCCCCGGTGATGTGTAGGCCGGATAAGCGCAGCGCCCTCCGGCGTAATGCTTTACCCGCGATGCAGTTTGCGTGGGATAAGATTTGTGAGCAATACAGACTCACGGTTCCAGGCCGTGCGTCATTAGAGAGAATCCGGGTTATGTTGCAGTTCATTCTCCGACGTTTGGGACTCGTCATCCCCACGTTTATCGGTATCACTCTTCTCACCTTTGCCTTCGTCCATATGATCCCCGGCGATCCGGTTATGATCATGGCGGGTGAACGTGGGATCTCCCCTGAGCGTCATGCTCAACTGTTGGCTGAACTCGGTCTGGATAAGCCGATGTGGCAGCAGTACCTCCACTATATCTGGGGGGTTATGCATGGTGATTTAGGTATCTCACTGAAAAGCCGCTTACCGGTGTGGGAAGAGTTCGTACCTCGCTTCAAAGCAACGCTGGAACTCGGCGTCTGCGCGATGATTTTCGCCGTCGCAGTGGGTATCCCAGTGGGTGTACTTGCTGCCGTTAAGCGCGGCTCTATTTTCGATCATACCGCCGTTGGCCTGGCGCTGACCGGTTACTCCATGCCGATTTTCTGGTGGGGCATGATGCTGATCATGCTGGTTTCCGTGCAGTGGAACCTGACGCCAGTTTCTGGGCGGGTGAGCGACATGGTGTTCCTTGATGATTCCAATCCGCTAACCGGCTTTATGCTTATCGACACCGCCATCTGGGGTGAAGAGGGCAACTTTATTGATGCGTTGGCGCATATGATCCTGCCTGCGATGGTGCTGGGTACCATTCCTCTGGCGGTCATTGTGCGTATGACCCGTTCATCGATGCTGGAAGTGCTGGGTGAAGATTACATCCGTACCGCGCGCGCCAAAGGCCTGACCCGTATGCGCGTCATCATTATTCACGCTCTGCGTAACGCGATGCTGCCCGTGGTGACCGTTATCGGCCTGCAGGTTGGTACGTTGCTGGCCGGGGCGATCCTGACCGAGACCATCTTCTCGTGGCCGGGACTGGGGCGCTGGCTGATCGATGCGCTGCAACGCCGCGATTATCCGGTGGTGCAGGGCGGGGTGCTGCTGGTCGCGACGATGATTATCCTCGTCAACCTGCTGGTAGACCTGCTGTACGGCGTGGTGAACCCGCGTATTCGGCATAAGAAGTAAGGGGCCATCATGTCACAGGTTACTGAAAATAAAGTTATTGCTGCACCGGTGCCGATGACTCCGTTGCAGGAGTTCTGGCACTATTTTAAACGCAACAAAGGTGCGGTTGTTGGGCTGGTGTACGTTGTGGTGATGATCCTGATTGCGGTCTTTGCCAACGTCCTCGCACCCTACAACCCGGCAGACCAGTTCCGCGATACGCTGCTGGCTCCTCCCGCGTGGCAGGAAGGCGGTACCATGGCGCATCTGTTTGGTACTGATGATGTAGGCCGCGACGTGCTGTCCCGCCTGATGTACGGTGCGCGTCTGTCGCTGTTGGTCGGCTGTCTGGTGGTAGTTCTCTCCCTGCTGATGGGCGTGGTTCTTGGGCTGATCGCCGGTTACTTTGGCGGGATTGTCGATAACGTCATCATGCGTGTGGTCGATATCATGCTGGCATTGCCGAGCCTGTTGCTGGCGCTGGTGCTGGTGGCGGTATTTGGCCCCTCGATTGGCAACGCCGCGCTGGCGCTGACGTTCGTGGCATTGCCGCACTATGTCCGTCTGACGCGTGCCGCTGTGCTGGTGGAAGTTAACCGCGACTACGTCACTGCATCCCGCGTGGCGGGAGCCGGCGCGATGCGCCAGATGTTCGTCAACATTCTTCCTAACTGTCTTGCGCCGCTGATTGTTCAGGCGTCGCTTGGCTTCTCTAACGCCATTCTCGATATGGCTGCCCTCGGCTTCCTGGGGATGGGCGCACAGCCGCCTACGCCGGAATGGGGCACCATGCTCTCTGACGTTCTGCAGTTTGCCCAAAGCGCCTGGTGGGTTGTGACCTTCCCGGGGCTGGCGATCCTGTTGACGGTGCTGGCATTTAACCTGATGGGTGACGGTCTGCGTGACGCGCTCGATCCCAAACTGAAGCAGTAAGAGGTTCGAGATGGCGTTATTAAATGTAGATAAATTATCGGTGCATTTCGGCGACGTAGGTTCCGAATTCCGCGCCGTAGACCGCATTAGCTACAGTGTGAATCAGGGTGAAGTGGTTGGCATTGTAGGAGAGTCCGGCTCTGGTAAGTCCGTCAGTTCGCTGGCGATTATGGGACTGATTGACTACCCTGGCCGCGTTATGGCCGAAAATCTGGAGTTTAATGGTCGCGACCTGAAGCGCATTTCTGAGAAAGAGCGTCGCCAGTTAGTGGGCGCGGAAGTGGCGATGATCTTCCAAGACCCGATGACCAGCCTTAATCCCTGCTATACCGTCGGCTACCAGATTATGGAAGCCATCAAGGTGCACCAGGGCGGCAACAAAAAAACGCGTATTCAGCGGGCAATTGACCTGCTGACGCTGGTGGGGATCCCCGATCCGGCCTCGCGTCTGGATGTCTATCCGCACCAGTTGTCCGGTGGAATGAGCCAGCGCGTGATGATCGCGATGGCGATTGCCTGTCGTCCGAAACTGCTGATTGCCGACGAACCGACAACGGCGCTGGATGTGACTATTCAGGCGCAGATTATCGAGCTACTGCTGGAATTGCAGCAAAAAGAGAACATGGCGCTGGTCTTAATCACGCACGATCTGGCGCTGGTGGCTGAAGCGGCACACAAAATCATCGTGATGTACGCCGGTCAGGTGGTAGAAACCGGAGCCGCGCAGGATATTTTCCGCGCGCCGCGTCATCCTTACACCCAGGCGCTACTGCGCGCGCTGCCGGAGTTTGCTCAGGACAAAGCGCGTCTGGCCTCACTGCCGGGCGTGGTTCCCGGTAAATATGACCGCCCGAGCGGTTGTTTGCTGAACCCGCGCTGTCCCTATGCGACCGACAAATGCCGCGCTGAAGAACCTGAGCTGAACCTGCTGGAAGGCGGTCGTCAGTCGAAATGCCACTACCCACTTGATGATGCCGGGAGGCCTGGGCTATGAGTACGCAAAAGGCCGCTTTGCCACAGCCGCTGTTGCAGGCTATTGATCTGAAAAAACACTACCCGGTGAAAAAGGGCATGTTCGCCCCGGAGCGCCTGGTGAAAGCGCTGGACGGTGTCTCCTTTACCTTAGAGCGTGGTAAAACGCTGGCGGTGGTAGGCGAGTCGGGCTGTGGGAAATCCACCCTTGGCCGCCTGCTGACGATGATTGAAGTCCCGACCGGTGGTGAGCTGTATTACCAGGGGCAGGACCTGCTTAAGCACGACCCGCAGGCGCAAAAGCTGCGTCGGCAGAAAATCCAGATAGTGTTCCAGAACCCGTACGGTTCCCTGAACCCGCGTAAGAAAGTAGGACAAATTCTGGAAGAGCCGCTGCTGATCAACTCCACGCTCAGCAAAGAGGAGCGTCGTGAAAAAGCGTTGGCGATGATGGCGAAAGTGGGGCTGAAAACCGAGCACTACGACCGCTATCCGCATATGTTCTCCGGCGGTCAGCGTCAGCGTATTGCCATCGCTCGCGGTCTGATGCTTGACCCGGACGTGGTGATTGCCGATGAACCGGTCTCAGCGCTGGACGTTTCGGTGCGTGCGCAGGTGCTGAATCTGATGATGGATTTGCAGCAGGAACTGGGGCTGTCATACGTCTTTATCTCGCACGACCTGTCGGTTGTCGAGCACATTGCCGATGAAGTGATGGTGATGTATTTAGGCCGCTGTGTGGAGAAAGGGACGAAGGACCAAATCTTCAATAATCCGCGTCATCCGTACACGCAAGCGCTGCTCTCCGCAACACCGCGCCTGAACCCGGACGATCGCCGTGAGCGTATCAAGCTGACCGGTGAACTGCCAAGCCCGCTGAATCCGCCGCCGGGCTGTGCGTTCAACGCCCGCTGCCGTCGTCGCTTTGGTCCGTGTACCCAGCTTCAACCGCAGTTGAAAGATTACGGCGGTCAACTGGTGGCGTGTTTTGCCGTTGACCAGGATGAAAACCCACAGCAATAAACCTGGGTTATGACCCGATAACCGGAGCCTTGTGCTCCGGTTTTTTTATATTTTCTCTTTACGTCCACAATGTGAGTCCTTTGGCAGAACATTATTCCACAGCGTCTAGAATGTAGTCAGATTTCCTCTAGTCACAGAAATATCTATTTCGCAGTTGCTAACTACCAGGAGCAAATGTGGTCACGATACGCTGGGATATTAAAACAATTGATCGTCTGTCGATGGTTGAGGATGTCCTGAAGGAATTTTCCTGCTGTGATATCAATATCATCTCCATGAAAGTGACGCCTGGGCGGATCCTGATTAAATCCTGGTGCCGCCAGCTACAGGATATTTCCTGTGTGCAATCCTGTTTAAGCCAGCGCGCCGATATTATTAATGTTGCTTATCTCTGTGAGGAGATAAGCGAGCTGTCAACGCCGGAGCCGGAACGCCCGCGCTATTTCTCTGACATTATTTGCAGCAGCCAGAGCATGCACGCGCTTATCGAAAAAGCGATAAAAATTGCCGACAGCAAATATACCGTTCTGATCCGTGGCGATACGGGGACTGGTAAAGAGCTGCTGGCCCGGGCTATCCATAATTCCGGGCAGCGACGTTTTTATCCGTTTATTCCGGTCAACTGCTCTGCGCTACCTGAGTCGCTAATGGAGAGTGAATTCTTTGGCTATGAGAAAGGGGCTTTCAGCGGCGCGGATTGTAAAGGCAAAAAAGGGCTGTTTGAAATGGCCGATAAAGGAACCCTTTTTCTCGATGAGTTTGGCGAAATGTCGCTGAGCTTACAGGCTAAACTCCTGCGCGTGCTTCAGGATGGCGGGATTCGGCGCGTTGGCGGGGCACATATTATTCCGGTCAATGTGCGCATTATTGTGGCAACCAATGCCAATCTGGAAGAGATGGTGGAACAACGTCTGCTGCGCGCCGATCTCTATTACCGCATCAACGTGCTTTCACTGACCATCCCACCTTTGCGCGAGCGCCCACAGGATATCAGCCTGCTGATTCGCCACTTTGTGCAGAAATACGCGAAGGAATTCCAGCGGCGGATCATTTTGGATAAAGCCTGTTTTGATGCCCTGCACCATCACACCTGGCCGGGAAACGTGCGCGAACTGGAAAATACCATTATTCGCCTGATGCTGATGGCTGAATCCGATGTTATTACGCGGGAAGAATTAGGGATGGTGAATTTGCCTGCCGTTGAGCGGGGCGCGACAGAACGTCCTTTTAAAGAGCAGGTTCTGTGTGCTGAACGCCAGCTCATTGAACAGATGGTGGAAGATAATGTGTCGTCACGGCATATCGCCAAAGCGCTGGGCGTGTCGCACACCACGGTGCTGAATAAAATTCGCGGCTATCAGCTGGAGAGTGTGGGTTAAGCGCCGCCAGCGTCTGACGGCGCGATATACGTGGGTTATTCAATCAGCTTCAATAAGGGCGACAGGCACAGCAGAATTCCGTACAGCAGGATCAACCAGGTTTTCAGCCCGCGTAGTTTTTCCAGTTGCGTTACTTTATAGATCAGGAAGAACGGAATAATACACGACACAATCCCGTAAAGCGGACTACCTAGCTGGAAGAATACCAGTACCGATACGCGAAATGACACCCAAATGACCAGAGTGATAACAATAAAGGTGCAAATACCCAGCGTGAGTACTAACGGATTAATTTTCTCAACGTCAATGACGCGGCTCAGAACGTTGAGAATAATACCTTTGATCGCCTCGTGGAATCCCAGATAAATACCAAAGAATGCGGTTAATACGGCGAAGATATTTAATACTGTTGAGGTGATATGAATAATCTGCCCAGGAATGACCTGAGCCGCCAGTGCCAGTGCGGAAATATTTTGTTCGAAAGCCGAAACGGCCTCTTCATGGCTAATAGAAAAGGTAAAAGAGAAGGAGAAAAACAGAATGACAGCAATCAGAGTAATGTAACTGATGCGATGCGTACGGATTGCCATACGCGTAGCCAGCACCCGATCCGTCACCCGTTTGCGGTAGGCGATGTTCATTGGGTTCAACACCTGAATAAACACCGCTGAGAAGAAGCAGAACGGGATGGTTAGCAGTACATCACGAAAGAAGACAGATGCTTCAGGGAAGGCGCTGATATTAGCGAAGTTCCAGTGCGGAACCATCGCAAAACCAAATACGATGATGATACCTACTTTGACCACCACCATCGGGCCGGAGATTTTGAACAGCAGCTTTTCTCCCCCGGAAGCAATGGCGACCAGCACGGCAAAAATGGCCACTTTATAGATTATCGACTGCGAAAGATCGGCCTCGGTCAAGCCGAAGGTTTTGATATATGAGGCGCTGTCAAAAACCACGGATAAGGAATAAATAAATATGCCGTGAATAATCATCAGAAAATAGATGACGCCAAGAAATACGCCCCAGTTTTTTCCAAGGTAATGACTTATAATATCCGTATAGTCATTGCAGGTTTCGCTTTCTGATAATGTTTTTAAATAAATATCCTGCACAATATAAGTTGCCGGATAAGCAATAATAAAGGCAACGATAAATACCCAAATGCCTGTTAAGCCAATTTGTACCGGCATCAGTACCGTTCCGGCACCAATGGCCATGCCGATGCACAGTAATACCCAGCCAAAATCGTATTTCGTAAACGGTATTTTTTTTGAGAATGGTACGGCGGTTGCTGTATTGTTGCTTAATTGTAATGTGTTGTCCTGCATAGAACCCCCTGCCCAAAATACACGTTCTCCCCGAAAGAGGATCACGCGTATTGCCAGACTGTTGTGCCTTGATTCTCAACAACCTGAACCGAACGGCGTCGGTTCAGGCCATATTGGTCAGAATGTTGCCTTTCTGATGGCGTGTTCAAGGTCGTTAATAATATCTTCTGGATCTTCAAGACCCACAGAAAGACGGATAAGCCCGTCGGTAATACCTGCTTTAAGCCGTTCCTCAGGTGCAACGGGCGAATGTGTCATAGACGCTGGGTGCTGAATGAGGGTTTCGGTATCACCGAGACTGACCGCGAGGAGGCACAATTCTACAGAATTGATCATCCGCCTACCAGCCTCGAGGCCGCCGGCGATTTCGAAGCTGATAATTCCACCTGGCAGGCTCATTTGCCGCTGGCCCAGCTCATACTGCGGATGCGAAGTCAGGCCAGGATAATACACCCGAGTAATGGATGGATGCCCTTCGAGGAAGCGGGCGATTTTCAGCGCATTTTCACAGTGACGTTCCATACGAATGCCCAGCGTTTTAACGCCGCGCAGTGTTAACCACGCATTGAAAGGACTCATGCAGCCGCCGGTGATATCTTTCAGGCCTACAAACCGCGCCTGGTCGATAAACTCCTGCTTACCAACAATGATACCCCCAATCACATCCCCGTGACCGTTGATATATTTGGTGACGCTGTGAACCACAATATCCGCGCCCAGTTGCAAAGGCTGCTGACAGTACGGCGACATAAAGGTGTTATCCACCACCAGCAATGCGCCCTGTTGATGGGCGATACCAGCCACCGTTTCAATGTCGACCAGCGACAGCGTTGGGTTGGCGGGCGTTTCGATATACACAACTTTGGTTTCTGGTCGCATGGCGGCGCGGATTTCTTCAGGCTTTGCCGCGTCGACAAAGCTGACGTTAATCCCAAACTTCGGCATGCTGTGCGACAAAAACGCGTGGGTGCAGCCGTAAATCGCGCTGGCGGAAACGATATGGTCACCCTGCTGGCAAAGCGTCAACAGCGTTGTGGTGATAGCAGAAATACCGGACGCGGTTGCCAACCCGGCTTCACCTCTTTCCAGTACAGCCAGCTTTTTCTCCAGCGCATCGGTGGTGGGGTTACCCAAGCGGGTGTAAATGTACCCGGACTCTTCGAGCGCAAAGCGGGCGGCACCTTGTTCGGCGCTGTCAAAAACAAACGTTGAGGTCTGGAAAATAGGCGTACTAAGCGCGCCAGTTGAAGGGTCGGGTTGTTGCCCCGCGTGAACGATCTGGGTGTTGAATCCGTAAGTACGACAGTCAGACATGATATCTCCTTTAATTCGGAACAGAACAGCTCACAGTCAAATAGCAATCGCTGTGCCAGAAAATGAACTGATAGATATCAATGCGTTATGTTTTTGTCTGAACTAATGGTCGGCAGGAATGTTGCCAACTGGAAAGAATCTTTCCAGCGTGCTGGTGAGAAAATGGGTGAATTGCGAGGCGCTACGCAGAGCGCAATATTGCGCAGTGATATGGCAAGTGGGCTGCCGTAGAATCAGCGGCAAGCCGGGAATTCCCGGTGAGGCGCAATGTTGCGGGGGCTTGATCCCCGGCGGCATCGGTTGCTGGAAAGAGAAAACCCCCGCACGTTGTTCGGTATAAACCTGGCAACAAAACGGGGGCTGACTTGAACCTGAACAACTCAAGGATAGCCGTGAACAGTTGCCATTGCAACACAGGCGGCTATATGACGCTCGCACAGTTAGGCGTGGCCTTCTGGCACGATTTAGCGGCTCCAATCATCGCTGGCACCATTGCCAGCCTGATTGTGAGCTGGCTGCGTAACAGGAAGTAATGCGCTTTGTAGGCGTCTGCCTGCCGTGATGGCAACATGCGCCCGAACCAGGCCGCAGGGGGCGACCTTGCGGCCTTTTTCGGCTTAAA
Organism: Citrobacter sp. Cpo030; assembly: GCF_030333005.1. Taxonomy (NCBI): domain Bacteria; kingdom Pseudomonadati; phylum Pseudomonadota; class Gammaproteobacteria; order Enterobacterales; family Enterobacteriaceae; genus Citrobacter; species Citrobacter sp. Cpo030. The sequence goes on along the minus strand of NZ_JAOWGT010000074.1, from coordinate 201,468 downwards.
TGCAGATAAATCTCGTCGCCAGGTGCCTATCCTGTCGCGATAATGCACGCTGGGAAGTTTTCAGATACCGCCTCTCTTAATACCGCTACGATCGGGTATACTCTGACGGCAGTTTCGTCTATCCGTGGAGAGTCAGTTTGCGTGTCAGTCGCTCGTTAACAATTAAGCAGATGGCAATGGTTGCGGCCGTTGTTATGGTGTTCGTTTTTATTTTTTGCACCGTTTTGTTGTTCCATCTGGTCCAGCAAAACCGCTATAACACGGCTACGCAACTGGAAAGTATCGCTCGCTCCGTCCGTGAGCCTCTGTCGGACACTATCCTGAAAGGGGATATTCCCGAAGCGGAAGCCATTTTAAAAAGTATTCGGCCAGCGGGCGTGGTAAGTCGCGCCGATGTGGTGCTGCCCAATCAGTTTCAGGCGTTGCGGATGAGCTTTATCCCTGAACGCCCCGTTCCTGTTACGGTGACTCGCCTGTTTGAGCTTCCGGTACAAATTTCGCTGCCGATCTATTCTCTTGAGCGTTCAGCTAATCCGCAGCCGCTGGCGTATCTGGTACTGCAGGCGGATTCGTACCGCATGTACAAATTCGTGATGAGTACGCTCTCGACGTTAGTGACCATTTACTTACTTTTGTCGTTAATATTGACCGTCGCCATCTCCTGGTGCATTAACCGCTTGATTGTGCACCCCTTACGTAAAATTGCTCGTGAGCTGAACGACATCCAACAGCAGGATCTGATTGGTTATCAACTGGCATTGCCGCGTCTACATCAGGATGATGAGATTGGTATGCTGGTGCGTAGCTACAATCTTAATCAGCAGTTGATTCAGCGACATAGCGAAGAGCAAAGCGACTTTGCAATGCGTTTCCCGGTTTCCGAACTGCCCAATAAGTCGTTTTTAATGGGGCTGCTGGAGCAGGTTGTTACCCGTCAGCAGACGACGGCGCTGATGATTGTCACCTGCGAAACCCTACGTGACACCGCGGGGGTGTTAACCGAAACTCAGCGGGAAATCCTGCTGCTTACGCTGGTCGAAAAACTCAAGTCGGTATTAGCCCCCAGGATGGTGCTTTCCCAGGTGAGTGGCTATGACTTCGCCATCATCGCCCATGGTGTAAAAGAACCCTGGCACGCTATTACTTTAGGTCAGCAAGTACTCACTATCGTTAACGAGCGATTACCTATTCAGGGTATTCAACTGCGTCCTACCTGCAACATTGGGGTGGCAATGTTCTATGGTGATTTGACCGCAGAACAGCTATACCGCCGCGCCCTCTCTGCCGTGTTAACCTCGCGCCATAAGGGTAAAAATCAGATTCAGTTCTTCGACCCGTTGCAGATGGAAGAGGCACAGCAGCGTTTGACGGAAGAGAACGATATTCTTACCGCGCTGGATAACCATCAGTTTGCGCTCTGGATGCAGCCGCAGGTGGAGATGTCCAGCGGTAAGGTATTGAGCGCTGAAGCATTATTGCGAATGCAGCAGCCGGACGGAAGCTGGGAGCTGCCCGAAGGGTTAATTGACAGGATTGAGTCCTGTGGTTTGATGGTGACGGTTGGTTACTGGGTGCTGGAAGAGACATGCCGCCAGCTGTCAGCGTGGCAGGAGCGTGGCGTGATGCTGCCGCTATCGGTGAATTTGTCCGCACTACAGCTGATGCACCCGAGTATGGTCTCGGACCTGCTGGAGTTGTTAAACCGCTATCGCATCAAGCCTGGCACGTTGATCCTGGAAGTGACTGAAAGTCGACATATCGATGATCCCCACGCCGCGGTGGCCATTTTGCGCCCATTGCGTAATGCGGGAGTACGTATCGCACTGGATGACTTTGGCATGGGGTATGCGGGCCTGCGACAGTTGCAGCACATGAAGTCGCTACCGGTGGATGTCCTCAAAATCGATAAGATGTTTGTCGACGGGGTACCTGAGGATTGCAGCATGATCTCCGCCATCATTCAGTTGGCCCACAGCCTCAATTTACAAATGATCGCCGAAGGTGTCGAAACCGAAGCGCAGCGTGAATGGTTATCACAAGCCGGGGTGGAGGTGGCACAAGGGTTCCTGTTCGCTCGACCTGTTCCAGTAAATATCTTCGAAGAATGTTATCTGGCGCCGGAAAGCGCTGATTACAAAAGTTAAAAAAGGGCTCGCTTGTGCGAGCCAGCTCAAAATTTTTAACATTTCTGTATCAATTATGATCCAGGTACATTTCTGTCAAGTTGTGTGGGTGTTACCTTAAGGCCGCAGGTTAAACAAAACCTTACAAGACCTGTGGTTTTTACTTTAAGGACACCCTATGAAAACCTCTATATTCAAAAGCCTTTACTTTCAGGTCCTGACAGCGATTGCCATAGGTATTCTCCTTGGCCATTTCTACCCTGAATTAGGCGCCCAAATGAAGCCGCTTGGTGATGCTTTCGTTAAGCTCATCAAAATGGTCATCGCACCTGTCATCTTCTGTACTGTCGTTACCGGCATTGCAGGCATGGAAAGTATGAAAGCCGTAGGCCGCACTGGCGCGGTTGCACTGCTCTATTTTGAAATTGTTAGTACCATTGCGCTGATCATCGGCCTCATCATCGTCAACGTGGTGCAACCGGGTGCCGGGATGAACGTCGATCCGGCGACACTGGATGCCAAAGCGGTTGCGATGTACGCCGAACAGGCAAAAGACCAGGGGATCGTAGGTTTCCTGATGGATATTATCCCGGCGAGTGTCATTGGCGCGTTTGCCAGCGGTAACATCCTGCAGGTATTGCTGTTTGCGGTAATGTTTGGTTTTGCGCTGCATCGTCTGGGCAGCAAGGGCCAGATGATTTTCAACGTGATTGAAAGTTTCTCGCAGGTTATTTTCGGCATCATTAATATGATCATGCGCCTGGCGCCGATCGGTGCTTTCGGTGCTATGGCCTTTACCATCGGTAAATATGGCGTCGGAACGCTGGTGCAACTGGGTCAGCTAATCATCTGCTTCTACATCACCTGTATTCTGTTTGTGGTGCTGGTGCTGGGTTCAATTGCCCGCGCAACTGGCTTCAGTATCTTTAAATTCATCCGCTATATCCGTGAAGAACTGTTGATCGTTCTGGGGACTTCTTCTTCCGAGTCCGCGCTGCCGCGTATGCTCGATAAGATGGAAAAACTGGGCTGTCGGAAGTCGGTTGTCGGATTGGTTATACCCACGGGCTACTCGTTTAACCTTGATGGGACATCAATCTATCTGACAATGGCGGCGGTGTTTATCGCTCAGGCAACCAACAGCCACATGGATATCTTCCATCAGATAACCCTGCTGGTGGTGCTTCTGCTCTCCTCAAAAGGTGCAGCGGGTGTGACCGGGAGTGGCTTTATTGTTCTGGCCGCGACTATCTCTGCGGTGGGTCACTTGCCGGTTGCTGGTCTGGCGCTGATTCTTGGTATTGACCGCTTCATGTCTGAAGCCCGTGCGCTGACCAACCTGATTGGTAACGGTGTTGCAACTGTTGTTGTGGCTAAATGGGTGAAAGAATTGGATACCAAAAAGCTGGATGACACGTTGAATAATCGTGCGCCGGATGGCAAAACGCACGATTTATCCTCTTAATCTCGTCACTTATGCCCGTAGTCCCTTCCAGGACTGCGGGCGTTTGCGCATAATTACCCCCTGTGCCTGAAACCGTCGATTCGGCGGCTCGGGATTTTTTCACTTCTTCCGTGACATTTTTATGTTCTCGCGGTCTAACACGAAGTGTTTTTAACGTCATATTCAGAGAGTCCTTTCGAGGGCTGTCTTTTTATTTCCAGGATAGTTGATCAGGGGTTCACATGCAGGGCACAAAAATTCGACTTTTAGCGGGCGGCTTGCTGATGATGGCCACTGCCGGCTATGTGCAGGCAGATGCGCTCCAGCCTGATCCAGCATGGCAACAGGGCACGCTGGCAAATGGTTTACAGTGGCAAGTGTTAGCCACTCCCCAGCGCCCGAGCGACCGTATTGAGGTTCGCCTGCTGGTTAATACCGGTTCACTCACCGAAAGTGCGCAACAGAGTGGTTTCAGCCATGCGATCCCGCGTATCGCGCTGACGCAAAGCGGTGGCCTCGATGCCTCGCAAGCCCGTTCACTGTGGCAGCAGGGGTTCGATCCCAAACGTCCCATGCCGCCGGTTATCGTTTCCTATGATTCCACGTTGTATAACCTCAGTCTGCCTAACAGCCGTAACGATCTACTGAAAGAGTCACTTTCTTATCTGGCGAATATCTCCGGTAAACTGAGCATTACCTCTGAAACGGTCAATCATGCGCTGAATAGCGAAGATATGGTTGCAACCTGGCCGTCAGATACCAAAGAAGGGTGGTGGCGTTACCGTCTGAAGGGATCGACCCTGCTGGGGCACGATCCCGCCGATCCGTTGAAAACGCCTGTAGATGCGACGAAAATTCAGTCTTTCTACCAGAAATGGTATACCCCGGACGCGATGACGCTGATCATCGTCGGTAACGTTGATGCACGCAGCGTAGCTGAGCAAATCAATAAAACCTTTGGCGAGTTAAAAGGAAAACGCGAAACGCCTGCACCGGTACCCACGCTCTCTCCGCTGCGAGCAGAAGCCGTGAGCATTATGACCGATGCGGTACGCCAGGATCGCCTGTCTATTATGTGGGATACGCCGTGGCAACCGATCCGTGAATCTGCCGCGTTATTACGTTACTGGCGCGCTGATTTAGCGCGTGAGGCGCTGTTCTGGCACATTCAGCAAGAGCTAACCAAAAACAATGCCAAAGACATTGGCCTCGGATTTGACTGCCGGGTGCTGTTCCTGCGCGCGCAGTGCGCGATTAACGTTGAGTCGCCGAACGATAAGCTGAACGCCAATCTGGGTACGGTTGCGCGTGAGCTGGCGAAAGTGCGTGATAAGGGACTGCCGGAAGAAGAGTTCAATGCGCTGGTAGCGCAAAAGAATCTGGAACTGCAGAAGCTGTTTGCCACCTATGGTCGTACCGATACCGATATTTTGATCAGCCAGCGTTTGCGCTCGCTGCAAAATCAGGTGGTGGATATTGCGCCTGAACAGTACCAGCGTTTACGCCAGAGCTTCCTCAACAGCCTGAGCGTTGAGATGCTGAATCAGGACCTGCGTCAGCAGCTATCGCAAGATATGGCGTTAATTCTGCTGCAGCCGAAGGGCGAACCTGAATTCAATATGAAGGATCTGCAGGCGACGTGGGATAGCATTATGGCGCCCGTTACTGCAGCGGCAACGTCTGTTGAAACGGATGAATCACACCCTGAAGTGACGGATATCCCGCCTGTACAGTAAAGGGTATCGTAACCTGTAGGCCGGGCAAGCGAAGCGCTCCCGGCTTACCCAGTGCCGGATGCGGCTTTAACGCCTTATCCGGCCTACAGGAACAATAAATTATTGCGGCATGGCGTCGCGGGGGATAATCGCCCCACGATGCTGAATGACGGTGCTTGCCGTCAGGTGGCCTCGTTTTGCGGCTTCGGCGGCATCGCCACCGGTCAGACGGACCGCCAGATACCCGGCGCTGAAGGAGTCTCCGGCCGCAGTGGTATCGATCACTTTCTCTTTCGGCAATTTAACGGCCGGAATGTCGATAAGTTCTTCGCCTGCAATGGAAACCAGGCAAGAGTCTGCGCCACGCTTCACAACCACTTCCTGTACGCCAGCCGCGTGAGTACGGGCAATTACCTCGGCAACGGGTTTTTCACCCCACAGTGCGTCTTCATCGTCCAGCGTCAGGAATGCGATATTGGTGCATTCCAGCATTTGCTGATACACCTGCTGGGTCTCTTCTTTACTGCTCCACAGGCGTGGACGGTAGTTATTGTCAAAAATGACTTTTCCACCGTTGGCACGGCATTCACGCAGCAATGACAGCAGCTTGTCACGACTTGCCGGGCTTAAAATCGCCAGGCTGATTCCGCTCAGATACAGATAGTCAAATGTCGCCAGCTCTTCGCAAATCGCGGTGGACTGTTCGCTCTCCAGCCAGAATTTTGCGGCGGCTTCATTACGCCAGTAATAGAAGGTGCGCTCGCCGGTGCTATCGGTCTCAATGTAATAGAGGCCCGGCAGGCGGTTTTCCATGCGCTGAGTTAATGAGGTATCGACGTTTTCGCCCTGCCAGGATTCCAGCATTTGTTGGCTAAAACTGTCGGTACCCAGTGCAGTCACATAGTGTACGGAAAGTGCCGCAGCATCGACCTGACGGGCGATATAAACGGATGTATTCAACGTGTCGCCACCGAATCCGCGCTGAACGTCAGCGCCTTTCTGTGACAGCTCAATCATGCATTCGCCAATCACGGCAATCTTTCTGGACATAGTCGTAACCTGCTCTGAAAAAAATTAGCGTTAGTGTGCGCTGTGGGTGTTAAGTGGTCAACTATATTAAAACATCGTTCCATTATTTTTTTGAGCCAGCACGTGTTCTGCGTTGTTTTTGCCGCTTAGTTTTTATTTTTGCGCACAGCTGAACGTAAAGTTCTTCCTCTGAGCGCCGATAACCTTTGACGAGTCCGGTCAGTCACACTCTTATTTACAGGACATCTCAGATGATAAAGCAGGTTACCCAGCAGCTCATTACGCCCGATGCGAGTATTGAAAGCTTGCTGGAAAGACGCTATTGGCTGCAGTGCGAGCGTGCTTACACCTACCAGCCAATTTACCAGACCAACGGACGGCTGATGGCCGTTGAACTGCTGACCGTCGTGAGCCATCCTGATAACCCTTCCCAACGTATTGCACCAGACCGCTATTTTGCTGAAGTGGCTGTACGGCATCGTGTTGATGTAGTGAAAGAGCAACTTCTGCAGCTTGAGCTGAAAGGGGGCTTTTTCAGAGCCAACAACCTGCTGGCTTCTGTGAACGTCGACGGACCAACGCTCATTGCGATGCGTCAGGATCCCGAAATCCTGAAAATCATTGAAGGCCTGCCGTGGCTGCGTTTTGAGCTGGTGGAACATATCCGCTTGCCGAAGGGGGCGTCGTTCGCCTCAATGTGCGAGTTCGGTCCGCTCTGGCTGGATGACTTTGGTACCGGAATGGCGAACTTCTCGGCGCTTAGTGAAGTGAGTTATGACTATATCAAAGTGGCGCGGGATCTGTTCGTCATGCTGCGCAAGACGCCGGAGGGACGTAATCTCTTCACACTACTATTACAGCTCATGAACCGCTATTGCCGCGGTGTCATTGTCGAAGGCGTTGAAACGCTGGAAGAGTGGCGTGATGTGCAAAACTCACCGGCTTTCGCGGCCCAAGGCTATTTTCTCTCTCGTCCAGTGCCCCTGGATACCCTCGAAGACGTAATTCTGTCACTTTGATGAGGGCGTAGCGCACCTCCTTTTCATCCTGCTGGACTATCTTTAGGACAGGCAAGGAAGGAAGTAAGGAGGTTAGACATGACGAGAACAGGTAAAATAACCACTTCAGTAATAGGGGTTTTCTTGTTGTTGATCGTCGTACTCATCATTGTGATTGCGACATTTGACTGGAACCGGCTCAAACCGACCATCAACCAGAAAGTCTCTACAGAACTCAACCGGCCCTTTGCTATACGGGGTGATCTGGGTGTGGTTTGGGAACGCCAGAAGCAGGAAACTGGCTGGCGTAGCTGGGTTCCGTGGCCGCATGTTCATGCTGAAGATATCATCCTCGGCAACCCGCCGGACATTCCCGACGTCACCATGGTGCATCTCCCGCGCGTTGAAGCTACGCTCGCCCCGCTGGCACTGCTGACAAAAACTGTCTGGCTCCCGTGGGTCAAGCTGGTCAAACCCGATGCGCGGCTGATCCGCCTGTCGGAGAAAAACAATAACTGGACCTTTAACTTAGCAGGGGATGAAAATCGCGATCCCAATGCGCCGCCATCCGCATGGTCTTTCCGGCTGGATAACATTCTGTTCGACCAGGGACGTATCGCCATTAACGATAAGGTGACGAAGTCGGAGATTGAGATCCTGGTCGATCCGCTGGGTAAACCGTTGCCCTTTAGCGAAGTGACCGGCGCAAAAGGTAAAGAGAGCAACGCCCGCGTCGAGGACTACGTGTTTGGGCTGAAAGCGCAAGGGCGATATAACGGCGAACCGCTAAGCGGTAGCGGAAAAATAGGCGGAATGCTTGCGCTGCGTGGCGAAGATACGCCTTTCCCGATTCAGGCTGATTTCCGTTCGGGCAATACGCGCGTAGCGTTTATCGGCACGATAAACGATCCGATGAACATGGGCGGGGCGGATCTGCGGCTTAAATTCTCGGGAGATTCGCTAGGGGATTTGTACGATTTGACCGGCGTACTGCTCCCGGATACGCCGCCGTTTGAAACCGACGGACGTCTGGTGGCGAAAATTGACCCGGAAAAATCCTCTGTTTTTGATTATCGCGATTTCAATGGCCGTATTGGCGACAGCGATATTCACGGAACGCTGGCCTACACCACCGGTAAGCCGCGACCCATGCTGAAGGGTGATGTGGAATCACGCCAGCTGAGGCTGGCCGATTTGGGGCCGCTGATCGGGGTGGATTCAGGTAAAGGGGCGGAACGGGCAAAACAATCTGAACAGCGCAAAGGTGTGAAGAGCGTTCAGCCTGTGGACAAGGTCTTGCCGTATGACCGTTTTGAAACCGATAAATGGAACGTGATGGACGCTGACGTGCGTTTCAAAGGACGGCGTATTGAGCATGGCAGTAGCCTGCCGATCAGCGATCTCTCCACTCATATCATCCTGAAAAATGCCGACCTGCGCCTGCAACCGCTGAAATTTGGTCTTGCGGGAGGCAGCATTGTCTCCAGCATCCATCTGGAAGGAGATAAAAAGCCGATGCGGGGGCAGGCGGATATTCAGGCGCGGCGGCTGAAGCTAAAAGCGCTGATGCCCGATGTGGAACTGATGCAGAAAACGCTCGGTGAAATGAACGGGGACGCCCGGTTTAGCGGAAGTGGAAACTCGGTAGCGGCGCTGCTGGGTAACAGCAATGGCAACCTGAAACTGCTGATGAATGACGGCTTGATCAGCCGGAATCTGATGGAAATTGTGGGCTTGAATCTGGGGAACTATCTTGTCGGGCAGATATTTGGTGATGACGAAGTGCGGGTGAACTGCGCGGCGGCGAATCTGGATATTGTTAACGGCGTGGCGCGTCCGCAGATTTTTGCTTTCGACACGGAAAACGCAGTCATTAATGTCACTGGTACGGCGAGCTTTGCGTCGGAGCAACTGGATTTAACCATCGATCCGGAGAGCAAAGGGATTCGTATTATTACTCTGCGTTCGCCGCTGTATGTTCGCGGCACCTTTAAGAATCCGCAGGCTGGCGTGAAGGCCGGACCGCTGATTGCGCGCGGTGCGGTTGCTGCCGCATTAGCCACGTTAGTCACTCCTGCGGCGGCCTTGTTGGCGCTGATTTCGCCGTCAGAGGGTGACGCGAATCAGTGCCGGACGATCCTGTCACAGATGAAGAAGTGATGTCTGGCCGGATGTTTATCCGGCCTGGATTTCATGCTCAACGTAGGCCGGATAAGGTGGTTACACCGCATCCGGCAAAAGAATCACAACGACTGATGGCGGGTTTCGTGGGTCAACAGCAGTGCAATCAGCGTTAACGCCGCCATCGATGCCAGATACGTACCGACAGCCGCCAGACCATAATTCGCCTGCAACCATGCGGCGATGTATGGGGCAACCGATGCGCCGAGAATTGACGAAACGTTGTACGAGAACGACGCCCCCGTATAGCGCACTTCGGTCGGGAACAGCTCCGGCAGCAGTGCGCCCATCGGGCCAAATGTCAGACCCATCAGGCTTAAGCCCAGCAACAGGAAGGCGAACACCAGCACCGGATTGCCAGAGCCGAGCAGCGGTTTAAAGGCAAACAGCGCAAACAGAATGATCAGCGTGGTGATGATAAGCATGCTCTTGCGGCGACCAAACGCATCGGCCAGCAGGCCCGCCACCGGTACCATGACGCCAAAACCAATGACCGCCATCATCAGCATCCACAACACTTCATTACGCGGCAGGCCAAGCCCTACAGGCGCTGCGGCGGTACTGAACGTCATCGAATAGACGGTCATGATATAGAACAGCGTATAGGTCGCCAGCATGATGAACGTGCCGAGGATCGTCACGCGAACATGTTTTGTCAGTAGAGTACCTAGCGGGATTTTCACCTGTTTTTTCGCCGCGGCTACTTTGGCGAAAACCGGGGATTCATGCAGCGAAACGCGGACGTACAGACCGATAATCACCAGCACCGCGGAGAAGATAAACGGTACGCGCCAGCCCCAGCTCATGAACTGTTCGTCGGTCAGCAGCCAGGAGAGCAGCAGAAAGGTACCGTTGGCGAAGAAGAAACCGATAGGCGCGCCCAGCTGCGGAAATGATCCGTACAGCGCGCGTTTGCGCGGTGGCGCGTTTTCCGTCGCCAGCAACGCTGCACCGCCCCATTCACCGCCCAGACCTAAACCCTGACCAAAACGCGCCAGAGCCAGCAGCAGCGGGGCGAAAATGCCGATAGTTTCATAGCCCGGCAGCAGGCCAATGACGACTGTCGAGATCCCCATTGTGAGTAGTGAAGCAACCAGCGTGACTTTACGGCCGACGCGATCGCCGAAATGTCCGAACACCGCGGAACCGATAGGTCGGGCCACAAAGGCGATAGCAAAAGTGGCGAGGGACTGTAGCGTAGCCGCGGTCGGATCCCCCTGCGGGAAGAATATATGGGGAAACACGATCACCGCGGCGGTGGCGTAAATATAGAAGTCGAAGAACTCAATGGCGGTGCCAATGAGCGAGGCGACGACAACTTTATTGCGCGAGTTGACCGGGGTGTGTTCCTGTTCGTTGTCGAGTGTTGTGGCTGTTGCTTGCATAATATTTTCTTATTTTTGGCCGAACGAAAGGTCATATTACGCACAGCAAAAGAGACATTTCAATCTGTAACAAACTTTGAGATTGGTCAAAAATAGAGCAAAAAGGGGATAATTTTTAGGCTTGAGATTTCACTTCCATGAAATGCTTCACACAATTTAAAACTTGGATGATAAAACTGGTTTCTGGTTAAATAAAAGTTACGAGTTGGATTTATATTCTGCAAACGGTGGCGGTTAAGGTGTCGTCACCTGCCGGGGGCGCTGCGCTTGCCCGGCCTACAACTAACCTCCCGTAGGCCAGATAAGCGTAGCGCCATCCGGCCAGTTAACAAAGATTAGCGGTGTGTTTTCCCCGGCATACGCGGGTCGTCTTTGTATTCCGCCGTGGCAATCCAGGCTGCGCAAAACAGGGTCAGACGAGCGAAGAAGTAGAAGAACGCCATCAGTCCAAGCACGGAACCAAATGCTGCGCCTGACGGCGACTGCACCAGTGATGGCAGCGTATACGTCATGATCATTTTGATGACTTCAAACCCCAGTGCCGCGATAAAGGTACCGCGGATGAGCGCTTTCTTACGCGGTCGGTGACGCGGTAGCCGCCAAAAAATCCAGAAGAACAGCAGGTAGTTGGCGAAAATAGAGATGGTCAGGCCGATCAGCCGCCAGGCGGGTTTCAGCCATTCGATACCGTCGAGATACAGCGCAGTGATAATCATCTGCTGGGCGGAACCGGCGATAGAGGTAATGGACAGAGTAACAATCAGCGCAACCAGTAAGCCAATCAAGGAAACAAAATCACGCAGATATTTGACCCAAATTTTTTCCTGATCCTGCGGCGTACGTTCCCAAACATCCCGCGACTGGGCACGAATCGCTTCGCGCAGGTTCCCCATCCAGTTAATTCCGGAATAGAGCGCGATGCCAAGCCCTACCAGACCTACAGTGGTACGTTGCTGAACGGCGGTATTGATGGTGTTTTTCAGCGTAGAAGCGAGCGTCGGATCGCTGACGTTCAGCAAAATCTTGCTGAAGATATCCTGCAACAGCGTAGGGTGCGAAGCGAGAATAAAACCCGCGGCGGCAAACGACACCATCAGGATTGGGATCATCGACAGAAACGAGAAGTAGGTAATGGCGGCACCAAACTGATTTCCCATACGATCGTTAAACCGCTCTGCGGCACGAATAAGATGGGCGATGATGGGCTGACGTTGAATTTTATCGGCGAAGGTCAGAGCCGTTTTCAGCGCCTGGTTCGCTTTAGCGTTTTTCTCCGGCTCGGCGGAGGCTGGTTTATGTTCTGGCGTAGGGTGTTTTGCGTCTTGTTCCTGCGTCATCCGATCGGTTGTCCTTATTTTGTTCACTCATGACATTATAGCCTGCTCAGGGGCGCATCCTGAAAAATGGACTAATCCACATAGTCTTTCATCACACCAGTCAGCCATTCCATAAACAGATGTACCCGGCGGGAGAGGTTGCGCCGATGCGGATAAAGCAAAGAGACTGGCATTGGCTCGGCGCGATATTGCGGCAACACTTCGACCAGCGTACCGGCGCGCAGGGCATCACGCACGCCAACGCGCGGCACCTGAATAATGCCCAGACCGGCAAGGCATGCCGCGTGATAGGTTTCGGTACTGTTTACCGTTAGCATGCCGCCGGTTTTAACCCATTGCGTGCCATTTTCTGTCGCCACTTCGAAACCTTGCGCACGCGTTCCCAAATTGACCGAGTAATGCACCACTGCATGCGAGGCAAGATCCTCCAGATTTTCCGGATAACCAAAGCGGGCGAGGTATTGCGGGCTGGCGCAGTTAATCTGCGTGAGTTTCCCCAGTGGGCGCGCAATCAGCCCTGAATCTTTCAGCGTACCCACGCGTACCACACAGTCGAAACCTTCGCGGATCAAATCCACCAGACGGTCGCTGCTGCTGAGTTCGAGTTCCAGGCCCGGATACTGATGCAAAAAGCTCGGTAAGCGGGGCATCACCAGGTTTCTTGCTACACCGACCGGCATATCAACGCGCAGCTTGCCGCTGATGCTGGACGGATCGTGATGGAACAGCCCATCCAGCTCATCCAGATTACTCAACAGATCTTTCGCGCGTTCGTAATAGATCATGCCGTCTTGCGTGAGCTGAACGCGGCGGGTGGTGCGGTGCAACAACTGCGTGCCCAGATGATTTTCCAGAGCCTGGATCTGGCGCGATACGCTACCTTTAGGAAGTCCGAGGGTGTCTGCGGCGCGCGAAAAGCTCTCCAGTTCTGCGACGCGGATGAACAACTGCATTGCGTGAATTTTATCCATTCTCATGCCCTATTGTTGTTCTAAATGAAACAGTAATGCGCAGTTAGCAGTATTTATTGTTCTTCTATCACCTAATAAGCTTTGTCTCAATCTTCACAACACCTGAAATGAGGTTTCTTATGACGCAACGTATCGCATTGGTGACTGGCGGCGGCCGCGGACTCGGTAAAAACGCGGCGCTGAAGCTGGCGAGTAAAGGAATCGGTATTATCCTGACGTGGAACAGCAATGAAAAAGAAGCGCAGCAGGTTGTGGGTGAAATACGCCAATCTGGCGGTAAAGCGGCGGCATTACCGTTAAATGTCGGCGATATTTCTACATTCCCTCAGTTTGTTCAACAGGTGCAGGGAACGTTACAAACGCAGTGGCAAAGTAACGCGTTTGATTATTTATTGAACAATGCCGGAATCGGCATCAACGCACCGTATCCGGCATTTACTGAAGCGCAATTTGACCAACTTTTGAACATCCATTTTAAGGGGCCCTTTTTCCTGACGCAGAGCCTGCTACCGCTGATAAATAAAGGTGGTCGCATCCTCAATGTCTCTACCGGGCTTGCCCGCTTTGCGCTACCGGGTTACAGCGCATACGCAGCCATGAAAGGTGCGATGGAAGTGCTAACCCGTTATCAGGCAAAAGAGCTGGGAGAGCGCGGCATAACGGCGAATATTATTGCGCCAGGCGCAATAGAAACGGATTTTAGCGGCGGAAATGTGCGGGATAATGCGCAATTGAATGCGTACATTGCATCGCAAACGGCGCTGGGACGCGTTGGTTTGCCTGATGATATTGGCGACGCCATTGCTGCGCTGCTCAGCGATGAACTGGCCTGGATGACGGCACAGCGTATCGAGGTATCCGGCGGAATGTTCCTGTAAACCCATAAGGTGCTTATTCAACAGGTCACGGCATGCGTTGAATAAGCACTTAATGCTAGATTGTATTTTGTAACAGATTTATCCATTGTCGTTGATATCTTATTTTTAGCTAAAAATATAAAATCATATTAATTAATATTCATTGTCTTATCATGAGCATCGAATATTAAGACTTTCCCTAGTTTTCGAACCTGTTTTTGTTCCTTTGTATGATCCTTCGGGTTGAGCTGTAACTATTCATAACTTCTGCTTCTTTCTTCTCTGTCTATCGGTAAAATGGCCCCCGCCAAATGGTGACTTCTTATTTTACCCTATGGGTAATACCCTTCCGCATGTTAAGGCTAATATCCTATTCGGATGGAGACAAATAATGCAGGTAGTAATGTTTGACAGGCAGTCAATATTTATTCATGGAATGAATGTAAGTTTGCAGCAAAGTATTCCAGGAGTGGATGTTCAGGGTGTCAGTCAGGCAGATGAACTTTGGCTGACGCTGGAAGATAAACCCGAGGCATTAGTTATATTGGATGGCGACCTTGATGCTGAGTTCTGCTGTAGCTTGCTGCAACAGATAGCAGAGCGCTTTGCGATGGTGAAGGTGCTGGTGACCGCAACGGACTGCCGTAAAAAATGGTTGCAAGAGGTCACTAAACTGAACGTGCTGGCCATTGTTCCGCGCGATTCTGACGCGGAAACCTTTACGCTGGCCCTCAATAGCGTCGCGATGGGTATGATGTTTATCCCCAGAGACTGCATAACCGCTACCGAAAGCGGTGGGCAAAATATCAGATTGCTCAGCGCGCGCCAGCGGGAGATTTTGACCATGCTGGCCGCCGGAGAATCTAATAAACAAATTGGTCGACTGTTAAATATCAGTACCGGAACGGTAAAAGCCCATCTTGAGTCGTTGTATCAGCGCCTGGAGGTAAAAAACCGTACGCAGGCGGCAATGATGTTAAACAACACCATTTACTAGGAACATATTTCACAGTCAGAATATTTCAGGCTGTGAAATAGACACCGGCCAGATATTTTTAGCGCAAAATTGGGTAATTCCCACGCTGAATATCCACGTAATTAATGCTTCCAGCTGAAACCTGTCTTTTATTTGCGTCATTTCCTTATAGATGAATGCCTCGCAGATACTCATATCTGCGAGCAGCAATGTTTCTGCCTGCATCACCGTAATTGGGGTATCAAAGGATTCATTGGCGGAGATTTCGTGCCCGTAACCAATGACCCAGATGCCTTTTTTGTCCTGATACTTTTCCAGCGACAGGCCCTGCCATTGCTTAATAAATGCGATACAGGCGGGCGTGAAATGTGTCGAACGCAGCGGCATAATCATCTCTGTGCAAAGAGACCTATTCTAAAAAAACCACGCCGTTACGCTAGTTGCCTGAGAGCCAGTATTTACCGCAAAACGACCTATGCCTTGGGCGGCTGATATTCCTGTTTTAACAGACCAAAAATCCAGTCATCGTGCCAGGTTTGATGTAGCCAGTAGCTTGCGCGTAGCGTGCCTTCATGAATGAACCCGACCTTTTCCAACAGACACCGTGAGGCTTCGTTTCCTGCGGTGACACAGGCGGTCAGTCGCCGCAGACCGCCGCTGGCAAAGGCGTATTCACACACGGCATGCAGAGATTCAGCGCCATAACCTTTACCCTGCGCCTCTGGGGCGAGCAGAAAGCCAACCTCGGCACATTCATTGTTCTCCTGAATGTATCCGGTCACGCCAAGCGGTGCTCCCGATGTCTTATCGCACAAGAGCAGACATAGCCAGTGCGGGCTGCCGGGAAACCATTCAGGCAGGCGGGAGTCGAAGGCTGTCCGTACTTCCTCTTCAGTACGTGCGTCAGCGACAAAACGCATCACATCTGGGTTCTGCTGTAGCGTTAAGAAGAACGTCCAGTCATTTTCTGTCAGTGGGCGGCAGAGCAGACGTGATGTTTGCAGTACAGGCACAGGCTTATCTCCAGAATAATTTTCAATGATTGTGCGGAAGTCACTGTAAAACTTATTTATTTGCTATATGAATGTGTTCTAGTCTACATCGGCACAACGTTGCGTTTAAAAAAGATAATTACATACCATTGTGAGGCCGCACGTTTTGGGTCCTTTTAGGGAAGATGATGACCAATAGCGCGTTACAAGCGACATGTACACCCTTTGAACATTGTCTGGGGATTATCCGCCAGGCGTCGGTAGAAATATTACTGCTGCTAGGCGTACATGCCGCAGAAGGCAAAGACCCGCGGTGGTTTCTCGAACAGCTGGATCAGGCACGACTGAATCTGGGCGGCTGGGGGGCTGTCGCCAGACGGTTGCAGATGAATGATGCGCAATTGAGCCAGTTCACTCTGCGGCTACGTCATCTTCAACAGAGTGTACCCCAATATGAAAATGGCCAGGACGTCAGTGAAAACCAGCTGATTTCAGCGCTGCGCTTTGTGGCTTCTCTGGAACAATTACGCCAGCAACAGCCCATCCTGAAGTATCAAACCGAAATTGCACCTGTGGAGCCGGATGCTCAGATGCGGGCGCAGCGTCAACTTCGCGCAATAGAATTAACCCTCAAATCTCTGATTGCACGGGTATGGCCGGATCAACATCCTCTCAACAGCTTTCTGAAACAGCACTTTGGTGGTGAACGTCTGCGTCGCTGGCTAAAGTTGGGCGAAGGACGAGATGCGCTGGACGGTATGATGTTTAGCGAGCTGGCACTGATGGTCGTCGATAAGAAATTATTCGTTCGCCACTTTACGCAGATTTTTAACGATACTTCAGTGCTCATGTCATTTGTTGAGCCGCGCATCACGCTACGCATGTTTTTGGATGATTGCCGCCTGGCTCGTAACTGCGTTATCGCGCAGCCGCCGCTGACGTCGGTACAACTGATATTGCTGGACTACCAGTACCGACAGATAACTCATCCTGTGCAACGGGCATTTGAAGAACGGCGTACGCGCATTAATCCTGCGTCGTATCTGGAATCTGATGAGGCCATGGTCCGCCAGTTTTGGGAAACAGCAAAGCAAAAAGACGAGCAAGCGGGAGGCGATAAGCATGAAATCGCAGACAGCATTGATCCGCCGGAAAAGCGGGCCAAGCGCACGGCGGAAGAACGTGAACAGCTGATTTCCGGTATGTTGTGGGTAGCGGTCGGCGTGATGGTGCTGGCGATTTCGCTGGGTGCGTTCTGGTTATTTACTTCGCCAGCGCCACAGGCGTCTTCCGGACAGTCCGTTGAAATCGTACAAGAGGAGCCACGGCGTGATGCCCCTAGCGCACGGGAGGCGGTGACCCGAATGGGCATCACCTGGGATGCCTTTAACATGCGGGCGGCTATCGATCGCAATGACACCCGCGTGACGTCACTTTTTCTGCAGGGCGGGATGGACTGGAAGCTGGCGTGGACGGAGCAGGCGTTTTCGGCGGGCAATACTGAGGTGTTGAGACTGCTGCTGCGTTACCCTTCGCAGATGGATGAAAGCAAACCATGCCGACAGTTTATGACTACGCTCAGCCATGCGATGTCGAATGGGGCATCGCTCACTTCGCTGCATAAAAGTTATCTGCAAAGTTTTTGTTCCGTGCCTGCGGTCGTTGCGCGTCAGCAATATGATCTTGAGCAGGCCGAGCTGCGTGTTCGCGCCCAGCCAAGCCCTGAGAACAAGAAATGGCAGAAAATTCACGCCGAGCTGTATGATGCAATTAACTGACAGCCTGATGACTCAGACCGTCAGCCGCTAGGGTTCGCCATACAAACCGATGAGTCTGCGCACCACGCCATTGGTCCAGCCAAAGCCGTCCTGCAACGGATATTCCCCGCCGCCGCCTTCGCGCGGCGCGGCGTCGGCTATGTGGTATTTTTCGATAAGCTTGTGGTGTTCCTGATAAAAGAGATTCACCGTTTTCAACCAGTTACGGGCAATTTCATCCCCGAGATGGTCGTCACCGTACAGTTTGAAGCCTTGGATCGCCATCCACTGCAGCGGCGCCCAACCGTTGGGTTTATCCCACTGTTCACCGGTTTCATGCTCCGTGGCTAAAATGCCACCGGGCGTTAGCAGGCGACTGCGAACCGCGTTAGCAAGCCGATCGGCTTGTTCATGCGTTGCCATACCGACATACAGCGGCACAATACTGGCGGCAGAGAACAGGGCCATTTGTTCGCGCCGCCAGTCGTAATCGCGATAGCAGCCGTTTTCATCGTCCCAGAGATAGCGGTTTACCGCATCACGACGATCGCTGGCTTTCTGGCGAAAAAGTGCTTCCGTTTCTTTGTCACCTTTTAGCGCGGAAATATTGGCGATAGTGCTTTCCAGCTTGTAGAGGAATGCGTTCAGGTCAATCGGGATGAACTGTGTGGTGCGTATGCTGGCAAGGCGGCCCGCGTCGCGTAGCCAGCGCGAGGAATAATCCCAGCCGGAGGCCGCGCCTGCGCGTAAATCCCGATACACTTCATTGGGCGGGCGACCCGAATGTTTGGCGGTCTCAACGTCTTCAAGCCATGATTCATCGCGCGGCGTATCACGATCGTCCCAATAGCGGTTAAGTAGAGAGCCGTCCGACATTCTGATCACGTGGCGGTAGGCCTGGTTGAGCACCAGGGAATCGGCGCCATCCATCCAGAACGCGTACTCCATTTTTAGATGATCAAGGTAACGACGCGCGCCACGTACGCCATCCTCTTCAAACAGTTCCACCATCAGCGCAAATACCGGCGGCTGTGAGCGACTCAGATAGTAAGTGCGGTTGCCGTTCGGGATGTGACCATAGTTTTCAATCATCCAGGCAAAGTTATCTGCCATACATTTCAGCAGATCTTCGCGGCCGCTCTCTGCCAGACCCAGCATGGTAAAGTAGGAATCCCAGTAGTAGGTTTCGCTAAAACGCCCGCCTGGCACAATGTATGACTGCGGTAACGCCAGTAGCGAGGACCAGGGAATATGATCCTGCGGTTCGCGCGTCAGCACCGGCCACAGTTGATCGATATGCTCTTTCAGCGAACTTTCCGGGTCAGAAACGTATTCGCTGGAGGGCGTTTCCGGGAGCCAGAAATGGTTCTCGACGAAGCGTCGCAGATCAAAGTCCCGATGGCGTTTAACCTTGCGATAACGAATTAAAATGTCGAGCGGGTCCATTTTGGGCGCACAATCTGGGAAGGTTTTACTATCCGCAAACAGTTTGGATGACTGGACGTGTTCGAACAGTTCGAGATAACGATCGGCAGGGGTTAACGCATCGGAAGCGGGGAGCCCTTCAATCATCTCCGGCTCAGGCTCTGCCTCAATCATTTCATCCAGCTTTAACTCGCACGGATCCATTTCATAAAGCAGATCGATGTCGATCGTCATTTCTTCAGAAGGGGCGTGGGGTAGTTTCTGGTTGAGCATAATGAGAAAGACCTCCGATGGACGTTGAAAGATTAAGGCTATTGCCCGGTCGTCAGTTAAGCGTAGACATTCGCTTCGGTGTCGGGTGAGTAAAGCGTGCGGTTGATCACGTTTTAATGCTGAGCAAAATTTAAAGAATCAGACTATCCCAATGAAAATAATGGATAATTCAAATTTCTGCATGATCTGAATATATTCCATTTTCAGAGCATTCGATTGCAACGAGGTGTGAACAGAGACAGGTAACGCCTTATCTCTATAATAGGCGCAGGCTATTCTATTGATAGTTCTCCCCCATGTAATTGCTTGATACTTATCAAAATAGTAATTCCCTCATTTCCTATGATGGTCAGGTCTGACAAAGACTGTGCATTAATTATTCTAATTTTCTGGGTCACAATAACTCACAACGGTGAGGGTAAAATAATGAAAATCATTACCCGTCTTACCGCGATTGCCATAGCTGGCATCGTGATTTGTTATTTTGGATTATCCGGTTATGTGTGGTATCACGATAATCAACGTAGCAAACAGGCTGATGTTCAGGCCTCTACGCTGGAAGAAAATAATAAGGTATTAGGATTTTTACGCGAAAAAGGATGCGATTATTGTCACACGCCTTCAGCTGAATTACCTTTCTATTCTTCTTTTCCTGTCGCTAAGCAGTTGATGAATTATGATATTCAACTGGGATACAAATCATTCAATCTTGAAGCCGTTCGTGCGGCGCTGGTCGCAGATAAACCCGTTTCGCAAAGCGACCTGAATAAAATTGAGTGGGTGATGCAGTACGACACCATGCCGCCAACGCGATATACCGCGCTGCACTGGGCCGGGAAGGTCAGCGATACGGAGCGAGCCGAGATCCTGGGCTGGATTGCGAAACAGCGTGAGCAGTATTACGCCAGTAACGATACCGCCACGCAGCATCGTAATGAACCGGTGCAGCCGATACCAGAAAGCATCCCAACCGATGCCCGCAAAGTAGCGCTTGGCTTTACGCTTTACCACGACCCGCGTATTTCAGGTGACAGCACGATTTCTTGCGCGCATTGCCACGCCCTGAATGCAGGCGGCGTGGATGGCCGGAAAACGTCGATCGGCGTAGGCGGCGCCGTTGGCCCGATTAATGCGCCGACGGTGTTTAACTCGGTCTTCAACGTTGAACAATTCTGGGATGGTCGTGCGCCAACACTGCAGGCGCAGGCAGGCGGCCCGCCGTTGAACCCTATCGAAATGGCGTCTAAATCCTGGGATGAAATTATCCAGAAACTGGATAAAGATCCGCAATTGAAGCAAGAGTTTATCGCGGTTTATCCGCAGGGATTCAGCGGGGATAATATTACCGATGCGATTGCTGAGTTTGAGAAAACGCTAATTACGCCAAATTCGCCGTTTGATAAATGGCTTCGCGGCGATGAAGCGGCGTTAACTGCTCAGCAGAAACATGGCTATCAATTGTTTAAAGATAATAAGTGTGCGACCTGTCATGGCGGTATTATTTTAGGCGGGCGCTCATTTGAGCCATTGGGTTTGAAAAAGGACTTTAATTTCGGTGAGGTCACTGCCGCAGATATTGGCCGCATGAACGTCACTAATGAATTACGTGACAAGCTGCGTCAAAAAGTCCCGGGCTTGCGTAACGTTGCGCTGACCGCGCCTTATTTCCATCGCGGTGATGTGCCTACGCTCGATGGTGCGGTAAAACTGATGCTGCGTTATCAGGTGGGTAAAGAACTGCCGCAGGAAGATATCGACGATATCGTGGCGTTCCTCGAAAGCTTAAACGGCGTGTATACGCCATATATGCAGGGTAAATAAGAGAAAACCGGATGGCAAAGCACCATCCGGTTTATTTATTGCTTAACGCATGGTAACGAATTCTTCTGCCGCAGTTGGGTGAATCGCAACGGTGTTATCAAAGTCTTTCTTGGTTGCGCCCATTTTCAGCGCGACCGCGAAGCCTTGCAGCATTTCATCCATTCCAAAACCAATACCGTGAATACCGACAATTTTCTCTTCCGGACCGACGCAAACCAGCTTCATGCGGCACGGCTGACGATGTGAGGTGACAGCGGTATACATCGCGGTAAATGATGATTTATACACTTTCACCTGGTCATCGCCGTGCTGTTCGCGAGCCTGCTGCTCGGTCAGGCCCACGGTGCCAATTGGCGGGTGGCTGAAGACCACGGTCGGGATGTTGCTGTAGTCCAGATGTTCGTCCGGCTTGTTGTTAAACAGACGCTCGGACAGGCGACGGCCCGCGGCAACGGCAACCGGCGTCAGTTCAACGGCACCGGTGTTGTCGCCGACGGCATAAATACCCGGCACGCTGGTGTTCTGGAATTTATCAACGACGATGTAGCCTTTTTCATTGGTTTTCACGCCGGTAACAGCCAGATTGAAGTTGTCCGTTTCTGGCTCACGACCAATCGCCCAAATCAGGCAGTCTACCGTTTCGCTACGACCATCTTCCAGTTGCAGGGTCAGGCTGCCGTCAGCGTTTTTAACAACCGCTTTTGGAATCGCGTGAGTATGCAGAGTCGGGCCTTCGGCGTTCATCACCTCAACCAACGTCTCGACGATCATCGGATCAAAACTGCGCAGCGGCGCGTGTTTACGCACGAACAGGTGAGTTTCTGCGCCCAGGCCATTAATCACACCAGCCAGTTCAACGGCGATGTAGCCTGCGCCAACAACGGCTACACGTTTTGGCAGCGCTGGCAGCTCAAAGAAACCATTAGAATCAATACCGTATTCCGCGCCAGGGACAGCCGGGCGACTCGGGCGACCACCAGTGGCAATCAAAATATGATCGGCAGTAATGGTTTCACCGTTTACTTCAATGGTTTTGGCATCCACAAAGCGGGCAAAGCCTTTGATCACATCGACATTATTTTTGCCCAGCACGTTGTCGTACGAGGTATGAATACGATCGATATAAGCGGTACGCGTGGCGATCAGTTTATCCCAGTCGAACTTATTGATGGTGGTGTCGAAACCGTAATCCGGACCGTACATGTGGATCGCTTCGCGGACCTGTGCGGCATGCCACATCACTTTCTTCGGTACGCAGCCAACGTTAACGCAGGTGCCGCCTAACTCTTTGGCTTCAATCAGTGCGCATTTTTGACCGTACATTGCTGCACGGTTAATGGAGGCAATACCGCCGCTGCCGCCGCCAATAGCGATGTAATCATAGTGCTTGGTCATGACCGCTCCTTTATGTTCATTGTAGGGCGGAGAAGCATTACGCCATCCGCCAAAATATTCGCGATTGTATACCTGATATTAAAAGGTTCCACCGATGGCTGCGATTACTCCGGCACGATCCAGCTTACGGAAGTATGCCCGGTTCCTGTCGGAACCAGTTTGCTGTGCAACCACGGCAGGACGTTGTTCATCTGCTGCTCCAGCTTCCACGGTGGGTTAATCACAATCATGCCGGACGCCGTCATGCCGCGCTGATCGCTGTCCGGGCGTACCGCCAGCTCAATTTGCAGAATTTTGCGGATGCCGGTGTCTTCCAGGTCGTGGATCATGCGCTTGATTTGTTGGCGCAGAACCACCGGATACCACAATGCATAGGTGCCGGTCGCGAAACGTTTGTAGCCTTCGTTAATACCGGTCACTACTGCCTGGTAGTCGCTTTTGATTTCGTAGGGTGGATCGATAAGGATCAACCCACGACGGGAAACCGGCGGTAATTTTGCTTTCAGCTGCTGATAACCATCGGCTTTGGCCACGCGAGCGCGCTCATCTTTCTGGAATTCGCCGCGCAGCAGAGGGAAGTCGCTCGGGTGCAGTTCAGTTAATTGCAGACTGTCCTGTTCGCGCAGTAGCTGGCGAGCAATTAACGGAGAGCCCGGGTAGTAGCGCAACTGACCGCTACGGTTGAAGTGTTGCACCACGCCAATGTAGGGTTCCAGTTCTGCAGGCAAATCGTCCTGCTGCCAGATGCGGGCGATCCCTTCCAGATATTCACCGGTACGTTCGGCATGCTCACTGCTCAGCTGATAACGGCCAGCACCAGCATGGGTGTCCAGATAGAGAAACGGTTTTTCTTTCTCTTTGAGCGACTCGATGATCAGGCTCTGAACGGTATGTTTAAGGACGTCGGCGTGGTTGCCTGCGTGATAACTGTGGCGATAACTGAGCATGGGTAATGAAATTCCGCTGAAATGACGATTTGCCACAGTTTACAGCAGATCGGCACAGATTACCCGTAGGCCCGGTAAGCGCAGCGCTACCGGGCGTCTTTCCGTCACGGTTAGCATTGAAATCCTCTACACTTAACCCCATTGTACAAATTAATATGCACAGCGCCGGATACGCGCTTCATTCACTCTTTTCAACAGGACCGCGCTAATGACCAATCCATTGCTGACTCCCTTCGAACTGCCGCCGTTTTCTAAAATTCAGCCTGAGCACGTTGTGCCTGCCGTCACTCAGGCGCTGAACGATTGCCGTGAAAATGTTGAGCGAGTGGTTGCGCAGGGCGCGCCGTACACCTGGGAAAACCTCTGCCAGCCGTTGGCGGAAGTTGACGATGTGCTGGGGCGTATTTTCTCTCCTGTTAGCCACCTGAACTCGGTGAAAAACAGCCCGGAACTGCGCGAAGCCTACGAACAAACGCTGCCGCTGCTGTCTGAATACAGCACCTGGGTTGGACAACATGAAGGCCTGTACAAAGCGTACCGCGATCTGCGTGATGGCGATCATTATGCCACCCTGAACACTGCACAGAAAAAAGCGGTTGATAACGCGCTGCGCGATTTTGAGCTTTCTGGTATTGGTCTGCCGAAGGAAAAACAGCAGCGCTATGGTGAGATCGCTACCCGCCTGTCTGAGCTCGGCAACCTGTACAGCAATAACGTCCTCGATGCTACGATGGGCTGGACTAAGCTGGTGACCGACGAAGCGGAACTTGCCGGGATGCCGGAAAGCGCGCTGGCCGCCGCAAAAGCTCAGGCTGAAGCCAAAGAGCAGGAAGGCTATCTGTTAACGCTGGACATCCCAAGCTACCTGCCGGTGATGACCTACTGTGATAACCAGGGGCTGCGTGAAGAGATGTATCGCGCTTACTCCACGCGCGCGTCTGACCAGGGGCCAAACGCGGGCAAATGGGACAACAGCCCGATAATGGAAGAGATCCTCGCGCTGCGCCACGAGCTGGCACAACTGCTGGGCTTTGAGAGCTACGCCTTTAAATCTCTGGCTACCAAAATGGCGGAGAACCCGCAGCAGGTACTCGATTTCCTGACTGACCTGGCGAAACGTGCCCGTCCGCAGGGTGAGAAAGAGCTGGCTCAGCTGCGCGCCTTCGCGAAAGCGGAATTTGGTGTTGATGAGCTACAGCCATGGGATATCGCTTACTACAGCGAGAAACAAAAACAGCATCTCTACAGCATCAGCGACGAGCAGCTGCGTCCTTACTTCCCGGAAAACAAAGCCGTTAACGGCCTGTTTGAAGTGGTTAAACGTATTTATGGCATCACCGCCAAAGAGCGCACCGATGTTGACGTCTGGCATCCGGAAGTTCGTTTCTTCGAGCTGTACGACGAAAACAACGAGCTGCGTGGCAGCTTCTATCTTGATCTGTATGCCCGTGAACACAAACGCGGTGGGGCGTGGATGGACGACTGTGTCGGCCAGATGCGTAAGACAGACGGCACATTGCAAAAGCCGGTCGCTTACCTGACCTGTAACTTTAACCGTCCGGTGAACGGTAAACCTGCGCTGTTTACCCACGATGAAGTGATCACCCTGTTCCACGAGTTCGGCCACGGTCTGCACCATATGCTGACCCGTGTCGAAACCGCGGGCGTTTCCGGTATCAACGGTGTGCCATGGGATGCGGTCGAACTGCCGAGCCAGTTTATGGAAAACTGGTGTTGGGAGCCGGAAGCGTTGGCGTTTATCTCTGGTCACTTTGAGACCGGTGAACCGCTGCCGAAGGAACTGCTGGATAAAATGCTGGCGGCGAAAAACTACCAGGCAGCGCTGTTTATTCTGCGTCAACTGGAGTTCGGTCTGTTTGATTTCCGTCTGCACGCGGAGTTTAACCCGCAGCAAGGGGCTAAAATCCTCGAGACGCTGGCGGAAATTAAAAAACAGGTCGCCGTGGTGCCGGGCCCAACGTGGGGCCGCTTCCCGCATGCCTTCAGCCATATTTTTGCTGGTGGCTACGCAGCGGGTTACTACAGCTATCTGTGGGCAGACGTACTGGCGGCAGATGCCTTCTCTCGCTTCGAAGATGAAGGGATTTTCAACCGTCAGACCGGACAATCGTTCCTCGATAATATCCTTACCCGTGGCGGTTCTGAAGAGCCGATGGAACTGTTCAAGCGCTTCCGTGGCCGCGAGCCGCAGCTGGATGCAATGCTGGAGCATTACGGGATCAAAGGCTGATTATTCACGTGAAAATCTGCTTAGTAGATGAAACAGGCGCCGGAGACGGCGCCTTATCTGTTCTTGCCGCCCGCTGGGGACTGGAACACGATGAAGATAACCTGATGGCGCTGGTGATGACGCCGGAACATCTGGAACTGCGCAAACGTGATGAACCCAAACTCGGTGGTATCTTCGTGGATTTCGTGGGCGGTGCGATGGCCCATCGGCGCAAATTTGGCGGTGGACGCGGTGAAGCGGTGGCGAAGGCGGTTGGCATTAAAGGCGATTACCTGCCGGATGTGGTCGATGCGACAGCTGGGCTGGGGCGCGATGCGTTTGTACTGGCCTCGGTAGGCTGCCGCGTACGAATGCTGGAACGTAATCCGGTGGTTGCGGCACTGCTTGATGATGGCCTGGCGCGCGGCTATGCCGACCCGGAAATCGGTCCGTGGCTGCAGGAACGTTTACAGCTGATCCATGCGTCGAGTCTGACGGCGTTAACCGATATCACGCCGCGCCCGCAGGTGGTGTACCTCGATCCGATGTTTCCACATAAGCAGAAAAGCGCGCTGGTGAAAAAAGAAATGCGGGTGTTTCAGTCATTGGTGGGGCCGGATTTAGATGCGGATGGGCTGCTGGAGCCTGCGCGTCAGTTGGCCACCAAACGTGTGGTGGTGAAGCGCCCAGACTACGCGCCGCCGCTGGCGGATGTCGCCACGCCGAACGCGGTTGTGACGAAAGGGCATCGGTTTGATATCTACGCTGGGACAGCATAGTTTGTAGGTCTGTGCGCTGTGCTGCCTGATGCGCTGCGCTTATCAGGCCTACGACAGCGTGTCTTTGTAGGCCACATCCCGGCTTGGTGCGCTGTGCTGCCTGATGCGCCGCGCTTATCAGGCCTACGACAGCGTGTCTTTGTAGGCCGGATAAGGCGTTAGCCGCATCCGGCATGGTGCGCTGAATCGCCTGATGCGCTGCGCTTATCAGGCCTACGACAGCGTGTCTTTGTAGGCCACATCCCGGCTTGGTGCGCTGTGCTGCCTGATGCGCTGCGCTTATCAGGTCTACGGCAGCGTGTCTTTGTAGGCCGGATAAGGCGTTAGCCGCATCCGGCATTATCCATTAAACAAACGGTGCCAGCGGGTCGGCAATCTCAAATGCTACTGCTCGGTCTGCTTTCGGTGGGTAAATCAGCTCGCTGACAATCGACACCTTCAGCTTCTTCGCTTCTGCGCGCGTCAGTTTCACCTGTTGATCCCATCCTTCGCTATACACTGCACCCCAGGCACCAAGATCCAGGCAGGTGACGTAGTTTTCCTGACGATATGGCAATGGCGTTACGTCCAACAGGTCCGCCGCAGCGTTATTACCGGCAAATTTACCCAACAAAATAGCGTGCTGACAGGTCATTAACGCATGGTTGCCTTTGTCGTCGGTGGCGGCATAGGCCACATCGCCAGTGGCGTAGATATCATCGTGACCCACAACCTGCAGATTGGCATTCATATGCAGGCGGCCCTGGCGATCGCGCGGGGCGTTAATCTGTGCTGTCAGGCTATTGGCCTGTACGCCGACGGTCCAGATAACCGTTTGAGAGGCAATCACCTGCCCATTTTTCAGCGTGACGCCGGAGGCATCCACGCTTTCTACTTCCGCATTGACCAGCCACTCGACGCCCAGTTCAGCAGAGGCTTCGATAATCACGTCACGTAATTCCTGGCTCCAGCGTCCGCCTGGCTGAGCACCGCGTTCAACTACGACAACTCTGGTCTTAGCATCAGCGCCCAATATTTCGCGCAAACGACCCGGTAATTCCAGCGCCATCTCTATCCCGGTGAAACCACCACCACAGACCACGACCGTATTGCGAGCCTCACTTTCCGGTTGTAATGCCAGATCGTGAATGTGCTGCTCCAGTACGGCGGCGCTCTCAAGTTGGTCGAGGTCAAACGCGTGCTCGGCGGCACCGGCCACGGCGTCGCGGTTTACGTGACTTCCGCTGGCGAGCACCAGGCGGTCATAGCGACGCAGATGAGTGTCACCGTTGGCATCTTTCCAGCTCACCTCTTTAGAGGCCGGGAGGATTTGCTCGACGTGACCTTGCAGGAAGTTGACGCCGGTAACGTCAAACAACGGTTGCAGTGGTGCGACCAGCGTATGAACGGCGCTTTCATAAAATCGTGGGCGGACACGCAGCTCCGGTTGTGGCGCAATTACTGTAATATCAATGGCCTGCTGATGTTTATCCGCTAGTCGTGCGGCGCTTAATGCTGCCCACATACCGGCAAAGCCGGCGCCCACGATCAGAATTTGTTTACGCATTGGGGTTTTCTCACTGGTGACTACGAATTATTTACTCGGATTTTATTTGTCGTAGTTAGGAATTGCAATGCGATCGAGATCCTTTTTGCCTCAAAGGGTGGTGTTTTTTGATTATCTGATTGATAAATATGCATTTAAAGTTCTGTTGTGAAAAGGGGTTACTTTGCTGTCTGGAATGAATGAGATGAAAAAGCTACAATAAACTCAGATTCATTTTGGCTGAGATAAGAGAATGGCATTCTACAGTTCGGGAGTTGAGTACGGCATTCATAGCCTGATGTGTATGGTCGACAGTAAGGGCGACGCGCGGGATATGAGCGTGCGGGAAATAGCCGAACTGCAAAGCGTACCGTATGACTATCTGGCAAAAATTTTCACCCGTCTGTCCAAAGCGGGTCTGGTGCGCAGCATTGAAGGCAAAGGTGGCGGTTTCCAGTTAGCTAAACCCGCTGAACGCATCACGGTGCTGGATGTGGTGAATGCTATTGATGGTGATAAGCGCATCTTTGAATGTCGTGAAATTCGCCAGCGGCTGGCGGTATTTGAGGAGCATCCACCGGAGTGGGCCTGTGAAGGCATTTGTGGTGTGCGTTCGGTAATGGATATGGCTCAGCAGCGAATGGAAGAAGCGCTCGGCCAGCATACGATTCTGGACTTGGCGCGCAAAATGTACCGTAAAGCACCGGACACTTTTGTGGTGGAAGTGCAGGAGTGGATAGACGCGCGTAAAGGGTAGTGAGTGATAATGCCCGATAGCGCAAGGCGACCGGGCATGTTGAATGTAGGCCGGATAGGGGCAATAGCCGCCATCCGGCACTGAAGGTTATTGCTCGGTGCTCGGCGTATTAATCATGCGGTTCAGCCATGGCACCATAATCGCCATCACGACCGTTACGGCCAGGGTGACAAGGCCAATCTTACTGAAGACGTTGGTATAGATAGGCAGCGTTTGCAGCGGGTCGGTGATGTTCTCTGGTACGGCGGTGAACGTAGCGACATAACCCCCCATCAGGAAGGCTGCGGCCTGCGTCAGGAACCACATCCCAAGAATGAAGCCCATCAGGTGTTGTGGCACGAGAGCGGCGACCATAGCCAGTCCCAGGGCGCTAATCAGCAGTTCACCCAGGCTCTGGAACAGATACACCAGCACGATAAACCACGGCGACGTCAGCCCTTGTGCATCGGCAAACCACATCCCGGCAGCGGCGGCCGTCAGGAAGCCCAATGAGCACAGGAACATACCGAGCGTAAATTTCATCGGCATGGTCAGGTCTTTGCCTTTGTTGCCCAGACGGGTATAGATTGCGGCCAGTACCGGACTCGCCAGTACCACCCAGAACGGGTTCAGCGCCTGGAAGCTCACCGGGTTGATGGCGAAACCAAGAATTTCATGGTGTACGTTATTGATCGCAAAGAAGTTAAGCGATGTCGGCATCTGCGCGTACAGCACGTAGAACACCACCGCTTCCAGCATCAGGATAAAGGCCACGAACATCTTGTTGCGCCCGGTTTTATCCAGTTTGAATGCCTGACGGAAGAAGATGATGGTCACGACAATCGACAGGACGATCAGCACCAGGTTGGCAATCTGCACGTTGTGCATCAGCCAGGCGCAGATAAATACCATCACTACCGTACCGGCCAGCACGTACAACAGGTTACGGAAATTCAGTGGCTTATGGTCTGGCTCAGAGCCGATATTTTTCACCATTCCGCGGCAGGCAAAGTAGACCAGCAGCGCGACGATTAGTCCGGCTCCGCACAGGTTGTAAGTCACAGCGTAGCCAAACTTATCGGCAATCACCGGCGCCAGCGACAGTGACAGCAGCGAACCGATGTTAATCGACATATAAAACAGGGTGAAAGCACCGTCCAGACGGGCGTCTTTCGGGGGATAGCATTTTGACAGCAGGCTTGCCGGGTTGGCTTTAAATAGCCCGTTACCAACGGCAATGGTACCCAAAGCAATAAAGATTAGATCCGGCTTAAGCAGCGACATCCCGGTCATGAAGTAGCCGATTGCTAGCACAATGGCACCGAGTACCAGCGTGCGCTTGGTGCCTAACAGGTGGTCGCCGACGTAGCCGCCGATCGAGATCAGGCCGTAAACCAGTGCGGCAAAGGCACCAAAGGTGACAAATGCCTGTTCTTGTGAAAATCCGAGCTGCTTAACAAAAAATACCGCCAGGATGCCCTGTACGCCGTAATAGCCAAATCGTTCCCATAATTCCACAAAGAAGATCATGAAGAACGGACGAGGTTGCTGCAGCAAGCCCGTAGGTGCAGTTTTATTCATATTCCATCGCCTTTCAAAGCCATCCCGAAAAGTATGAACGCGTATGCTTAAACGCGCCGAAAAAGTCTTATTTTGTTATAGACTGCGGTTATTGGCCGCAAGGGTAGAGTATTATAGAGATAGTTTTCGATCCAATTAGTTGATCACACTAATTATGATTTGTTTGTTGGATTGATGTACTAATTGTGACCGAATGATAAAAACAAAAACGCCCGCGAAGGCGGGCGTTTACAGGCTTAACGACTTGCAGTGGGCCGGGTTAACTTCCGGCGGCAAGCATTTTATGCTTCTTCGTCGTCACGCAGCGGAACAATCAACATGTCGACGTGGACGGTGTTGATCAGTTGGCGCGCGGAGGACATCAGTTTGCTCCAGAAATCCTGGTGGTGACCACAGACGACCAGATCCATGTCGTATTTTTTGATGGCATCAACCAGAACCTGACCCAGGTCGCCGCTACCGCTCAGGGTTTCGGTGATAGGGTAGCCTGCATTGGTGGACAGCTCGGTTAACGCGTGGTGGGTTTCTTCAGAAATGCGTTTCTGCATGTCGCCCAGATTCACGTCGATGAGCCCGGTGTACAGGTCGGAATAGTTTACGTCAACGTGGATAAGGGAGACTTTAGCATTGTAAGGTCGCGCCATAGAAACCGCTTTTTCAACCAGAACTTTGCTTTCCGGAGAAAGATCAACCGCGATAAGAATGTGTTTATAAGCCATAGTGTTACTCCTTCCATAAGTTGTCGATGACTAGCCTGCTGGCGTTATATGCCGCCGCGTCATCCGCGTCCTGCGAACCTTGTGCGCGGGGCTAGCCCAGTCGTAAAAACGTACCATATAAGGACTATCCTTACATTATAGCGACCAGGATAATCCGTCAATCCGCCTTGCTTGCCAAATAGTTAAACAAATTTTTAAGTTAATTGCATTGATAGCGATTAACCTTATGGCAAAAAAATTAACTAATCTCCTACACTATCTAAAGAGGCGTTCGGATGCGTGATACTAACACGAACGGTTTCGGCTGCACTCTTCATTGAATGGTTTGGCAGGGTATCGGGGAGCGGTAGTCCCGGAAAGGAGTTCCGTGGGCGGGTCGCCGAGGAGGAGGTATGATAAGCACCATTGCATTATTCTGGGCTTTATGTGTCGTTTGCATTGTTAATATGGCGCGCTATTTTTCTTCGCTACGCGCACTGTTAGTGGTACTTCGTGGTTGCGATCCATTGCTTTACCAGTATGTTGATGGAGGGGGCTTTTTTACCTCGCATGGGCAACCGAACAAGCAGATGCGCCTGGTGTGGTATATCTACGCTCAGCGTTACCGCGATCATCATGATGATGAATTTATTCGCCGCTGTGAGCGGGTTCGCGGTCAGTTCATTCTCACCAGCGCGCTATGCGGCCTGGTGCTAATCAGCATGGTTGCGCTGATTATCTGGCACTGATGCCAACAACAGATACAAAAAAAGCGGGTCAGCTTCCTGACCCGCTTTTTTACCGTGCATTCGCTTAGATAAGCTTCAGGGACAGCCAGTACAGCACCCCGGAAAGAATAATCGCAGCCGGCAGGGTGAAGACCCAGGCCATCAGAATGCTGGTTACCGTTTTACGCTGCAATCCGCCGCCATCAACAACCATCGTCCCCGCAACGGAAGAAGAGAGAACGTGGGTGGTAGAAACGGGCATACCGGTGTAGCTGGCGAGGCCGATAGAGACTGCGGCGGTCATCTGCGCCGACATCCCCTGGGCATAAGTCATGCCTTTCTTACCGATTTTCTCGCCGATGGTGGTGGCAACGCGACGCCAGCCAATCATCGTACCAATACCCAGCGCCAGTGCGACGGCCATAATGATCCAGATAGGCGCGTACTCAATGGTGCTCAGCATGTCAGCTTTCAGTTTTTTCAGCAGACGCTGATCGTCAGCGCTTACGCCAGGCAGCTTAACCACTTTATCGGTGGTATCAGAGATGCACAGCATAATACGGCGCAGCTGACCACGCTGTTCGACGCTTAACTTGTCGTAGGTTTCCAGGTTCGCCAGCATACCTTTCGCACGTTCCAGCGCGTTGATGGTATTCGCCGGGTGGCAATGGAACTCTGTCGTCGTCGCAGGTGCCGCGTCCGTCGGGGACGGAATCAGCTGGTCTACGCCTGTGGCCTGTTTAAGCAGGTCAGGACGCTGCTGGAAGAAGACTTCGACGTTATTGATTGCATCACGGGTACGGGTAATCTCGTAACCGGAAGCATTCATATTCACCACGAATCCTGCAGGCGCTACGCCAATCAGCACCAGCATCACCAGACCAATGCCTTTCTGCCCGTCGTTAGCGCCATGAGAGAACGCTACGCCGATAGCGGAGAGGATCAGTGCAATACGGGTCCAGAACGGCGGCTTTTTCTTGCCATCTTTCTTTTCACGTTCTGCTGGCGTCAGGTGGATACGGGCACGTTTTTTTGTACCGCTCCAGTAGCGACGCAGAATGAAAATAAGACCGCCAGCAACCACCAGACCAACAATTGGCGAGATGATAAGCGAAGCAAAAATACCGATAACTTTCGGAATGTTAAGTGCGTCCACCACCGAGGTGCCGGTCATCAGTGCATTGGTTAAACCAATACCGATAATGGCGCCAATCAGCGTGTGGGAGCTGGATGCAGGTAAACCAAAGTACCAGGTACCCAGGTTCCAGATAATTGCCGCCAGCAGCATGGAGAACACCATGGCAAGGCCATGTGACGATCCCATATTAAGCAGCAGATCCGTTGGTAGCATATGCACGATGGCATACGCCACGCTGAGACCACCCAGCAAAACACCAAAGAAGTTGAACAACGCAGCCATGACCACCGCCAATTGCGAACGCATTGCACGGGTATAGATCACGGTTGCGACAGCATTGGCTGTGTCATGGAAGCCGTTAATTGCTTCGTAGAACAGCACAAAAGCCAGAGCAAGCAATAGTAAAAGCCCGGTATGTAAATCCAGGCCAGCAAACAAATGTAGCATAGGACGTTACGCCATTTTGAGGACATGAACGCGGCGCATTATCAGTGACTTTGGCGGCGCGGGCAAAGTGAAATATAGAGTTTTTTTGATTTGTCTCCTGCTTTGTTTTACACCACTAAAGAATTATCCTATATATTTCAGTTAAATACCCTTTATCGGTAGTTTGGTGCTGGTGCGACCACTGAGGAATCTTTACAATTCACACCCGCTTTTTAGAGAGGATCGCAACGTGGAAAGGTTTGATACCGTTATTATAGGCGCTGGCGCAGCGGGTATGTTTTGTGCCGCGCAGGCAGGACAAGCAGGTAGTCGAGTACTGCTGATTGATAATGGTAAAAAGCCAGGGCGCAAGATTCTCATGTCTGGCGGGGGACGCTGCAACTTTACCAATCTTTATGTCGAACCGGCCGCCTATTTGAGCCAAAACCCCCATTTTTGCAAATCGGCACTTGCGCGTTACACGCAGTGGGATTTTATCGACCTGGTGGGCAAACACGGTATTGCCTGGCATGAAAAAACGCTGGGTCAGCTGTTCTGCGATGATTCCGCTCAGCAAATTGTCGATATGCTGGTAGACGAGTGTGAAAAAGGTAACGTAAC
This sequence comes from Citrobacter sp. Cpo030, assembly GCF_030333005.1. Lineage (NCBI taxonomy): Bacteria > Pseudomonadati > Pseudomonadota > Gammaproteobacteria > Enterobacterales > Enterobacteriaceae > Citrobacter > Citrobacter sp. Cpo030. Next base: position 167,380 of record NZ_JAOWGT010000074.1, on the reverse strand, counting down.
TATGCGGTTACGGAGCGAAGTCCTGAGCGTGGTGCAGGATGATGAAGGTTTCACCCTCGAACTGAATGGCATGACGGTCGGCACGAAAAAACTGGTTATCGCTTCAGGTGGGCTTTCCATGCCGGGTCTGGGGGCAACGCCGTTTGGTTATAAAATTGCCGAACAGTTTGGTCTGAAGGTGTTGCCAACGCGCGCGGGACTGGTGCCCTTTACGTTGCATAAGCCACTGCTGGAGCAGCTTCAGGTGCTCTCTGGCGTGTCGGTCTCCTCCGTTATCACCGCCGAAGACGGCACCGTATTTCGTGAAAATCTGCTCTTTACACACCGAGGACTTTCGGGCCCAGCTGTTTTGCAGATTTCCAGTTTTTGGCAGCCAGGCGAATTTGTCAGCATTAATTTGTTGCCGGATGTTGACCTTGCGAGCTTCCTCGACGAACAACGTAGCGCACATCCTAACCAGAGCTTAAAGAACACCTTAGCAATGCAGTTGCCAAAGCGTCTGGTGGAATGCTTGCAGCAGTTAGGGCAAATTCCTGACGTGTCTCTGAAGCAGCTTAACGTGCGCGATCAACAGACGCTGGTTGAAACGCTGACCGAGTGGCGGGTGCAGCCGAACGGTACGGAAGGGTATCGTACCGCTGAAGTCACGTTGGGTGGTGTCGATACTAACGAGCTGTCATCGCGCACGATGGAAGCCCGCAAAGTGCCAGGGCTCTACTTTATCGGCGAAGTGATGGACGTCACCGGCTGGTTGGGTGGCTATAACTTCCAGTGGGCATGGTCGAGTGCCTGGGCATGTGCGCAGGATTTGGTATCTGAATAAGCGAAGACGATACGTTGAGCGTGGACCCGCTGCGTTTTACATAAAGCTCACTTGTGAAATTTGCCCGGTAAATGGATTGCCGGGCACGATTTTTTTCCTGCAACATACCTGCTACAACCGAATAGACATATTGAATCCAGGTGTTAGTATTCAATAGACAGCAGTAATGAGTATGCGTGTTTCATTTCCGGCCAGGAACGCTGATGATGACAACATTACTACCCGATATCACAGCATTTTCATCATTCACTTCCTTCGCGGCGCAGGTTGCTTGCATGCCTGTCTGCTCTCTGGCCATTGTTTCTCATTCCTTCTTATCCCGGATGGAATCTCCCGCTGAATAGCTGTTCAGTGGGCTTTGTGACACGCATCGTTTGATAACAGGGATTACGGCGGGTCGAATATGGATAAGTTTAAACGTCATATGATGTGGTGGGTGGCGGGCATCCTGGTCGTGGTGGCCGCGATAGCATGGTGGATGCTTCGTCCTGCGGGAATACCGGAGGGGTTTGCAGCCAGCAACGGCAGAATTGAAGCCACTGAAGTGGATATTGCCACCAAGATTGCCGGGCGAATTGACACGATCCTCGTGTCGGAAGGGCAGTTTGTTCGTCAGGGCGAAGTGCTGGCGAAAATGGATACCCGCGTGCTGCAGGAGCAGCGGCTGGAAGCGGTAGCCCAAATCAAAGAGGCCGAAAGTGCGGTGGCGGCGGCGCGGGCGCTGTTAGAGCAGCGGCAAAGTGAAATGCGCGCCGCGCAGTCGGTGGTAAAACAGCGTGAGGCGGAACTGCAGTCGGTCTCTAAACGCCACGTCCGCTCCCGTTCGCTATCTCTGCGTGGGGCTGTGTCTGAGCAACAGCTGGATGACGACAGGGCTGCGGCAGAAAGCGCACGCGCGGCACTGGAATCCGCAAAGGCGCAGGTCTCTGCGGCAAAAGCCGCAATTGAAGCCGCTCGCACCAGTATCATTCAGGCGCAAACCCGCGTAGAAGCCGCGCAGGCTACCGAACGTCGTATTGCGGCTGATATTGATGACAGCGAGCTGAAAGCCCCGCGGGATGGTCGCGTACAGTACCGCGTAGCTGAACCTGGCGAGGTGCTTTCCGCAGGCGGTCGCGTGCTGAATATGGTCGATCTCAGCGATGTCTACATGACGTTCTTCTTGCCAACCGAACAGGCTGGTTTACTGAAGATTGGCGGAGAAGCGCGGCTGGTGCTGGATGCTGCGCCGGATCTGCGTATTCCGGCGACCATCAGCTTTGTGGCTAGCGTCGCGCAGTTCACGCCGAAAACGGTCGAAACCAGCGATGAACGGCTGAAACTGATGTTTCGCGTCAAAGCGCGTATCCCGCCAGAGCTGTTGCAGCAGCATCTGGAGTACGTGAAAACCGGTCTGCCGGGCATGGCGTGGGTGCGTGTTGATGAAAGTCGCGCCTGGCCTGACGACCTGGTGGTGAGGTTGCCGCAATGACGCATCTGGCGCTGGTTCCCGTTCCTCCCGTGGCGCACCTTGACGGCGTGAGTCAGCATTACGGGAAAACGGTAGCGCTGAACAATATCACGCTGGATATCCCTGCCCGCTGTATGGTGGGGTTGATTGGCCCGGATGGCGTCGGAAAATCGAGCCTGCTGTCGCTCATCTCCGGCGCGCGGGTCATTGAACACGGCAACGTGATGGTGTTGGGTGGCGATATGCGCGACCCAAAACATCGCCGGGATGTCTGCCCGCGCATTGCCTGGATGCCGCAGGGGCTGGGGAAAAACCTGTATCACACGCTGTCGGTATATGAGAACGTCGATTTCTTTGCCCGCCTGTTTGGGCATGACAAAGCGGAGCGTGAGGCGCGGATTACCGAGCTGCTGAATAGCACCGGACTGGCACCGTTTCGCGACCGTCCTGCCGGGAAACTCTCGGGCGGGATGAAGCAAAAGTTGGGGTTGTGCTGCGCGTTAATCCACGACCCGGAACTGTTAATTCTCGATGAACCCACCACCGGGGTCGACCCGCTGTCCCGCGCCCAGTTCTGGGATCTGATTAACAGCATTCGCCAGCGGCAGACCAACATGAGCGTGCTGGTTGCGACCGCTTATATGGAGGAGGCCGAGCGCTTTGACTGGCTGGTGGCGATGAACGCCGGGGAGGTGTTAGCCACCGGGAGCGCGCAGCAGCTACGTGAGCAAACCAACAGTAACACGCTGGAGCAGGCGTTTATCGCGCTGTTACCTGAAACCCAGCGCCAGGCGCATAAACCGGTAGTGATCCCGCCGTATCACGCTGAGCAGGAAGAGATTGCCATCGAGGCGAAAGACCTGACCATGCGTTTCGGTAAATTTGTGGCGGTGGACCACGTTAACTTCCGCATTCCGCGCGGGGAAATCTTCGGTTTTCTCGGCTCCAACGGCTGTGGTAAATCCACCACCATGAAAATGCTCACCGGACTGCTGCCCGCAAGCGAAGGCGAGGCGTGGCTGTTTGGGCAAGCGGTTGACCCGAAAAATATCGATACCCGCCGCCGGGTAGGCTATATGTCGCAGGCATTTTCGCTCTACAGCGAGCTGACCGTCCGGCAAAACCTCGAACTACATGCGCGGCTGTTCCATATCCCCGAAGCAGAAATCCTTGGTCGGGTGCAGGAGATGAGTGAGCGCTTTTCGCTGACCGATGTCGAAGATGCGCTGCCCGGTGCACTACCGTTGGGGATCCGTCAACGCCTGTCGCTGGCGGTGGCGGTGATCCATCGCCCGGAGATGCTCATTCTTGATGAACCGACCTCCGGGGTCGATCCGGTGGCGAGGGATATGTTCTGGCAACTGATGGTCGACCTGTCGCGCCAGGATAAAGTGACCATTTTTATCTCCACCCACTTTATGAACGAAGCGGAGCGCTGCGACCGCATGTCGCTGATGCACGCCGGAAAAGTACTGGCCAGCGGTACGCCGCAGGAACTGGTGAAACAGCGTGGAGCTGCCAGTCTGGAAGAGGCGTTTATCTCCTGGTTGCAGGAAGCGGCAGGCCCGGCGCCGGAAACTCAGTTGGCGCCAGCCAATGTCCCGACAGTGCATGAAAACAGTAAGCCGCCGCGGCAAGGTTTTAGCCTGCGGCGCTTATTCAGCTACAGCCGCCGTGAAGCGCTGGAACTACGGCGCGATCCGGTACGTTCAACGCTGGCGCTGATGGGCACGGTGATCCTGATGCTTATCATGGGCTACGGCATCAGCATGGATGTGGAAAACCTGCGTTTTTCGGTGCTCGATCGTGACCAGACCGTCAGCAGCCAGGCGTGGACGCTGAATCTGGCGGGTTCGCGCTATTTTATCGAGCAACCGCCGCTCACCAGTTATGACGAGCTGGACAAACGGATGCGCTCAGGCGAAGTTGCGGTAGCAATTGAAATTCCGCCAAATTTTGGCCGCGACATCGCGCGTGGAACGCCGGTGAAGATTGGCGTCTGGGTCGATGGCGCAATGCCAAGCCGTGCTGAAACGGTCAGGGGTTACGTGCAGGCGATGCACCAGACCTGGCTGCAGGATGTGATGGCGCGTCAGCCCAATGCCAGCGGGCAAAACGGGCTGATGACCATTGAAACTCGCTATCGTTACAACCCGGATGTGAAGAGTCTGCCGGCGATTGTTCCGGCGGTGATCCCACTGCTGTTGATGATGATCCCTTCCATGCTCAGCGCCCTCAGCGTAGTGCGTGAGAAAGAGCTGGGGTCGATTATCAACCTGTACGTTACGCCCACGACCCGCAGCGAGTTTTTACTCGGCAAACAGTTGCCGTACATCGTGCTGGGTATGCTGAACTTCCTGCTGTTGTGCGCGCTGTCGGTGTTTGTGTTCGGCGTCCCGCATAAGGGGAGCTTTGTGACCCTGACGCTGGCAGCGCTGCTGTACGTCACCATTGCCACCGGGCTGGGGCTGTTAATCTCCACGTTTATGAAAAGCCAGATCGCGGCCATTTTTGGTACGGCGATTATTACATTGATCCCGGCGACGCAGTTTTCCGGAATGATCGATCCAGTTGCCTCGCTGGAAGGGCCGGGTCGCTGGATTGGTGAAATTTATCCGACCAGCCATTTTCTGACCATCGCGCGTGGAACGTTCTCTAAAGCGTTGGATCTGACCGATCTCTGGCCGCTGTTTATTCCGCTGGCGGTAGCCATTCCGGTGGTGATTGGTCTGAGCGTATTACTGCTGAAAAAACAGGAGGGGTGATGCGCCGATTACGCAATATTTATAACCTCGGCATCAAAGAGTTGCGCAGCCTGCTGGGTGACAAAGCGATGCTGACGCTGATCGTCTTCGCCTTCACGGTTTCGGTTTATTCTTCCGCGACCGTCCTGCCGGGTTCGCTGCATCTGGCACCGATTGCTATTGCCGATATGGACCAGTCGCAGTTGTCGAATCGGATTGTGAATAGCTTTTATCGCCCGTGGTTTTTACCGCCGGAGATGATCACTGCCGATGAAATGGATGCCGGGCTGGACGCCGGGCGCTATACCTTCGCCGTAAACATTCCGCCTGACTTTCAGCGTGATGTGCTGGCCGGACGACAACCGGATATACAGGTTAACGTCGATGCCACGCGGATGAGCCAGGCGTTTACCGGCAACAGCTATATCCAGAATATCATCAGCGGCGAGGTGAACAGCTTTGTGGCGCGTTACCGCGATAACAATGAGCCGCCGGTGGCACTGGAAATGCGCATGCGCTTTAACCCTAATCTGGAACCCGCCCGTTTTGGCGCGGTGATGGCGATCATCAATAACATCACCATGCTGGCGATTGTGCTGACCGGTTCGGCGTTGATCCGCGAACGCGAGCACGGGACTATTGAGCATCTGCTGGTGATGCCGGTGACGCCGTTTGAGATTATGATGGCAAAAATCTGGTCGATGGGGCTGGTGGTGCTGGTGGTTTCCGGTCTGTCGCTGATGCTGATGGTGAAAGGCGTGCTCGGGGTGCCGATTGAAGGTTCAATTCCGTTGTTTATGCTGGGCGTGGCGCTGAGCCTGTTCGCCACCACCTCGATCGGCATTTTTATGGGCACGCTGGCGCGTTCCATGCCGCAGTTGGGACTGCTGATGATTCTGGTGCTGCTGCCGTTACAGATGCTCTCAGGTGGCTCCACACCGCGTGAAAGCATGCCGCAGGCGGTGCAGGACATTATGCTGACCATGCCAACGACCCATTTTGTCAGCCTCGCGCAGGCGATACTTTACCGCGGCGCAGGGTTTGACATTGTCTGGCCGCAGTTTCTGACGCTGCTGGCGATTGGTAGCGCGTTCTTCCTGATAGCACTGCTGCGTTTCAGAAAGACGATTGGCACGATGGCGTAATCATTATTGCCGGGGGCGCTTCGCTTGCCTGGCCTACAGACGGTAACAGACGTAGGCCGGATAAGGCGTAGCCGCCATCCGGCATCCCGCAACGAAACAGGCAATTACTCTTCTTTCGGCAGGCACTGTAAATGGCCGTGGCGCACGCCGCGCTGGGAAATCACGTCATCGGCAAAATGCTGCACATCGCCCATGTCGCCTTTTAGCACGGCGATTTCCAGGCAGTCTTCATGGTTGATGTGCACGTGCAGCGTGGCGACCGATAAATCGTGATGGTGGTGTTGGGTAGAAACAATACGGCTGGCCAGATCACGTTTCTCATGCTCATAAACATACGAGAGCACCGCGAAGCCCTGAGTGCCGTGTTCAAGGGTAGTTTCCTGCGCCAGTGCGCCACGCAGAATATCGCGGATCGCTTCGGAACGGTTGTTGTAGCCACGGCGCTGACTCAGGCCGTCGAGCGTTTCCAGTAAATCGTCATCGAGGGTAATGGTGACTCGTTGCATCTGCAGTTAACCTTTCATGTGGCGCGTTGGCGCACAGGGAGTAAGGGGAATAGCGTATTTTGTAACACACGTCCGGCATCCGGGGAAAAGGTTAATGTTCTCGCAATAAACGCAGCAGAGTACTGACCTGTTCATCCAGCGGGGCAAGCGTATCTTTAACGATCAGATGCAAAGGCGTGGCGCGGCGAGCACCATGGCTTAACGGCAGTGGGCGTAAAAGCCCCTGATCAAGCTGCGTCTGAATACGTTCCTCAGGCAGCCAGCCGTAACCGACCTGATACATCACCGCATCAATCGCGGCATCAATGGTCGAGAAGGTCCAGGCAGCACGCGCCGGTTGTTGTGGGTTATCGCGATCGGCAATGCGAATCAGCGGCCAGGCGCGTAATGCGTCTTCATTCAGCGGTGCATCCAGCATGCAGAGTGGGTGATCGCGGTGGGCCACGGCCACGAAGTCAATATTCATCAGCCATTCGCCGCGTCCGGTGACATCCTGACGCCGGGTCAGGACCATTACGTCCGCATCGGCATGTGCTGCCAGTCGAGCATCACCATTCTCCAGGACTTCGGTCAGACGCACCTGCGTTTGCGGCCAGGCCTGCTGAAACTGTTTGAGAATGGCGAACAGGCGTTTGCGTGGGAAGATGCTATCTACCATCAAATCCAGCCGCGTTCGCGTACCGTTTTGTAACGTTGCGGCCCGGGTTTCCACCCATAAAAAGGCCTTCAGTAACGGTTTGACCTGATTGAGCAATAGCTCTCCGGCCGGGGTCAGGACAGCCCTGCGGCCTTCCGGGGTCAGCAGCGTTACGCCAAGTCGCTCCTGTAACAGTGCCAGATTGTAGCTTACCGAAGACTGGCTACGGTTGGTCTCTTCCGCCGCTTTAGCAAAGCTGCCCAGCTCCACCACTTTCTCCAATAGGGCCCACTGCTCGAGGGTTGTTTTGTGCATAACTCATCTAATAATTGAATGAATTTGATGCAAACATAGCGTTATTCATCCAATTTTTGAAGCGTTAAGATCCTCACATCAAGTAAGAGGAGAACGAATATGAGCGCGTTTGATAAACATGATTTGAGCGGATTTGTCGGCAAACATCTGGTCTATACCTACGATAATGGCTGGAATTACGAGATCTACGTGAAAAACGACACTACGCTGGATTACCGCATTCACAGCGGTATTGTGGGAAATCGTTGGGTGAAAGATCAGCGGGCCTATATTGTGCGGGTCGGGGAGAGCGTTTATAAAATTTCGTGGACCGAACCGACCGGGACCGACGTCAGCCTGATCGTAAACCTGGGTGACAAACTCTTTCACGGCACCATCTTTTTCCCTCGCTGGGTGATCAATAATCCGGAAAAAACGGTCTGCTTCCAGAATGACCATATTCCGCTGATGATGTCGTACCGCGATGCCGGCCCGGCGTATCCCACCGAGGTGATTGATGAGTTCGCGACCATCACTTTCGTACGTGACTGCGGCGCGAACAACGATGACGTTATTGCCTGTGCGGCGAGCGAGCTGCCGAAAAACTTCCCGGAAAATTTACGCTAAGGCTTCCAGGCGCTGCACGGCGTCTGCGGTTAGGGTAAACGGCGTGGGGGTGCACACCGCCAGGCTCAGGGTATCGAGCTGGCACTGGCTGACGGAGAGTGAGGAAGTTAGCGCGGTACTGTCGACGCTGACGATTTGCCAGGCGCTACCGCCGCGCTGTTTCACGATAGCTTCTTTACGCGTCCAGATGCGCCAGAACGCCGCCAGCTGTTGCTCCGGGCGTTCGGCCTCGACTTCGGCATGTTCACCAAGACTGAATACCGTATTTGCCAGCGTTTGCCAGTTATCGCGCGGGCGCACGACTTCAATATCGCAGCCGACTTCCCCTTCGTCGCTGAGCAGCAGGGCGATATCATCACCGCTGTGGCTGAGATTGAACCACAGCGGCGTGTCAGCAGAAAAGGCCGGTTTTCCTTGCTCGCCATAGACGATGTCCGGTAATGGCGAAAGGGCATGGGAAAGCAGCACGCGACCTGCCAGCCAGCGCGCACGGCGAGCACCTTGCGGCGCTTGCTCACTCAGTGCGGCAGGCAGTGCGCCAGCGCTTAAAACAGAAACTTTCCCAAGAACGATCCGGTACATATCACGGCCAACGTTTAATGATGATAGAAGTATTTATGCCGCCAAACGCAAAGTTGTTGCTCTGCAAAAACTCGCAATCAATCTTGCGGGCTTCACCCATAATGTAATCCAGCGCGCCACAATTGGCATCTGGCTGACTCAAATTTAGCGTAGGCGCAAACCAGCCTTCACGCATCATTTGCAGACTCATCCAGGCCTCTAGTGCGCCACAAGCGCCAAGGGTATGTCCAAAATAGCTTTTAAGCGAGGATAGCGGAACATTATCACCATAAATTGCAGAGGTTGCCTGACTTTCTGCAACATCACCACGATCGGTTGCGGTTCCGTGCGCTGAAATATAGCCGATATCCCGGGCACTAATACCTGCCATATTCAGTGATTTTTCCATGCAAATCTGCATTGTTTCGCGCTGCGGCTGGGTGATATGGGCAGCATCGCAGTTAGTGGCAAAGCCAACGATTTCACCATAAATCGTTGCTCCGCGCGCTTTAGCGTGTTCCAGCTCTTCCAGCACTAGCGTACCTGCGCCTTCTCCGATGACCAGACCATCGCGTTTTTCATCGAACGGGGAGGGGGTGGTTTTCGGTTCGTCGTTGCGCTGGCTGGTCGCGAATAGCGTATCAAACACGGCGGCTTCGGAAGGACACAGCTCTTCTGCACCGCCGGCGACCATCACCGTTTGATAACCGTGTCGAATGGCTTCCCATGCGTAACCAATTGCCTGGCTACCGGATGTGCAGGCGCTCGATGTCGGGATGACGCGCCCACGCAGACCGAAAAACAATCCGGTGTTAACGGCAGTGGTATGCGGCATCATTTGCACGTAGGTCGTGCCAGTGATGTTATTGGTGTGTTTCTCGGTCAGCATGGTCGCGAACTCGCTCACTGGACCGGTACTACCGGTTGATGAACCATAAGCGATCCCGGTTTCACCGTTAGTCAGTACCCGATCGCCAATCAGCCCGGCCTGCTCAAGCGCCAGCTCTGTTGCGCGGGTGGACATCAGCGATACGCGCCCCATGGCGCGAATTCGCTTGCGGGTATAGTGTTCCGGCAGAGTGAAGTCGTCGATCGGCGCTCCCAGCAGTGTGTGCAGTCCGTCATAAACCTGCCACTCCGGCATTTTGCGTACCGCATTTTCATATGCCAATAACCTGGCGGAGACAGCCTGCCAGTTTTCCCCAAAGGCGGTGACGCCGCCCATGCCTGTAATCACGACACGACGTGTCATAACATCCCTCCATTGATGGAAATCACCTGGCGAGTTACATAGCCCGCCACATCCGACATTAAATAACTGGCAAGCCCGGCGACTTCTTCAGCCTGACCTATTCGTTTCATGGGAATCATCGACATCGCCTCTTTCAATGCGGCTTCTTCCATCTCGATCATCCCGGTATCAATGAGTCCCGGCGCAATGCAGTTTACGGTAATTTTGCGTTTTGCCAGTTCGATAGCCAGCGCTTTGGTGGCACCAATAATTCCGGCTTTTGCCGCACTGTAATTGACCTGACCGCGGTTGCCCATCACGCCCGAAACCGAAGACAGTGTGATGATACGGCCCCCCTGGCGTGCGCTGATCATCGGCATAATGCACGGATGAATGACGTTGTAAAAGCTGTCGAGGTTGGTATGGATCACCGAATCCCAGTCGTTATCACTGAGCGCAGGGAAAGCGGCATCCCGAGTGACTCCAGCGTTGCTGACAATGCCGTACCATGCGCCGTTTGCCTCAATATCTTGCGACAGTATTTCACGGCACTGCTCGCGATTGGCAACGTCAAATGTCAACAGGCGCCCTACGCCGCCAGCGGCGAGGATAGCATCCAGCGTTTCTTGTGCTCCTTGCACATCGCGATGATAGTGTACGCCGACCACAAAACCGTCCGCGGCCAGTTGTCTGGCGATGGCGCGACCGATACCTTTGCTGGCACCCGTAACTAAAACTGAACGGCTCATGTGGACGCTCCTTGTTGAAATAGCGTGTTAATTTCTTCTGATGTTGGCTGGAAGGTGTTGACTCGACCGGTTGCCAGCGTCTCGTTGTCTGCCTGGACGGCACATTCAAAGCTACCGAATCGTGCATCCTGCATCAGCAATTTGATGTGGATGCTCAGCTTCTTCCCGGCAGGCAGAACACCTGTAGCACAGACTAACTCACGTGCGCCCAGTACCATGCCTAACGTAATACTCGCCTGACCTTGTTGCTGGCGGTGCCAGCCAGACCAGACGCCAATGGTCTGCGCCATCAGTTCTAGTGCGAACCAGCCAGGCAGATTGCCATCAGGGTCGAGAAAAGGGGCCAGTACGCTGTTTGCTGATACTGTCACGTGGCAGGTGGCGGTTTCGTCCGCCACACTGACGACCTCTTCAAGAAGCAGCATCGGCGCATCATGCGGTAAATAGTCACCCGGTGGTAAAAAGTGGCTCATGAGGTTCTCCCGAGCAGGATGCTGGCATTATTGCCACCGAAGGCAAACGAATTAGACAAGATAACCGGGCGAGTCAGCGACTGCGGCTGTTCAATGATGCCGCAGGCTGGCAATGTTTCATCGCGTGGCGATTGGCTAAAATCCTGCGGTGGCAGCGGCAGTTCGCGTTGCAGAATCAGCATACTGATCGCTGCTTCGGTGATCCCCGCAGCGCCCAGCGTGTGCCCGGTCAGATGTTTGGTTGAACTGCACGGGACCGTTTCGCCAAATAGCGCGCTCACGACGTTGGACTCAATCTGATCATTTAACGGTGTGGCGGTTCCGTGCAGATTGATATAGCCCACGTGTTCCGGCGTCATTCCTGCGTCGTTAAGCGCCTGGCCGATGGCGCGAATGGCACCTTCCCCCTGTGGATGGGGAGCCGAAATATGGTACGCGTCGCTGGATTCGCCGACGCCAAGGAGCGCGATAGGCTGTGGCTCGCGGGTTAATACCATCAATGCGGCGCCTTCGCCAATGGTGATCCCACAACGGTCGCGGCCAAACGGCTGACACAGCGTTGGGGAGAGTGATTCCAGACTGTGGAATCCGTTGATTGGCATTCGGCTTAGCGTATCCGCACCGCCGACAATGGCGATATCGACCAGACCTGATTCGATCAAACGACGTCCGCTCATGATAGCCCTTGCACTGGACGAGCAGGCGGTTGAGAGCGTAAAGGCCGGGCCATCCAGCGCCAGCCAGTGGCTAAGAAAACGCGACGGATCGCCCAGTTCCTGTTGCGGATAGCGCCAGTCAGTGCTCTCTTTGCCGTTGAGCATCAAATCTACGTGAACGTCACCCTCATCCAGACCGGAGGTGCTGGTGCCGAGAACAACAGCAATACGATCGCGACCAAATCTGGCGATAGCGTCGTCCACCTGTGGCTGGATTTGCATCAGTGCTGCCAGCAATAGCTGGTTGTTGCGCGAACGATGAGCGATAAAGTGCTGAGGAATAGCGGGCAGCTCACCGTCAACGCCTGCTAACACTGCGGATGGGTGTCCTTGCAGCCAGCCCGTGCGCGGGCGCATTCCCGGCGCTACGCCACGAGTGAGGTTGGCTGCGATTTCATCAGTGTTATTGCCCAACGCATTAATCATGCCAACGGCAGAAATGTAGATCATCTCAGTCACCCAAGTATTGAATGGTGATGTGGTATTTAAAAACGTGCTGTTCAATGCTGATCGGTTCGCGTTTTCCTTTTCGATTCAGATACGTGATTTCCGTGACCACTTTGCCGCGGGCATTGCGCAGCTTACGCGTGTCACCCGTATCGACGAGCGTCCAGCCTGTGGGTAATTGCGGTTGCCAGGCGCTAATCGGCCAGTGACTGAGCATCACGTCAGCCAGCACCTGGCTGGCTGGCGGCAATTGTGGAACGATGATCGATTGCTCGGTGTGCAGTCCTTTTTCATCGTAAGTCACGAGGAACAGGCGAATGCCGACTGATGACAGCCCGGCAAGTGTGATTTTCTTGTCATCAGCATTGAGCATGACCAACAGTGACTGAGTTTTGCCGTTGAAACTTCCGGTTAGTAGCTGTTGTGAATTCACCGCGGGAGAAATCCCCGGGGCAGGTAGCGTTACACGAGTCCCCGGCTCTAACCAGGCTTGCGGGCGGCCTTTCTGTTCCGGCTGCGAGTGGCTGCAACCGGCCAGCAGCAACGTGGCGACAAGCGCAGCGGTACGCCAGAATGTCTGTTTAATCATCTTCTTTTTTTCTCTTTTTTTCCTGGCATAGCCAGCGGTGACAGCAGGAAGGCGGTGAAAATACCGCTCACTAGCACAATGCCAAAACTGCTGATTGCCTGAGTGGCGCTAAAGACCAGCATGCCGAGCGTCAGGAGCGTGGTCATCATCGCCAGCGTGATAGCCAGCAGCGATGTCAGTGGCGTACCGCGTGGATTACTAAAAAACAGCGTGTAGTTAATGCCAATTCCCAGTACCAGCACCAGTGCCAGCAGCGAGAACAGGTTGAGCGCATGACCGCTCAGGGCCAGTACCGCCAGACCGCAACCTAAAGACAGCACTGAGGGGACCAGGCTAATTAAGCCCTTACGCCAGCCAAGCCGAATGACGGCGCCACAGGCAATCACCGCCAGCGCAATGCACAGCAGACCGGTCAGAATATGGCGATAAAGGGCAAACAGGTTGTCAAAGCTGCTCTTACGATCCACCCACGCCACGCCGGAATATTTCGCGCTGAGCGTATTTAAAGCATCACTTTGTTTCACCCCTTCAACGGGAACCAGTACGCTGCTTTCGCCATCAGCCAGAGACAACCATAGCAAGCGCCAGCCTTCACTGGCCGGGCTGGCAAGCCAGGCATCGACGGTTACGGGCATGGCGCTAAGATCGGGGTTCACCGTTGCCAGACCGGCGTTGTTTAAGGCTTTCGTGATGGCGGGCGCGGCATCTTTTAGCAGAGACAGATCCTGCTGTTGCCGGGCGAGTGAATTGAGCGGAATGGTGCGATATCCGCTGAGTAACCCGTCTTTTTTTGCCTGTTCCAGCGCGGGGATAAAGGTTTCCAGCCGCTCCAGCGTTTGCTGAGCGGATTTGCCGTACACCACAAACCACTTCTGGTCGACGCTTTGCCCGGTCAGGGCGGTAATCGCTTTTTCCTGAGCAAGAATTTCCTGCGGCAGCGCCTGTAACTGGGAGATATCATCGTCTACGCGTAGCGTCGCCATACCTGCCAACGAGAACAACGCCAGCGCCACCGGCAGGCCAACGGATAATTTCTTATTCCGCCGCCATGCAGCAAGCCAGCGTAGCATGAGTACCATTGCCGGCACCGGGCGTACCGGCAACCGACGACACAACCACGGGTGCCAGAAAATGACCGTCAGGCAGGAGGCGCTCAGACCTACCGCCGCGAATACCGCCATCTGGCGAATACCGGGGAAGGGGGCCAGCATCATAATCAGATAAGCCGCTACGGTGGTGAGTAGAGCCAGGAGCAGGGCATTGCGCACTTTGGCAAGGCTTTGCCATGGCGATGTTTCCGCACCGTGCACCATCCGTTCGGTCAAATAGTAGAGCGTATAGTCGGCGGAAATACCGATGATGCTCATGCTCATCACCAGCGTCATCAGATGGAGCTCGCCAAAAATCAGCAGCGTGACGACGGTCCCCGCCAGCGCACCAATGCCAATCGAAATCAGGCACAGCAGCAGCGGACGCAGCGAACGAAATACAGCCACGATGAGCAGGATCACCCCGAGCACAGTGGCTATGCCGAGGGTAGAGATATCTTGTTTCGCCTGCTGGCTGGCGTAATCGCTATAGAACAGCGTCCCGCGAGACAGCAGTTGAGCCTGTGGATAGTGGGCTTTGAGCTCACCTTCCAGCGTATTCAGCGTGGTGACCAATTGATGCGTCTGTTGCATATCAAACGATGAGCCGGTCAACTCGCCATGTAACAGATACCAATAGTTGCCTTGCTCATCCTGGGTGACAAGCCAGCCGTCCATCAGGCGCAGACGCTGCCCGGTTTTGGCCATGGCCAGCTGCGAGCCTCGCATCAGCATGAAGGGATCGTTTTGTAGCTCTTTGCCACTGACGCCGGAGAATGCGGAGTAAAGTTGGGACAGGATCCACTGGCCCTGTGCTTCGCCGCCGTTTTGCAGCCGGGCGCGGGTCTCGTTATCTATCAGTCCGTTACGATGTTGCCAGAAGAATGCCCCCCAGGCCTGCTGGCTGTCGGCATCCATTGGACCTTTTACCTGGGCTAGCGCGTGCGATTTTTGCAGTAAAGTCAGCCAGTCCCGGGCTATCGCTGGGTCCGGTTGCTTACCGGGACTCACCAGCCAGACCACCTGACGGTCAAGGCGCTGCATAAATCCCTCGTTCAGATCCGGAGGTATAGCGCCCAGCGTCTGCTTTGGCAACATGGCCAGCACGCTGCTGTTAAGGCGGGCCTGAGGTAGCAACGTCAGAAAGATGCCCAGCAGAAGCAGGCAGACGACTCCCCATAACAGCGCGGGGCGTTTACTGGGCGGCAAAGCGTTGGCGTTCGTCATCGGTCAGTTGCGCTGGCGTTAGTTGGTGTTGGGAAAGCGCGATATCGGTGCGATCCCCCTGCTTATCGTTGAGATGAATGCTCTCCAGGTAAGTCTTTCCGGCTAAATCAATCGTCGCAAAAATCTTATCCAGCGGTGTGGTGATTGGCGTCAGGCGTAGCGTCCAGCGACCTTCTCCTAAGTCTGCAAACTCCACGCGGAAGTTTTGTTCCAGCACTTTACGATCCGCCTGGAATAACGCCCGTAGCAGATGATTAAACTGGAACATTTGCGGGTTATTCTCAGCGGTAATGGTCTGCGGTGGTTGACCGTTAATTGCCTGAACCATCCGTTTGTCGTCCAGCAGCAGCTGCATCGGGAACGGGGAGGTTTGATCCCACAGCAACCCCTGGTCGCGGGCGATCAACATCTTGCCCTGAGATCGCAGCGGCTGCGGCAGATCCTTTATCGTCCGGGTTTGATCGAAGTGGGCGCGAACCACCGGTTGTTCGGTAAAACGCTGTTGTAGGGAGTCGAGCGTCAGGGCACTGACGAAAGGGCTGACGAGCAGCACGAGCAATGGCCATAATTTCATGGTGTCACTCCCATCCGTTCAAACAGAATATCCGGGCTGACAAAGCACAGTTCACGGCTTTTTTCGTCGACGGCGACCTGGATGGTGTAGCCTGTTGTGGCGCGTTTACCTGTTTCGGCATCAAAAATTTCGTAGCCGATACGCAGGCGATTTTCGTACTCTTTAATTTGGGCGCGTACACGGATACGCTGCTCGAAAGTCAGCGCATTGCGATACTTCACCCGAGTGTCGACCACGGGCCACAGATAGCCAGATTCTTTCATCTGCCGATAGCCATAATCGAATTGGTTCAGCAGTGCCTCACGGGCAATCTCGAAGTAACGGAAGTAGTTACCATGCCACGCTACGCCCATCATATCGACGTCGTGAAACGGAATAGTTAGCTCGACTTCAGCCGTAAAGCGGGGATCGTTAAGCACCCTTTACTCCTTGTCATTGGTATCCGGCAGTTGCCAGAAATCGAAAAAGTTAAACCAGTCGAGGGGCGACTGAAGCGCATAGTGCTCAAGGCGTTCGGCGTAGAGATCGACAGTATTCTGTAATGCCTGTTGTCGTGTGGCGCGCGGTAAGAGCAGTGGGTCGGCAAACGGTTCGCAGTAGATGTGGAGTTTCTCCTGCTGGCGCAGGGCAAAAATCAGATCTACAGGGCAGCGTAAAATAGACGCGAGAATAAACGGGCCCTGAGGGAATGGCGCGTTTTGCCCCATAAAGCGGCTCCAGCACACGCGCCACTCGCCGCCGCGTTGGGGATTGACTGCGATGCGATCGCCTACGATGGCTACCCATTCACCGCGCTCCAGTTTCTCTTTGAGCAGAATGGCAGTATCTGGACCAATACTGTTCACCGGGAGCAGATTTAATCCAGCCTGCGGGGCCATCTCTTGCATGATTTGTTTAAAGCGTTGGGCGTTATCGCTAAATACCAGCGCATTGATTGTTTTACTGCCCTGTAGCTGGGCCAGTGCCCGACAGGCCTCGACATCGCCAAGATGTGAAGCCAGTAGCAGTTTTCCCCGAGGATCGCTGATATTCAGCGTCGTTTCTGCACCTGGTGCAAAAATCACATCGCGACCGAAGTGCAGCTCACCGCGCCAGCTGGCAATCTTATCCAGCATCGCGCCGCCAAAACGCAGGAAATGCTGATAACTGGTCAGGTTTGGCGGTACTGGCATCCTCCGTGTGATCAGTTGCGCCCTTACGCGGCTAATCCAGCGTTGAGAGGCTTTTCGGGCAGTTGAAGCGCTGAGCCAGTATACGCCGACGACAGGATACAGCAGCAGGGAGAAGGCTTTGCGACCCAGTACACGCCAGACCAGTAGCATCAGGCGCATTCCCCACAACCCTTTGACTTCCTGTTGCTGCGCCCAGTGTGTCGATGAACGACGACAAAGCAGGGAGGGGATGCGTGGCAACATGCCAAAGAACAGGCGAGTGTGCATCAATGAAATGTGCAAATTGTCTTTAAGCGCGTCGAAATGGGATAGCCCGTCCTGCGGATAGGTGACTCGCGTAGGGATAAAATAGCTGGTGTTGCCTTGCCAGTAGAGGCGCACCATCACTTCAGTATCAAAATCCATCCGTTTGCCGAGCGTTACGCGCTGTGCAAGTTGCAGTGTAGGGGCCACCGGATATACCCGGAAGCCGCACATACTGTCTTTGAGTTGCAACGAGAGCGTTTCTATCCACACCCAGATATGGGTTACCCAACGACCGTACAGGCGCGAGCGAGGAACCGAATCATCGTAAATCGGTTGTCCGGAAATCAGTGCTGTCGGATGTTCTTTTGCCAATGCAAGCAGCCTGGGAATATCTTCAATGGCATGTTGCCCGTCGGCATCGACCTGCACGGCATGACTGAACCCGGCATCTGCCGCCGTCTGCATTCCGCGAATAACCGCTGCGCCTTTGCCTGCGTTGATGGGCAGGCGAATTAACGTCAGATTGCTGTATTCTGCCGCCAGGCGTGCTAGTTCATCTCGTGTAGTCTCGTCGCTGCCATCGTCCACCACAATGCAGGGGAGATTGAACGGCCGAAGACGATCCAACACGTCTGACATCATCGCGCCGTGGTTGTAGCAGGGAATCAACACGCACGGGGAAAAGGTCAGCGGCATAACCGAATCTTCCCGCTGCTGGCGGTATGGCGCACGTCACCGTCGTGGCGCTGGTAGCTAAAAGAGAGCATCTGACGCGCTTCCTGCCAGCTCAGACTCAGGGTGACGGTGGCCTCTGGCAATAGCGGTGACTGGAACTTCACGTTTTGAATACTGTGAAAACGCCAGCCTGGGACCAGCAGCGTGGTGGCGTAATCCATCGCCCAGTTCAGCTGTGCAACGCCCGGCAGCAGTGGCTGCACGCTAAAATGCCCGCTGAACCAAAATAGAGACGGGTCGAGTTGTAAAACAATCTCAGCCTGATGAGGCAGTGCCTGATGGCGCTCGATTTCATGGGGTTTCATGAAATAACTCCTGTAATTGCGCATAGACACGCTTGTTCATACTGTTGACCGGAATCTCATCAATCACCCGCCAGTAGCGGGGAACCGCGACAGGCTCCAGCCAGGGCAGCAGCGAACGTCGCCAGGTCAGTTCTTGCGGTTTACCACCGCACTCAAGCCAGCGTTGCCGGGCTTCGTCATTCAGTACCAGCAGGACGCCAACGCCCTGACGTCCTCCACGTGAGACCGGCAATGCCGCGACTTCACAGATACCATCCAGTGCCAGTAAACGTTGCTCCACTTCGCTGAGTGAAATGCGTTTCTCTTCAATTTTGACCACCCGCCCGCGTCTGCCCATCAGGCGGAACTGTCCGTTTTCGATAAACTGCAGAACATCATCGAGTAACAGGCCATCATCAGCGTTAATTAGCGGTGAAAACACACGAAATGCGTCGTCTTCTGGCTGGAATCTGACGCCGGGAAAAGGCAGCCATGCCACATCATCCTGATGGCGATAGCGCCACGCAAGGATCCCGGTTTCAGTGCTGCCGTAGATCTCATCGGGCCAGACATTAAGCCAGTCAGCAGCCTGCGTGACGTCCTGCCAGGGCAGCATACCGCCCGCAGACAGAATCAGTTCTACCGGCGGCGGTGTCAGGTTGTGGTCGAGGCGTTTCAGAAACGCCGGGCTGCTGATAAACGCATACCGATGCTCAGCGCTCAGCGCCGCCAGTTGTTCGGCATACCAAAGCATCGCCGCGTGCAGCGGCAGGCCTAAGGCCATCGGCAAAAAAATACGGAATGTCAGGCCATACAGATGTTGCGGTACCACTGACGCGACCACCCGGCAACCTGCCAGACGATCGGCAAAGCGTGTAGCGAGCAATGCCGCTTCGCTATCCAGACGAGCGATCGGTTTGATCACGCGTTTCGGCTGGCCGGTCGAACCGGAAGTGAATAGCTCCACAAAGGCGTCACTGCGTATTGCCGGGAACGTGATGTCGTGAGCCACGGATGTCATGGCGGAGCTGACCACCCGCAGCGTTCCCTGCCAGTCCATCGCTTTATCGCTCAGTACGCCGTCAAACAGCAAGTGCTGCTCGTTTAACAACGAAACGCGACAATGTCCTGGGATCACCGGTGTTTTGCCGGCATGGAGTGTTGCCAGCAGTGCGACGATGAATAAATAGCTGTTCTCGAAGCACAATGCCCAGCGTTCACCTTCCTGCTGTCGCAGATATGCTATCAAATGGGCCACATCATGGCGCAGATGGCCAAGCGTCCAGGTATGCTCTTCCTGCCACGCAACAGGAACGTCGTCCGGACGTGGGGCACAGAGCCATTGAGCGAGTGTGAGGGGCTGCTTCATTGGGTATCTCGTTTTATCACCAGTTGGCGAATTAACCACTCGCCTACCATCAATGTTCCCATTAGCAGATAGGAAACCATGCCGTTCCAGGTGGTCCACAGGGTCATATCGCCATTCAGTGCGGTAAAGAGCGCAACGCTGCCATTGATGATGAAAAAGGCGCACCAGATTTGTGTCACACGGCGCGTGTAGCGCACGCCCGCATCGGGCAGATTTGGGTCGCGCAGTCGTGCCAGACGTTCAACAATGGGCATTGCTGACCATAACGATCCACCAAAAACCGACAGCATAACGGCGTTTACCACTACCGGATAAAACAGCAGCAGCTGGTGCGTTTTGAGCAGATAACTGGCAATGCACAAGGTTATACCCGCGACCGCCACTACCTGTGTCACGACGCGCAGCGGCCCCGCCTGTCGCCGGGTCTGGCGAAAGCGTAAAAAAAGGAGTAGCGCCATCAACGGTAGCAACCAGTGCAGACTGTTATGCGCCAGGCCAAACCAGATCAAAAACGGCCAGGCCAGCAACAGTAGACCTGTCAGCAGTTGTACGACTGGCAACGAGCGTGTGCCCGACACGGAGAATTACGCTTCTTTGAGAAGGCGTTCTACCGCATCGACGACATCTTGTACGGTGCGTACTGCTTTGAACTCTTCCGGCTTGATTTTCTTACCGGTTTTCTTTTGCAGATGCACGATCATGTCGACGGCATCGATGCTATCGAGTTCCAAATCTTCGTACAGGCGCGCCTCAGGCTTGATATCTTGCGGATCAACTTCAAACAGCTTGACCAGCAGCGAGGAAACTTCAGCGTAAATGGCTTTTTGTTCGGTCATAACGGACTATCCTCAGGCACGTTGCGCGTGAATGAAAGATGCCAGCGTGGCGACGGAGAAGAAGTGCTGACGCATTTCTTCGCTCTCTGCTGAGAGGATCACGCCATACTCGTTTTTCACCGCCAGACCCAGCTCCAGGGCATCGATTGAGTCCAGACCTAAGCCATCGCCAAAGAGTGCCGCTTCGGTTTCAATATCATCAGCTGTCAGTTCGTCGAGATTCAATGTCGTTATAATGAGATTTTTGATTTCAAGATAAAGCGCTTGCATCATTAATTCCTGAAAGAGGTAAAGTACCTGGTTGTAATTGAAGCAAAAGATGCCGGTTCAACTGCCTTGCGGCCAGCGCCGGTTCTTGTGAGTTTGCGTCGTAAAATTGGTCGATCTTAACCCGTTCGTGTACTGAAATGGTAAACATCGGTTTTACAGATGGGACGTTGTACCATTGGCTTTCTTTATCCAGCATTTGTTCGCTGCAGTTAATAGTCACTATGCGTAAATCACTGCTGCAGCGCACGGCGATATTTGCTGCACCACGCTGTAACGTCATTGCTTCTCCGGGGCGTGTACGGGTTCCCTCGGGGAAAATTAAAATGGTATCGCCTTGCTCCAGACGTTGCTGGCAAGCGGGCAATAGCGCATCAGCCTGGCTGTTAATCAGATAATCTGCGGCCCGGACTACGCCGCCGAGAAAAGGATTTTTTAGTAGTGCACTTTTCACCAGACAGTCGGTTTCTGGCATGACCGAGGCCAGTAGGACATAGTCGATGAGCGTCGGGTGGTTGGCGACGACAAGACACCCTTGTTCGTTGCGTAAAATGTCTCGTCCTTCAATTTGGTAATCCAGCACGCCTAGCCGCTTCGCCACGGTTAAGAAGAGACGAAAACTGGCAGCGATACTGCGTCTGGCGATACGCCGACGTCGGGCTTTATCCCATACCGCGATCAGCAGGACGTTAAACCAAATCGTAGACAGGAGGAGCCCGCCGAGGCCAAACAGGGCAAAGCAAAAACCGGTCATCACCAGTCGCCATACCCGGTTAAGCCGCAGGATCATCGTGCTCATCCCTGACTCCACTGCCACTGTACGCGTTCGCCAGGCAGGGTAAACGCCCTGGCATCTTGTAAGTAATGTTGTAAAAACAACAGGCTTTGCGGCAATGTTGTCTCGCTCTGTGCGCTGTGTGGACGGGTTTCACATTGCCAGCTATCACCGGATTCAATAACCAGCGCGACGGCAAACGGCCATGTTGGCATGTCTGGTGGTAACTGTGGGTGATAAAACTCGGGCAGAAAACCGTCGAAATCGACCATCAATACGCGCTGATATCCCGCCTGCAACAGCCCGATGACTTCGCATAACCCCTGCTGGAATGTATCCCTGCCAGCAGAAAGCGAGGAGGAGACAATCGGTTTTTTCGCGGCGATGGTCAGGTTACCCACAGCAGAGTTATGGACAGAGAGGGCGAAATCGGTCGGTGAGAGTGCCTGCTCAGTCGCGAGAGCGTGCAGGATCCTGTAGTTACGCTCCAGTTCACCATGGCGGCTGGTATACAAAACGGCATTGATATCATGACGACGTAACATCGCCAGACCGCAATCGACGGCCAGTTTGCTGCCGGAACTGAGGCGGCGAGCTGTCATCATCGGTAACTCATTGAGCTTAGCCAACGGCGCGGTGGGATCGATGGCGTGCGAAAGCCGTGACCATTCATGCCACTGTTCTGTTTCGCTTAACCCAGGCGCCCTGGCCTGCCAGTCGATAATATTGAAAGCAAATTTCATCAACGCGTATCCGCGGTAAATCGGTTGTTCCGATTGTTTCTTATTTTTTCTTCTGACATATCAATAAAGTATGCCCAACACCTAAGTTATCGTGGCGTTCATCTACCTGAAAACCTGCCTGATTCAGATAGTGATAAAACTTCTCTACGCTGTAGAAACGGCTGTTGCCATTCGCCATACAGGTAAAATAAAGCGAAGACGCATTCAGGCTAAATGAGGCCGCCTCAAATTTTTGGGCATCCCAAAACAGCTCCATAATGCACAGCTTCGCGCCTGGCTTCATCACCCGAGCAACGTTGCTTAGCATAGCGATAATTTGTTCCGGGGAAAAACAGTCCAGGAATTGACTCATCCACCAGATATCAGCGCCGCCAGGTAAAGGCGAGTCGCTAAGCATATCCACAGCATGGAAATTTATGCGATGAGATAATCCTGCATTTTCTATATTTTCGCGGGCAAGTGCAATTTGTTGCGGCAAATCTAAGAGGGTGACTGTAATATTGTCATCATGTTGACAACAACGTAATGCCCATTTTCCGGTATTTCCGCCGACATCGTACAGGGTTGCAGGGGCGCTGGCGAATACATATGGCAATGCGGCATCAAATGCGCCATCTGAATAGTAATGATCAAAAGCAAACCAACTTTCACGCGCAGCCAGCGGTAATTGTGATAGCGCAGGATAGATTGTTGGCCAGTCGCCAAAAATTTTTAGTCCCGCGGGTTTTCCATCTTTCAACGCATTTTCAAGATAGAACAATCCTTGGTAGCAAACATCCTGAGTGAAGTCCATATTCACGCGCGTCATCGTGTCATGTAAAAGAAAATGACCGACTTTAGCGAGGTAATAATATCCTTCTTTGTGGGTAATGATTCGCCCACTTAACCCCATATCCAACAGGATGCTGGCGGCATATTCGTTGATGGTGCTGTTTTCGGTAATTTCGTCGAGCGTGGCGCCGCGTTTACCTTGCTTGTCTAGCCAGGTGAGTACTCCCGCATTTCGCAGACACAACGCGGTTTGAAAAAGCATAGGGGCAAAGGCGATACGTTGTGCTTCAGTAATGGCATCCAGTGCGCTAAGCGAATCCTGTTCGTACATGTGGGGACAACCTGTTAAATGGCAGATAATAAGAGTATCGGGCCTTTTCGGCCCGACTTTAGGCATAATTACAGATTGGCACCGGCTGACAGATTAAGCTGGATGTCTTTATCCAGATTGCGTACCCAGCGGTTATAGTTTTTGTGAATTTTTCCACCAGAGGCCTGCAGGTTGAGGCTGCTGTCGTATTTGATGTCATAGCTGGTGGCGGTATATGTGATACGGACTTCAGCCACATGATCGCGGGTTTGTTGGCGAGCTTTAATAACACCTGGTCCGGCTTCAGACATGACCCATTGGCGTTGAATGCCGGCTTTCAGGATCGCGGTTTTAACCTGGTCCTGAGTATGTCCCGCGCTCACACTGGTGTGAACTTGATCAATCGGCGCAGTACGTGCGCAACCCGCCAGAGCACCGACAACGGCAATGGCCGCAAACCACTTAATATACTGTTTCATTAAAGCTCCCTATCAAAGTACCGTTTATACGTGTTAAATAATAAACTCCGAAATCATGGGCACCTTGTATTGCCTATGATTATATTTAAGCTAAATTAGCATTTTATTTCATATGATTGGTAGCAAGGTAATGAGATGACCGGATAGTAATACCCCAGGACTTTCTTCAACGGAAATTTTTCAGCATCATCATTGGCGAGAAGTATAGATTTTTAGAGAAAATGTATCAAATAAAATAACCTTTAAAGATAAGTAGATAGTTTACGTTAAATGCTTTGGGGGGATTCATTTTTTTTATGCGTTTTGGCAAAGAAACCATCATCTTGGCTTATGTATTTTCTTTATAAAGAATGAAATCCCTTTCACTCTTTATTTAAGATAAGCTTCTATATATAACTACGTTGGCGTCATTTTAACGGTCATATAAAAATATAAAAACTACCTCGGTTGGTAGTTTTTCAGGGAAGCCGACTTTTGGGTCTGCCTGGCCCCAGCAAAATGGCCAGTTTGCTGCCGCCTGTGGTCGTTTCCATCCAGATTTTACATACGCTGGTTAACGGCACGGAGAGCAACATGCCGACCGGACCGAGCAGCCATCCCCATACCAACAGAGAGAGGAAGACGATTAGCGTCGATAATCCCAGCCGATGCCCCATCATTCGGGGTTCGAGAATGTTGCCAATCACCATATGCACCACCAGAAACAGTGCGCCAACCAGCACGCATTCGTAAATGCCATTAAATAGCAGTGCCTGGATCATGGGCGGGACGGCGGAAATGACCGAGCCAATGTTGGGCACGTAGTTCAACAGGAATGCCAGTACACCCCACATCAGAGCAAACTGAATCCCCATCAGTGCCAGTCCCAGCCAGATTATGGCACCGGTCCATAAGCTGAGCAGCGTTTTCAGCGCCAGATAGTGTGACACGCCCTTCAGCGCCCGATGTAGCCCCGCAATGTGGATTTGCGGATTATTCAACGCAAAACGCATCTTATAGGGGACATGACGCACTTCAAACAGCATAAAAACTACCGTCATCACCAGCAGAAAGACGCTGGCCATGGCACCAGAAAGACTCGTCATCAGCGTGGTTGTGAAGGTCATCAGCTTGTCAGAGTCCATGCGTTGCAGCATGCGCTCCGGGGACATATGCAGATTCAGAAAAGGCACCATCTCTTGCAAATACAGAACCTTGCGCGTTAGCTCCTTATTGTATTTTGGCAGCAGGTCCATGAATTCAGTGATTGATGACGCCAGCACGCCAACCAACGCCGTAAGAACGATCAGCATCACCACCACGACTAAGGTAATAGCGATTGGGCGACCGACTCCCCGGCGGATAAACCAGGTGACAAGTGGATTCAATACAATGGCAAAAAAGAGGGCCAGCAGCAGCTGCACAATGATATCCGCCGCAGCATGGATACCTGCGAGGATCACCACCAGAGCGGCCAGTTTGAGCAAAATGTGCAAACCCGTTTTATCGGGCTGGGTGGTTATCATGTCTTCTTCCTGTTTGCGTTTTTGCATTAAGTGTAGCGGCTGGCTTGCGACTGATATTCCTAAACTGGCTACTGATTTCTGCTCTGCAACATGGTAGAAATGAAACACTGTTGTGAAAACGTGGTGACCCTCCATGCCCGAACCCGTCGCTGAACCGACGCTTAGCGGTTTACGCCTGAACCTGCGTATTGTTTCTGTGGTGATGTTTAACTTCGCCAGCTACCTGACCATCGGCCTGCCGCTCGCGGTGTTGCCTGGCTACGTCCATGATGTAATGGGATTTAGCGCTTTCTGGGCTGGGCTGGTCATCAGCCTGCAATATTTCGCTACGCTGCTGAGCCGTCCGCATGCCGGTCGCTATGCCGATCTGCTAGGGCCAAAGAAAATTGTGGTATTTGGGCTGTGTGGCTGCTTTTTAAGTGGCCTGGGCTATTTACTGGCGGGATCAACGAACGGCTGGCCGTTGGCCAGTTTGCTGCTGCTATGTCTGGGGCGCGTGATTCTCGGGATCGGGCAAAGCTTTGCCGGGACCGGCTCTACGCTGTGGGGCGTGGGGGTGGTTGGCTCAATGCACATCGGACGGGTGATTTCCTGGAATGGCATCGTGACCTATGGCGCGATGGCGATAGGCGCGCCGCTGGGTGTTCTGTTTTATGCCTGGGGTGGCTTACAGGGGCTGGCGCTGACCGTGATGGGCGTGGCGCTGTTGGCAATCCTGCTGGCGCTCCCTCGTCCGGCGGTGAAGGCCAGCAAAGGCAAACCGTTGCCATTTCGCGCGGTGCTTGGGCGCGTCTGGTTGTACGGCATGGCGCTGGCCCTGGCCTCCGCTGGATTTGGGGTAATCGCTACCTTCATTACCTTGTTCTATGATGCCAAAGGCTGGGATGGCGCCGCATTCGCGCTGACGCTTTTTAGCTGCACGTTTGTCGGTACTCGTTTGTTGTTCCCAAATGGTATCAACCGCTTAGGCGGGCTGAATGTGGCGATGATCTGCTTTAGCGTCGAGATTGTCGGGCTGTTACTGGTCGGGATGGCTTCGATGCCGTGGATGGCGAAAATCGGCGTTCTGCTGGCCGGGGCTGGGTTCTCACTGGTTTTCCCGGCGCTGGGCGTGGTGGCGGTAAAAGCCGTTCCTCAGCAAAATCAGGGCGCTGCGCTGGCAACCTACACGGTGTTTATGGATTTATCGCTGGGGGTTACCGGGCCGCTGGCCGGGCTGGTCATGACGTGGGCGGGTGTGCCGGTTATCTATCTGGCGGCGGCAGGGCTGGTAGCGGTGGCGTTATTGCTGACCTGGCGGTTAAAAAAACGGCCTCAGGTGGTGTCACCGGAGGCCGCGTCATCGTCTTAACCGTTACTGGATAACCAGCGTGTTAATGATGTTTTCTGCGGTAGTCTGCGCTTTTTGCTGATCGTCAGCAGGCAGCGTGATTTGCAGCGTCAGCAGTTGGTTGTCCACTTTACCCAACACCACGGAAGAGTATGCGGTCTGGCCTTTGGCCGAGATGATGCTGTCTAACTGCTGCAGCGTGTGGCCTTTCAACTCAATAGATTTATTGGTGACGACCTGCAGCTGAGGGTCACGGCTACGCTGCTGATCTTCCAGACGTTTTGCCAGCACAGCCAGATCTTCGTTGGTGTTGTCGCCAACAATCACAATCACCGCTTTCTGGCCGGTTGCGTCAGAATATACGTGCATATTGTTCGCCTGGGTGCCTAGCTTGCCGCTCTGATCGGTCATATCAGCTGGCAGGGAAAAACTGAGTTTGCCGTCCAGCAGGCTGACCGGTTGTCCGGTGGCGTTACTTTCTGCGGCAGCACCCTCGGCTGGCGCTTTTGTATCGCTATTATCACAGGCCGCAAGCCCCATAACCAGCAGGCCAATACCGACATATTTAACCAGATTGCGCATTGACTTCTTCCTTTCGATAAACGGCCATAACGGCTCATTCGTCCATCTTATCACAACTCGGAAAATGAACCTTTAACTCGTCTGCAATGCAGAGATTTCAGATTTATCTGCCAGCCTTTTCAGTAACATATTCAGCAGCACGCCATACATTGGCAGGAAGAAAATAATGCTGATCAGCACTTTGAAGCAGTAATCGACCAGTGCGATTTCCATCCAGTGCTCGGCCATAAAGGCATCCGGGCTGCGCCAGAAGGCGATAAAGAAGAAGGCCAACGTATCGCTGATATTGCCAAACAGCGTGGACGCCGTCGGTGCCAGCCACCAGCGACGGTTCTGACGCAGGCGGTTAAAGACATGCACATCCAGAATTTGTCCCAGCGCGTAAGCCATAAAGCTGGCAGCGGCGATACGGGCGACAAACAGATTAAAGTGCAGCAGTGCGCCGAATCCTTGCCACGATCCCATATAGAACAGTGATGAAACGACATAGGAGATCAGCAGCGCGGGGATCATAACCGCAAAGATGATACGTCGAGCCAGCGGCGCGCCAAAAATACGCACGGTCAGGTCGGTCGCGAGGAAAATAAACGGAAAGCTAAACGCGCCCCATGTGGTATGGAAACCAAAAATGGAGATTGGAAGCTGCACCAGATAGTTGCTGGAGGTGATCACCAGTAGATGAAATAGCGATAGCCAGAACAACGCTTTTACGCGCTGAGTTTGTGTAAACGGAGTCATATTGTGACCTTTTTGTTGGATGGGGTGAGGGAACCCAATAAAAAACCGTCGCATGATACTGCTTTAAGAGCACATTGCAATGGTTGTTTTTCACGCAATCGTTAACCTGATTGGCTTACGCCACAACAGAGCGTAAAATAACGCCGTTTTTGTATGAATGAGACGACGATGAGCGACCTGTTTACTTCCCCCGACCATACTCTTGATGCCCAGGGGCTGCGCTGCCCGGAACCGGTAATGATGGTGCGTAAAACCGTACGCGGCATGCAGGCCGGTGAAACGCTGCTGATTGTCGCCGACGATCCGGCAACAACCCGCGATATTCCTGGCTTCTGTACCTTTATGGAACATGAGTTGGTGGCCAAAGAGACCGACTCGCTGCCGTACCGCTATCTGGTGCGCAAAGGCCAGTAATCTTGTTATGCCGGATGGCGCTAACGCTTCTCCGGCCTATAAAGACTGAGTAACCTGTAGGCCTGATAAGCGAAGCGCCATCAGGCGAGAAACAGGCACTACCCTTTACGCAACAACCGCAGCGCGTTCGCGGTCACCAGCACCGTTGCCCCCGTATCCGCCAGCACCGCCAGCCACAATCCGGTTATCCCGAGCAGCGTGGTGACGAGGAAAATCCCTTTCAGACCCAGCGCAATCGCAATGTTCTGGCGAATATTGGCATGGGTAGCCCGCGCCAGCTGAATCATTTGCACCAGACCACGCAGGCGGTTGTGGGTCAGGGCTGCATCGGCGGTTTCCAGCGCGACGTCGGTCCCGCTTCCCATCGCAATGCCGATGGTAGCCGCTTTCATTGCCGGGGCGTCGTTGATGCCGTCGCCCACCATCGCCAGCGGCGACTGTTGGTTAAGATGGGTAACGGCCTGCACCTTATCTTCCGGCAAGAGTCCCGCTTTGAATTCGAGGCCCAGTTCACCGGCAATGGCGGCCGCCGCACGCGGGTTATCGCCGGTCAGGATCACGCCTTTCACGCCAATCTGATTAAGCTCGCTGATGGCGCTGCGAGCGTCATCGCGCAGCGTGTCCTGTAGGGCCAGCACGCCGAGAACGGCATTGTTACGTAGCACCAGCACCACCGTTTGGCCCGCGCTTTCCAGCTCGCTAATCTGTCCGGCAAAGGCGTCGGCAGGCTGTTTGCCTGCGGCGCAAATTAGCACGCGCTCGCCGTCGACCAGCGCTTCAATTCCAGAGCCAACCAGCGCCCGTTGCTCTTTTGCGACAGGAATAGTCAGTTCGCGCGTTTGCGCTTCCCGAACAATTGCTTGTGCCAGCGGGTGCGTCGCGCCTTGCTCTACCGCTGCCGCCAGTGCCAGCAGTTCAGCCTCACCAATACCGCTTGCCGGATGAATCGCCGTGACGCGTGGTTTACCGACGGTCAGGGTGCCGGTTTTATCAAACGCCACCTGCGTAACTCTACCTAACTGTTCCAGCGCGGCCCCGCCTTTGATTAACGCCCCACGACGCGCCGCGGCGGCCAGACCAGAGGTAATGGCTGCGGGCGTTGAAATCACCAATGCACAAGGGCAGCCAATCAGCAGCAGCGTCAGCCCTTTATAAATCCACTCCTGCCAGGATGCGGCAAACAGCAGTGGCGGTACGAGGGTGACCAGCAGCGCAACCGCCATAATGGCTGGAGTGTAAATCCGGCTGAAACGGTCAATAAAGCGCTCAATGGGAGCGCGGCGTTCTTCCGCTTCTTCAATTAGCTTCAGAATACGGTCAATGGCGCTGGCACCCGGTTCTGAGAGCACTTCCAGCGTTACCAGACGATCCACGCTGGTGGCACCCGCCGGGACTTTCTCGCCGGTGGCGCGTTCAACCGGGATCGATTCGCCGGTCAGGGCGCTCTCATCAAAGCTGGCAAAGCCGGAGACCAGTTTGCCATCGGCAGGTAAACGCCCACCCGCGGCAACTTCAATAACATCGCCAGGGCGGAGGGTATTGATAGCCACCTCTTCGCGCTCGCCGTTACGCAGGCGTGTGGCGGTTTCCGGTTTGAGCGCCATCAGTGCGCTGACACCTTTACGGGCGCGGCTGGCGGCCCAACCTTCCAGACGCTCGCCAATTAAAAACAGCAGCAGCACCATAGCGGCTTCCGCCGTCGCGCCGATAAACAGTGCGCCAATGGCGGCGACGCTCATCAACGTTTCAATGGCAAAGTAGCTGCCGGTTTTCATCAGACGCAGGGCCTGACGGGCAATGGGATACAGGCCGACCAGCGTGGTGGCGATAAACGCTATCTGACCGAAGGGGTGATTGAACTGCTCCAGCCCCCAGCTAATCGCCATCATGATAATCAGCGAAATCAGCGGCAGGTTTTCTTTAAAACGTGACTCGGGGGCGGCGTCCGTCGCGTGCTCATCGCGCAGGGTATAGCCTGCTTTTTGCACCGCGTTTTCAACTTGCTGGCGGATATCGGAACCGGCATCGACCACCAGTTTTTCAGTGGCGAACAGAACCTGGACCTGGTTGACGCCGCTGACCTGGCGGACTGCATTCTCTACTTTGCGGGCGCAAGCTGCACAGTCCATGCCCGCCACTTTCCAGGAATAGCGGGTACCTATTACGGTATCGGATACGGTTGGTGTTGTGGAGCAGCTTCCTTCGCAGCAGCAGTCATCCACCTTTTGTGGCGCAGGCGCTGGCTTGAAAGAAGAGAATTGTGGGACTTTTTTGCCACGGGTATCGGGTGTCGACATGGCATCCTCCGGTTGATAATCATTTCGTATTAACCGGAGGATACACTCTGGAGTCGACTCCAGAGTCAAGCGTTTTAAAGATACAACGAACGAACAATCAGGAAATGCCCGGCGAAGTAGCAGGCGGCGGCAATGGCGTTATCGGCGCGGAAGCGGCGACGGTAATGGCTACCCAGCCAGACAATGTTGCCGATGAACAGGAGGGATGCGCCCATAAATGCCGACAGCGCCGGGGCGGTCGGTCGAAAGAACCACAGCTCACCGGCCATCCAGACCATCATCAGCGTGATGCCGATGAAGGTGCAGATAGCGACACGCAGCTCTTCCAGACGCGTCCAGATCACGGCGATCAGCAACGCCCCCAGCACTACCAGCACCAACGGCAAAGGCCAGAAGAACGACAGCGTCATTTGGCTGGCGAAGTAAATGGTATACAGCAGATGCGACAGGAAGAATGCTCCCACGGCGTACAGCAGGCGTTGGCGCGGTAACAGCGTCAGCGCATCGCCCAGCAGCGAGGCAAGCAGGCCAGCCAGCACCAGATAGCTGATAGCGTTAAACATTGGCGCCTGCCAGGCCAGCAGTGCCAGCAGGAGTAACGTCAGGGGCTTAAAGACCCAGCGTTGCCAGGCAGGTCCACGATAGGAAGCATCCACGAACAACCATGCGGAAAGACAGACAGCGATAAACGACCAAAGCATCTTAGTTCCTTGAATTCGTTATTTTTTCGTAAGCGGGGTGCTCACGGCTCTACTGTCCAGTGTAGAGGTCGACACAGCCAGATGACAACACCATAACAGGCGATGTATGCTTATTTCCGCATTTTCTGATGGGTTAATAATATGAGCAAGCCACCACTTTTTTTCATTGTTATCATTGTCTTAATCGTTATCGCTGCGTCGTTTCGCTTTGTTCAGCAGCGGCGAGAAAAAGCCGATAATGATACGGCACCGCTGATGCAAAAGCAGGTGGTGGTAAGTAACAAACGGGAAAAACCGCTTAACGATCGGCGATCCCGCCAGCAGGAAGTGAGCCCGGCAGGTACCAGCATGCGCTATGAAGCCAGCTTTAAGCCACAAAACGGGGGGATGGAGCAGACGTTTCGTCTTGATGCGCAGCAGTACCACGCGTTAACGGTCGGGGATAAAGGCACGCTGAGTTACAAAGGTTCGCGATTTGTTGATTTTACGCTTGAACGCTAAGGTGTCATCTGACTGATGCCGGATGGCGGCTTACGCCTTATCCGGCCTACAGATTTTTCGCCCCGGCCCGCAACGTGCCGCCGGGCGAAAAGATCACAGCTACTTCTTCAACTGATCTTTAATCTTCTTCTGCCACACCAGTAGCTCAAAGACGCCGAACAGAAAAATACGGATTTTCTCTCCGTTGGTCATCTGCGGGCCATCTTTAGGCATGGTGCTTTTTAGCAGCGCCAGCTGCATGCCATGCATCAGCACCATAAATATCAGTGCGACGTTAACGAAGATGTTAAGCGGGCGTGGAAAGGGTTGGAAAATATTCAGTAGTAAAAATGCCCAGACGCACAGCATCAGCAGGCGTCCCAGGTTAATCAGCATCGTGCTCTCCTCGTGCTTCACGTTGGTACAGGCGATAGGCGACCTGTCCGGCGACTTTCTCACGGTATAGCGACCAGTTCACCGGAACCGGCGGTAAGCCGTTTTCTACTTCGCTTTCAACGTAAATATACGCTTCATTTGCCAGCCAGCCATGAGTTTCCAGAAGAGTTAATGTTTCTTCCAGTAATCCTTTGCGAAACGGCGGGTCAACAAATACCACGTTATGCGGCGTACCTGCCTGAGCCAAAAATGTCAGCGTATTGGTATTGACGACGCGGGCATGGGAGGCTTTTAGCGTGGCGAGATTCTTTTGTAGCTGCTGAGATACCGCGCGATCCATCTCCAGAAGCGTCGCATTTGCCGCATAGCGAGAGAGGGCTTCCAGCCCCAGCGCGCCGCTGCCGGCGAAGCAGTCCAGACAGTGAGCATCGACCATTACCGGGGCCAGCCAGTTAAACAATGTTTCGCGCACACGGTCGGTGGTCGGACGTAAGCCGGGGCTGTCCGGAACCGGGAGTTTACGGCCACGCCATTGCCCGCCAATAATGCGGATCTGGCCGCTACCAGAGTGATTCGGTTTTTTCATTTCTATTATTGCTCAATCCGCCTATAGCATGTCATTCCAGGCGGTGATGTGAGTTAAGTTAAGTGATAGACTATTTCATCATTTTTTTAGCTGCTATGTACATAGCGTTGACGCTGTGCCATGAAGCAACAGCGGGGGAGTGTAGTCGCAAATGGCGAAAGAGAAAAAACGTGGCTTTTTTTCCTGGCTGGGCTTTGGTCAAAAAGAGCAGGCACCGGAAAACGAGACAGAAGTAAAAAATGAAGAACAACAACCGGTTGCTGAAGAAACTACCGTCGTTGACGAACAGCCGCACGTCGAGGAAACCCGTAGCGAGGCTGAAACGCAAGCCTTTGCAGCTGAAGTCGTTGAAGTAACTGAACAGGTTGCGGAAATCGAAAAACTGCAGCCGGAAGAAGAACCTGTCGCCGAACAAGCGCAGCCGGAGATTGAGCCGGTTGCTGAATCCGTTGCTGAAACTGTAGTGGAAACGCCAGCTGCGGTGGTTATCGAACGCGAAGAATTGCCGCTGCCGGAAGAGGTGAAAACCGAAGAAGTTACTGCCGAAGAGTGGCAGGCCGAAGCGGAAACCGTGGAAATCGTTGAGGCGGCTGAAGAAGAAGCTGAAAACGAACCGCAGCTGACCGACGAAGAGCTGGAAGCACAGGCGCTGGCCGCTGAGGCTGCTGAAGAAGCGGTTATGGTGGTGCCGGCAGAAGAACCTGCTGTAGAAGAACCGGTAGAAGAAGAGGTGGTCCAGGAGCAGGAAAAACCAACCAAAGAAGGTTTCTTTGCGCGTCTGAAACGCAGCCTGCTGAAAACAAAAGAAAACCTCGGTTCCGGATTTATCAGTCTGTTCCGTGGTAAAAAAATCGACGATGATCTGTTTGAAGAGCTGGAAGAGCAGCTGCTGATCGCCGATGTGGGCGTAGAAACGACCCGCAAGATCATTGCGAATCTAACGGAAGGCGCAAGTCGCAAGCAGCTC
This sequence comes from Citrobacter sp. Cpo030, assembly GCF_030333005.1. NCBI lineage: Bacteria > Pseudomonadati > Pseudomonadota > Gammaproteobacteria > Enterobacterales > Enterobacteriaceae > Citrobacter > Citrobacter sp. Cpo030. The sequence goes on along the minus strand of NZ_JAOWGT010000074.1, from coordinate 133,516 downwards.
AAAGATGCGGAAGCGCTGTACGGTCTGCTGAAAGAAGAGATGGGCGAGATTCTGGCGAAGGTTGACGAACCGCTGAATGTTGATGGCAAAACACCATTTGTTATCTTAATGGTAGGCGTCAACGGTGTGGGCAAAACCACCACTATCGGTAAGCTGGCGCGTCAGTTTGAGCAGCAGGGTAAATCGGTAATGCTGGCGGCGGGCGATACTTTCCGTGCGGCGGCGGTAGAACAGCTGCAGGTCTGGGGTCAGCGTAACAATATCCCGGTGATTGCTCAGCATACCGGTGCAGATTCCGCGTCCGTTATCTTTGATGCCATCCAGGCGGCGAAGGCGCGTAACGTAGACGTGCTGATCGCGGATACCGCAGGGCGTTTGCAGAATAAATCGCACCTGATGGAAGAATTGAAAAAAATCGTTCGCGTCATGAAGAAGCTGGACGAAGATGCGCCGCATGAAGTTATGCTGACTATCGACGCCAGCACCGGGCAGAATGCGATAAGCCAGGCCAAACTGTTCCATGAAGCGGTGGGCTTAACCGGTATCACCCTGACCAAGCTGGACGGTACGGCGAAGGGCGGGGTTATCTTCTCGGTTGCCGATCAGTTTGGCATCCCTATCCGCTATATCGGTGTGGGCGAACGTATCGAGGATTTACGTCCGTTTAAAGCGGACGATTTTATAGAGGCACTTTTTGCCCGAGAGGATTAACAATGATTCGCTTTGAACATGTCAGCAAGGCCTATCTCGGTGGGAGACAAGCGCTGCAGGGAGTGACCTTCCATATGCAGCCTGGCGAGATGGCGTTTCTGACCGGCCACTCCGGCGCGGGGAAAAGTACCCTGCTGAAGCTGATTTGTGGAATTGAACGGCCCAGCGCCGGGAAAATCTACTTTAGCGGGCATGACATCAGCCGTTTGAAAAACCGTGAAGTGCCGTTTCTGCGTCGTCAGATTGGCATGATTTTTCAGGATCACCACCTGTTGATGGACAGAACCGTGTTTGACAACGTGGCAATCCCGCTGATCATCGCGGGTGCCAGCGGGGACGATATTCGTCGTCGCGTGTCAGCGGCGCTGGATAAGGTCGGACTGTTGGACAAAGCGAAAAACTTCCCGATTCAGCTCTCCGGCGGTGAACAACAACGCGTCGGCATCGCCCGCGCGGTGGTGAACAAACCTGCGGTGCTGCTGGCGGATGAACCAACGGGGAACCTGGATGACGCGCTGTCAGAAGGGATCCTTCGCCTGTTCGAAGAGTTTAACCGCGTCGGGGTCACGGTATTAATGGCCACGCACGATATTGGCCTGATCTCCCGTCGCTCCTATCGCCAAATGGTTCTGAGCGATGGACATCTGCATGGAGGCCTGGCGCATGAATAGACGTGACGCTATTAACCAAATCAAACAGTTCGGTGGCCGACTGGATCGCTTTCGTAAATCGGGCGGTGCGTCGGGTGACGGCGGTCGCAACGCGCCAAAGCGTGCGAAAGCCGCGCCAAAGCCGAATTCGCGTAAAACCAATGTCTTTAACGAGCAGGTACGTTATGCGTTTCAGGGCGCGTTACAGGACCTGAAAAGCAAGCCGCTGGCGACGTTTCTGACGGTGATGGTCATTGCCATCTCCCTGACGCTGCCAAGCGTGTGCTACATGGTTTATAAGAACGTAAACCATGCGGCAAGCCAGTATTATCCGTCTCCGCAGATCACCGTTTATCTGCAAAAAACGCTGGATGATGATGCGGCGGCGCGGGTGGTTGGTCAGTTGCAGGCCGAACAGGGCGTGGAGAAAGTGAATTATCTTTCCCGTGACGACGCGCTGGGCGAATTCCGTAACTGGTCTGGCTTTGGCGGCGCGCTGGATATGCTTGAAGAGAACCCGCTTCCGGCCGTGGCGGTTGTTATCCCGAAACTGGACTTTCAGGGTACGGAGTCGCTGAACACGCTGCGTGACCGCATCGCACAAATCAACGGTATTGATGAAGTGCGAATGGATGACAGCTGGTTCGCTCGCCTGGCGGCGCTGACGGGCCTTGTCGGACGCGTTTCCGCGATGATCGGCGTGCTGATGGTGGCGGCGGTCTTCCTCGTCATCGGTAACAGCGTGCGGCTGAGTATTTTTGCGCGTCGCGATACCATTAACGTGCAAAAACTGATTGGCGCGACGGATGGATTTATCCTGCGTCCGTTCCTCTACGGCGGTGCACTGCTCGGTTTTTCCGGTGCATTTCTTTCACTGATTTTGTCAGAAATTTTGGTGATGCGTCTGTCGTCAGCGGTGACTGAGGTGGCACAGGTATTTGGAACTAAGTTTGATATCAATGGCTTATCATTCGATGAGTGCCTGTTATTGCTGCTGGTGTGCTCAATGATTGGCTGGGTGGCAGCCTGGCTTGCCACGGTTCAACATTTACGCCACTTTACCCCCGATTAAAAAATCTCTGGTATAATCTTTCCCTGCACTGAGTAGTTCGCTCTGCAGGGAAAGAGTCCCTGTGATCTCTTCCCGGCGTATTCATTGTGATGTCACATTTTGTGCGTAATCTATACACATTACGACATGGAACTTGTGGATAAAATCACTGTCTGATAAAAGATTGAATGATATTCTCGTTGCTCATAAGCTCTGGCATGGTTGTTGCTACTGGTTTTTGTTAATTAGTTTTTAGCCAATGCGCCAGATGAAAAGATTGAGAGGATTTGAATGACCAAAGAAATGCAAAATTTAGCTTTAGCCCCTGTTGGTAACCTGGAATCTTACATCCGGGCTGCGAACGCGTGGCCGATGTTGTCGGCTGACGAGGAGCGGGCACTGGCTGAAAAGCTGCATTACCAGGGCGATCTGGAAGCAGCTAAAACGCTGATCCTGTCTCACCTGCGCTTTGTTGTTCATGTTGCTCGTAATTATGCGGGCTATGGCCTGCCGCAGGCGGATCTGATTCAGGAAGGTAATATCGGCCTGATGAAAGCCGTGCGCCGTTTCAACCCGGAAGTGGGTGTGCGCCTGGTTTCTTTCGCCGTGCATTGGATCAAAGCTGAGATCCACGAATACGTTCTGCGTAACTGGCGTATCGTTAAAGTCGCGACCACCAAAGCACAGCGTAAGCTGTTCTTTAACCTGCGTAAAACCAAGCAGCGTTTGGGCTGGTTTAACCAGGACGAAGTTGAAATGGTTGCTCGCGAGCTGGGTGTTTCCAGCAAAGACGTGCGCGAAATGGAATCCCGTATGGCGGCACAGGACATGACGTTTGACATGTCTTCAGACGATGAGTCTGACAGCCAGCCGATGGCCCCGGTGCTGTATCTGCAGGATAAATCTTCTAACTTTGCCGACGGCATTGAAGAAGATAACTGGGAAGATCAGGCCGCGAATAAACTGACCCACGCAATGGAAGGCCTGGACGAGCGCAGCCAGGATATCATTCGTGCCCGTTGGCTGGACGAAGACAACAAGTCGACGTTGCAGGAACTGGCCGATCGCTACGGTGTTTCCGCTGAACGTGTTCGTCAGCTTGAAAAGAACGCCATGAAAAAACTGCGTGCGGCGATCGAAGCGTAATTCTTCCAGCCGATCTGGAAATGCTGATAAACCCTGGATGAAAATCCGGGGTTTTTTGTTTTTATCTCTCCCCCTCTCTCCTGACGTTTAAGCTTTTTGTCATCAAGTTGTTATCTGCATGTCAAATTTAGCTATTCCAAAATAATAAAAATCGGGTATGTTTTAGCAGAGTATGCTGCTAAAGCACGGGTGGCTATCCAATAATCGAAATAAAGTGCTGAACAACAACATCACAACACACGTAATAACCACAATAATGGGGATTGTCAGGATGAATATGAAGGGTAAAGCGTTATTGGCAGGATGTATCGCCCTGTCTTTGAGCAATATGGCGTTTGCTAAGGATATTAAAGTTGCCGTCGTCGGCGCGATGTCCGGTCCGGTAGCGCAGTATGGCGATCAGGAATTTACTGGCGCAGAGCAGGCGATTGCAGATATCAACGCCAAAGGCGGGGTGAAAGGCGACAAACTGGTCATGGTGAAATATGACGATGCCTGTGACCCGAAACAAGCGGTAGCGGTAGCTAACAAAGTGGTCAACGACGGGATTAAATATGTTATCGGCCACCTGTGCTCGTCTTCCACTCAGCCTGCGTCAGATATCTATGAAGACGAAGGCATTCTGATGATCACCCCAGCGGCAACGGCGCCGGAGCTGACCGCGCGCGGTTATAACCTGGTGATGCGTACCACCGGTCTGGATTCCGATCAGGGCCCAACCGCTGCCAAATATATCGTTGAAAAAGTGAAGCCGAAGCGCATTGCGATCGTTCACGACAAACAACAGTACGGTGAAGGCCTGGCGCGTTCCGTGCAGGACAACCTCAAGAAAGCCAACGCTGACGTGGTGTTCTTCGACGGGATCACCGCTGGCGAGAAAGATTTCTCTACGCTGGTGGCGCGTCTGAAGAAAGAGAATATCGATTTCGTTTACTACGGTGGTTACCACCCGGAAATGGGGCAGATTCTGCGCCAGGCACGCGCTGCGGGTCTGAAAACCCAGTTTATGGGACCTGAAGGGGTAGCGAACGTGTCGCTGTCTAACATCGCGGGTGAGTCTGCAGAAGGCTTACTGGTAACGAAACCGAAGAACTACGATCAGGTTCCGGCGAACAAACCGATTGTGGACGCGATCAAAGCCAAGAAACAAGATCCGAGCGGTGCATTCGTATGGACCACCTACGCCGCGCTGCAATCCTTGCAGGCCGGTCTGAACCAGTCTGACGACCCGGCTGAAATTGCCAAATACCTGAAAGCAAACTCAGTGGAAACCGTCATGGGGCCGCTGTCATGGGATGCGAAGGGCGATCTGAAAGGCTTCGAATTCGGCGTGTTTGACTGGCATGCAAACGGGACGGCGACCGACGCCAAATAATTTTCCTGGCGCCTTTCGCGCTGCAGATGCGTTGGCTACGTTATTCAACCCCGGTCACTTACTTATGTAATCTCCCGGGGACTTCATAACTTGCCGCCTTCCTGCAACGTGAAATTCTTGGAAAATTGCGAGGCTGTTTTTTATTTTTTCTCCCAGCATGTAGGCCGGATAAGCGTCAGCGCCATCCGGCTTTTTTATCTTTTTTCCCAGCCATTCTCCTGGGCTGTAAACCCTAACGCTTGCATAAACGCGGCCATCACGCTGCGGTCTTCAACGCCGACGTCGGCCATCCACCATGAACTCACATCAGGGTTTTCCCGGATGACTTCTTCGATCAAATACTGCCCGACGCCGCGACGGCGGGTGATATCGCGTACGCGCAATGAATCTAATGCACCTTGCGTGCCGCTCAGGGTTACGCGAACTGCGCCTAACAGACGCTCGTTAAAGCGTGCGGCGTAGATCCGGTGCGTTTCATCTACGCTTAACGATGAGGCGGAATATTCCGGCCAGATTTTGCCCAGATCAATCTGGTCCTGGTCGCTAAAGTTATCTAAACGAACGATGGTCAGCTTCATTAACAGCATGTCCAAATCACAAAAGATGGAATGAGTGTACCGAAATAATTCGCCCGGATGCTTTCTCTTTTTTATGTGAATAACCAGATTAATAATTTTGTAACAACGGTAATGACAGTTTGAAACCGTAGAGATTGAAAAATAGGCAGAATAATACCCTGGGATGCAGCATTTTATTCGGCTCTTTGTACCGTTATTTTATGCTGACAAACGTGCTTTTTTTTGTTTATCTATAGTGAAAAGCAGAATATTATCTTTTCTTAATCGACTGAAAAATAGAGATTTTAGCCTGATTTTGCTTAAAAAACTGCGCTAAACCATTAATGAGACTGGTAAAAATAGTGCAGTTCAAAAAAAGCACAGACTGCTTTTTAACCACATAAATACAAAATATTAATTACGTCACGAATGGGGATTCAGGTAATGAAACGGAATGCGAAAACAATCATCGCAGGGGTGATAGCACTGGCAATGTCACACGCGGTCATGGCGGAAGATATCAAGGTCGCTGTTGTCGGCGCGATGTCAGGTCCGGTCGCGCAGTGGGGCGATATGGAATTTAATGGCGCACGTCAGGCCATTAAAGATATCAATGCCAAAGGCGGGGTCAAAGGCGACAAACTGGTTGCTGTGGAATATGACGACGCCTGCGATCCGAAACAGGCCGTTGCGGTAGCGAACAAAATCGTCAATGACGGCATTCAGTACGTTATTGGTCATCTGTGCTCATCTTCCACGCAGCCCGCATCAGATATCTATGAAGATGAAGGCATTCTGATGATTTCTCCGGGTGCCACAAACCCGGAACTGACCCAGCGCGGTTACGCTCACATTATGCGTACAGCGGGCCTGGACTCCTCTCAGGGGCCGACCGCCGCGAAATACATTCTGGAGAAGGTGAAGCCACAGCGTATCGCCATCATTCACGATAAACAGCAATACGGTGAAGGCCTGGCGCGTTCGGTGCAGGACAGCCTGAAAGCGGGCAAAGCCAACATCGTTTTCTTTGACGGTATCACCGCCGGGGAAAAAGATTTTTCTGCGCTGATCGCTCGCCTGAAAAAAGAAAATATCGACTTTGTTTATTACGGCGGCTACTACCCGGAAATGGGGCAAATGCTGCGCCAGGCGCGTTCCGTCGGGCTGAAAACCCAGTTTATGGGACCTGAGGGCGTCGGCAATGCGTCGCTGTCTAACATCGCCGGTGATGCTGCTGAAGGCATGCTGGTAACCATGCCAAAACGCTATGACCAGGATCCGGCGAATAAGGCTATCGTCGATGCGCTCAAAGCTGACAAGAAAGATCCAACCGGACCATACGTGTGGATCACTTATGCAGCCGTCCAGTCATTGGCGACAGCAATGGATCGCAGCGGTAGCAAAGAGCCGTTGGACCTGGTGAAAGATCTGAAAGCACACGGGGCTGATACCGTGATTGGGCCGCTGAAATGGGACGAAAAAGGCGATTTGAAGGGATTTGAGTTTGGTGTCTTCCAGTGGCATGCAGACGGTTCTTCGACCGTCGCGAAGTAATACCTGAAGACGAGTTATCCCACCGCCCGTGCAAAACGGGCGGGTTTAAAAAGGTTACCTTATGTCCGAGCAGTTCCTCTATTTCTTGCAGCAGATGTTTAACGGCGTCACGCTGGGAAGCACCTACGCGCTGATCGCCATCGGTTACACGATGGTGTACGGCATTATCGGCATGATCAACTTCGCCCACGGCGAGGTGTATATGATCGGCAGCTATGTCTCCTTTATGATCATCGCAGCGCTAATGATGATGGGCATCGATTCCAGCTGGCTACTGGTCGCGGCGGGCTTCGTCGGCGCAATTGTGATTGCCAGCGCCTACGGCTGGAGCATTGAACGCGTGGCGTATCGGCCCGTGCGCAGCTCCAAGCGCCTGATCGCGCTGATTTCCGCTATCGGGATGTCCATCTTCCTGCAAAACTACGTCAGCCTGACGGAAGGTTCGCGCGACGTGGCGCTGCCCAGCCTGTTTAATGGCCAGTGGACTGTCGGCAGTAGCGATAACTTCTCTGCTTCCATCACCACCATGCAGTTGGTTATCTGGATCGTAACCTTCCTGGCGATGCTGGCGCTGACGCTGTTTATCCGTTACTCCCGTATGGGCCGCGCCTGCCGTGCCTGTGCAGAAGACCTGAAGATGGCCAGCCTGCTCGGCATCAATACCGATCGCGTGATTGCGTTGACCTTTGTGATTGGTGCGGCAATGGCGGCGGTAGCGGGCGTGCTGCTCGGTCAGTTCTATGGCGTAATTAACCCATACATCGGCTTTATGGCCGGGATGAAGGCCTTTACCGCGGCGGTACTGGGCGGCATCGGCAGCATTCCTGGGGCGATGATCGGCGGCCTGATTCTGGGCGTTGCGGAAGCGCTTTCCTCTGCTTATCTGAGTACTGAATACAAAGACGTCGTTTCATTCGCGCTGCTGATTCTGGTGCTGCTGGTGATGCCGACCGGTATTCTGGGTCGCCCGGAGGTAGAGAAAGTATGAAACCGATGCATTTTGCAATGGCGCTGCTCTCTGCCGCTATGTTCTTCGTCCTGGCGGGCGTCTTTATGGGGGTTCAGTTAGAGCTGGACGGTACCAAGCTGGTAGTCGATACCGCTGCGGATATCCGCTGGCAGTGGGTGTTTATCGGCACTGGCGTGGTCTTTCTCTTTCAGCTGTTGCGTCCAGCCTTCCAGAAAGGCCTGAAGAGCGTCTCCGGGCCGAAGTTTATTCTGCCGGCGATTGATGGCTCCACCGTTAAACAGAAGCTGTTCCTGGTGGCGCTGCTGGTGATTGCCGTGGCGTGGCCGTTTATGGTTTCGCGCGGAACGGTGGATATCGCCACGCTGACGATGATTTATATCATCCTCGGCCTCGGCTTAAACGTGGTGGTGGGGCTTTCCGGCCTGCTGGTGCTGGGCTACGGCGGCTTCTATGCCATCGGCGCTTACACCTTCGCGCTGCTGAACCACTATTACGGACTCGGCTTCTGGACCTGCCTGCCGCTGGCAGGGCTGGTTTCCGCTGCAGCGGGCTTCCTGCTCGGCTTCCCGGTACTGCGCCTGCGCGGTGATTATCTGGCGATTGTGACCTTAGGCTTCGGCGAAATCGTCCGTATTCTGCTGCTCAACAACACCGAAGTAACCGGCGGTCCAAACGGTATTAGCCAGATCCCGAAACCGACCTTTTTCGGTCTGGAGTTCAGCCGTACCGCCCGTGAAGGCGGCTGGGATACCTTCAGCAACTTCTTTAACGTCAAGTACGATCCGTCTGACCGCGTCATTTTCCTCTATCTGGTGGCGCTGCTGCTGGTGGTCTTCTCGCTGTTTGTTATTAACCGTCTGCTGCGTATGCCGCTGGGTCGTGCGTGGGAAGCGCTGCGTGAAGATGAAATCGCCTGTCGTTCTCTGGGCTTAAACCCTACGCGCATCAAGCTGACAGCTTTTACTATCAGCGCCGCGTTTGCCGGTTTTGCCGGTACGCTGTTTGCCGCGCGCCAGGGGTTTGTCAGCCCGGAATCCTTCACCTTTGCCGAGTCGGCCTTTGTGCTGGCAATTGTGGTATTGGGCGGAATGGGGTCACAGTTCGCGGTGATCCTCGCGGCCATCCTGCTGGTAGTGTCACGCGAGCTGATGCGTGATTTCAACGAATACAGCATGTTAATGCTGGGTGGTTTAATGGTACTGATGATGATCTGGCGTCCGCAGGGCTTGTTGCCGATGACCCGTCCACAGTTGAAGCTGAAAAACGGGGAAGCAAAAGGAGAGCAGGCATGAGTCAGCCATTATTATCCGTTAACGGCCTGATGATGCGCTTCGGCGGTCTGCTGGCGGTAAACAACGTTGAACTGGAACTGCGACCGCAGGAGATCGTTTCGTTAATCGGCCCGAACGGTGCGGGGAAAACCACGGTCTTTAACTGTCTGACCGGTTTTTATAAGCCGACCGGCGGGACGATTAAGCTGCGCGACCAGCACCTGGAAGGGCTGCCGGGTCAGCAAATCGCGCGTATGGGCGTGGTACGTACTTTCCAGCACGTGCGTCTGTTTCGCGAAATGACGGTGATTGAAAACCTGCTGGTGGCGCAACATCAGCAACTGAAAACCGGCGTCTTCTCCGGCCTGTTGAAAACCCCGTCGTTCCGTCGCGCGCAGAGTGAAGCGTTGGATCGCGCCGCCACCTGGCTTGCGCGTATTGGCTTGCTGGAGCATGCCAACCGTCAGGCCAGTAACCTGGCCTATGGCGATCAGCGCCGTCTGGAAATTGCCCGCTGCATGGTGACCCAGCCGGAAATCCTGATGCTCGACGAACCCGCTGCGGGACTCAACCCGAAAGAGACCAAAGAGCTGGACGAGCTGATTGCTGAACTGCGTAACCATCACAACACCACCATTTTGTTGATTGAGCACGACATGAAGCTGGTGATGGGGATTTCCGACCGTATTTACGTGGTGAACCAGGGCACGCCGCTGGCGAATGGGACGCCGGAACAGATTCGTAATAACCCGGATGTTATCCGCGCCTATTTAGGTGAAGCATAATGGGGGCGAGGCTTAATATGGATAAAGCGATGTTATCGTTCGACAAAGTCAACGCCCACTACGGCAAGATACAGGCGCTGCACGATGTCAGCTTGTATATCAATCAGGGTGAAATCGTTACCCTGATTGGTGCCAACGGCGCGGGAAAAACCACGCTGCTCGGCACATTGTGTGGCGACCCGCGAGCGACCAGCGGGCGAATCGTCTTTGATGGTAAAGACATTACCGACTGGCAGACGGCGAAAATCATGCGCGAAGCGGTAGCGATTGTGCCGGAAGGGCGTCGCGTGTTTTCCCGTATGACGGTGGAAGAGAACCTGGCGATGGGCGGCTTCTTTGCCGAAAAGGACCAGTTTCAGGAACGCATCAAATGGGTGTATGACCTGTTTCCCCGTCTGCATGAGCGTCGTATTCAGCGTGCGGGAACGATGTCCGGCGGTGAACAACAGATGCTGGCGATAGGCCGCGCGCTGATGAGCCAGCCGAGGCTGCTGCTGCTTGATGAACCGTCGCTGGGTCTGGCGCCGATTATCATCCAGCAGATCTTTAACACCATCGAACAGCTGCGCGAACAGGGGATGACCATCTTCCTCGTCGAACAGAACGCTAACCAGGCGCTGAAGCTCGCCGATCGCGGCTACGTGCTGGAAAACGGTCATGTGGTGCTGGAAGACACCGGTGATGCGCTACTGGCTAACGAAGCGGTGCGAAGCGCGTATCTGGGCGGTTAATCATTCTCTGAATAGACAAGGGGCCTGCTGTGGCCCCTTTTTATTGCTCTATGTTATTATTGAGAATAGTTATCAATAATAAAAATGAACATGGAGAAAGGATGATTCGTTCAGGTACCTGCATGATGATTGGCAGTTTGTTTTTGACGCTTTCACTAACCACCCAGGCCTCAACACCGCCAGCGTTTGACCCGCGCGATCCCGCTATCTGGGAAGAGAAACCGGCCAACCCGTTAACGCAATCCGACTCGCCCTGCGAAGTGTTTACCAGCTCGGTATGCCCAGGCTGGGATGATGATAAATCGGATATCCAACGTGAACGTGAGCGGCGAGAGCAGCAGCGTTTACAGAATGAATATGAACGACGCTGGCGTCGGGATTAATCTTCCTTGCTGGAGCAGCAGATAACGCCATCCAGGCCGGAGAAGGTATAGCGATATCCGGCTTTGTTGTGCACCACCCCGCATTTTCCTGTCACTACGCTTTCACCGCCTTGCCATCTGTTTGTCGCCTTACTATCTTTTTTTTGTAATAAAAAAGTTATTTTTCTGTCATTCGAGCATGTCATGTTACCCCCGCGAGCATAAAACGCGTGATATCGCGCATCCGGCACAACAAGAGAGATAACCGATGATATCGTTACGACATACAGCTTTAGGACTGGCACTTAGCCTGGCATTTGCAGGTCAGGCACTGGCGGTCACCACTATCCCGTTCTGGCACTCAATGGAAGGCGAACTGGGTAAAGAAGTTGATTCACTGGCGCAACGTTTTAATGCAGCCAATCCCGACTACAAAATTGTTCCGCAGTACAAAGGCAACTATGAGCAGAGCCTGAGTGCAGGAATTGCTGCTTTCCGTACCGGAAACGCGCCTGCGCTGCTGCAGGTTTATGAAGTGGGCACGGCAACCATGATGGCCTCAAAAGCCATTAAACCGGTCTATGAAGTATTCAAAGAGGCTGGCATTAACTTCGATGAGTCTCAGTTCGTACCGACCGTTTCCGGTTACTACACCGACTCTAAAAGCGGACACTTGCTCTCCCAGCCGTTTAACAGCTCCACTCCGGTGCTGTACTACAACAAAGATGCCTTCAAAAAAGCCGGTTTAGACCCGGAGCAGCCGCCGAAAACCTGGCAGGATCTGGCGGAGTACACCGCGAAGCTGAAAGCCGCAGGCATGAAGTGCGGTTACGCCAGCGGCTGGCAGGGATGGATTCAGATTGAAAACTTCAGCGCCTGGAACGGTCTGCCGGTAGCAACCAAAAACAATGGCTTTGACGGTACTGACGCGGTGCTGGAGTTCAATAAACCGGAACAGGTGAAACACATCGCTCTGCTGGAAGAGCTGAACAAAAAAGGTGATTTCAGCTACTTCGGGCGTAAGGACGAATCCACTGAGAAGTTCTACAACGGGGATTGTGCCATTACCACCGCCTCTTCCGGTTCGCTGGCGGACATCCGCCACTACGCTAAATTCAATTATGGCGTCGGGATGATGCCGTACGATGCCGATGTGAAGGGCGCGCCGCAGAATGCGATTATCGGTGGGGCCAGCCTGTGGGTGATGCAGGGTAAAGATAAAGCAACCTACGAAGGCGTGGCGCAGTTCCTCAACTTCCTGGCGAAGCCTGAAATTGCTGCCGAATGGCACCAGAAGACCGGCTATCTGCCGATCACCACCGCTGCCTACGACCTGACCCGTGAACAGGGCTTCTATGAGAAGAACCCTGGGGCTGATATCGCCACCCGCCAGATGCTGAACAAGCCGCCGTTGCCATTCACCAAAGGGCTGCGTTTGGGCAATATGCCGCAGATCCGCACTATTGTGGATGAAGAGCTGGAAAGCGTCTGGACCGGGAAGAAAACCCCGCAGCAGGCACTGGATGCCGCCGTTGAGCGTGGCAATCAGTTACTGCGCCGCTTTGAGCAATCGACCAAGTCTTAAGTGTATAAGTGCCTGATGGCGCTGTGCTTATCAGGCCTACAAGTTTGTAGGCCGGATAAGGTGCTTGCACCGCCATCCGGCACCTTCCAGGAAAAGAACCTACATGTCTTCATCCCGTCCGGTATTCCGCTCGCGTTGGCTTCCCTATTTATTGGTGGCTCCGCAGCTGGTTATCACCGTTATTTTCTTTATCTGGCCCGCCGGTGAAGCGTTGTGGTACTCGCTACAATCCGTTGATCCGTTTGGTCTTTCCAGCCAGTTTGTCGGACTGGAAAACTTTGTCGCACTGTTTCATGACCCGTACTACCTCGACTCATTCTGGACCACCATTAAGTTCAGTACGTTAGTCACGGTAAGCGGTCTGCTGGTGTCGTTATTTTTTGCGGCGCTGGTGAATTACGTGGTGCGCGGCAGCCGTTTTTACCAGACGCTGATGCTGTTGCCATACGCCGTCGCGCCCGCCGTCGCCGCCGTATTGTGGATCTTCCTGTTTAACCCAGGTCGCGGGCTGATTACCCATTTTCTCGGTGAGTTTGGCTATGACTGGAACCATGCGCAAAACAGCGGTCAGGCAATGTTTCTGGTGGTGTTCGCGTCGGTCTGGAAGCAGATTAGTTACAACTTCCTGTTCTTCTTTGCCGCACTGCAGTCTATCCCGCGGTCGCTGATCGAAGCCGCCGCGATTGATGGTGCAGGGCCGGTTCGCCGCTTCTTTAAGCTGGCGCTGCCGCTGATAGCCCCGGTCAGCTTCTTTCTGCTGGTGGTGAATCTGGTTTACGCCTTCTTTGATACCTTCCCGGTGATCGATGCCGCCACGGCGGGTGGACCGGTACAGGCGACCACGACGTTGATTTATAAGATCTATCGCGAAGGCTTTGTTGGGCTGGATCTCTCCGCCTCGGCTGCGCAATCGGTGGTGCTGATGTTGCTGGTCATTATTTTGACGGTGGTGCAGTTCCGCTATGTGGAAAGTAAGGTGCGTTACCAATGATTGAGAACCGTCGTGGGCTGACAATATTCAGCCATGCCATGTTGATTATGGGGATCATGGTGATCCTGTTTCCGCTGTACGTCGCGTTTGTCGCGGCGACGCTGGACAACAAAGCGGTGTTTGAAACGCCGATGACGCTGGTTCCCGGCACGCAGTTGCTGGAGAACATGAAATACATCTGGGTCAACGGTGTGGGCGTCAACAGCGCGCCGTTCTGGTTGATGATGCTTAACAGCTTCATCATGGCGTTCAGTATTACGGTAGGGAAAATCACCGTCTCCATGCTCTCCGCATTCGCCATCGTCTGGTTCCGTTTTCCGCTGCGCAACCTGTTCTTCTGGATGATTTTTATCACCCTGATGCTGCCGGTTGAGGTGCGAATCTTCCCCACCGTGGAGGTTATCGCCAACCTGAAAATGCTCGACAGCTATGCGGGTCTGACGCTGCCGTTGATGGCATCGGCTACTGCGACCTTCTTGTTCCGCCAGTTCTTTATGACCCTGCCGGATGAGCTGGTTGAGGCTGCGCGTATTGACGGCGCATCACCGATGCGTTTTTTCCGCGATATCGTTCTACCGCTGTCAAAAACCAATCTGGCGGCGCTGTTTGTTATTACCTTTATCTACGGCTGGAACCAGTATCTGTGGCCGTTGTTAATTATTACCGACGTCAATTTGGGCACTGCGGTGGCGGGTATCAAAGGCATGATCGCCACCGGTGAAGGCACTACGCAGTGGAACCAGGTAATGGCCGCCATGCTGCTGACGCTCATCCCTCCGGTAATCATCGTGTTAGCCATGCAGCGCGCGTTTGTGCGTGGTTTAGTGGACAGTGAGAAATAAAAATGGCTGGTTTAAAACTACAAGCAGTAACCAAAAGCTGGGACGGCAAAACCCAGGTAATTAAACCGCTGACGCTGGACGTCGCGGACGGGGAATTTATCGTGATGGTTGGGCCATCCGGCTGCGGAAAGTCTACGCTGCTGCGGATGGTGGCCGGGCTGGAGCGGGTGAGCGGTGGCGATATCTGGATTGATAATAAACGCGTCACCGAGATGGAGCCGAAGGATCGCGGCATAGCGATGGTCTTTCAAAACTACGCGCTTTACCCGCATATGAGCGTGGAAGAAAACATGGCCTGGGGGCTGAAAATCCGCGGGATGGGCAAGGAGCACATTGCTGAGCGGGTAAATGAGGCGGCGCGTATTCTCGAGCTGGGTGAGCTGCTCAAGCGCCGTCCGCGCGAACTTTCTGGCGGTCAGCGCCAGCGCGTAGCGATGGGACGAGCGATTGTGCGTGACCCGGCGGTATTCCTGTTCGATGAGCCGCTTTCTAACCTTGATGCCAAGCTGCGCGTACAGATGCGTCTGGAGTTACAACATCTGCATCGCCGCCTGAAAACCACTTCGCTATACGTGACGCACGACCAGGTTGAAGCGATGACCCTCGCCCAACGGGTGATGGTGATGAATAAAGGCATTGCCGAGCAGGTAGGTACGCCGGTTGAGGTGTATGAAAAGCCAGCCAGCCGCTTTGTGGCGAGTTTTATCGGCAGCCCGGCGATGAACCTGCTAGACGGGCGCATCAGCGCCGCGGGTACCCATTTTGAACTGGAGGGCGGCATGACGTTACCCATCGGCAGAAGCGCGAGAGAGGCTATTGGGCGTAACATGACGTTGGGTATCCGCCCGGAGCATATTGCGCTAAGCTCGCAGGCCGAAGGCGGCGTGCCGTTAGTCGTCGACACGCTGGAAATGCTGGGTGCAGATAACCTGGCACACGGACGCTGGGGTGAGCAAAAGCTGGTGGTGCGACTGGCGCATCAGCATCGCCCGACGGCAGGCAGCACGCTGTGGCTGCATCTGCCGGAAAAACATCTGCATCTTTTTGATGGCGAAACAGGACAACGCGTATGAGTAACTGGCCTTACCCCCATATTGTCGCCCATCGTGGCGGCGGTAAGCTGGCCCCGGAAAACACCCTGGCGGCGATCGACGTGGGGGCGCGATACGGGCATACCATGATCGAGTTTGACGCTAAATTGTCGAAAGACGGTGAGATCTTCTTACTGCATGACGACAACCTGGAGCGAACCAGCAACGGCTGGGGCGTGGCAGGCGAGCTGAACTGGCAGGATTTATTGCGCGTGGACGCCGGCGGCTGGTTTAGCGGTGAGTTTAAAGGTGAACCGCTGCCGCTGCTCTCGCAAGTGGCCGAGCGCTGCCGTCAGCATGGAATGATGGCAAATATTGAAATTAAACCCACAACCGGTACCGGAACGTTAACCGGCAAAGTCGTGGCGCTGGCCGCGCGGGAACTGTGGGCGGGAATGACGCCGCCACTATTGTCATCCTTTGAAATTGATGCACTTGAAGCGGCGCAGCAGGCGGTACCTGAACTGCCGAGAGGCTTGCTGCTTGATGAATGGCGCGAGGACTGGCGCGAGCTGACCACACGGCTTGGATGCGTCTCTATTCATCTTAATCACAAACTGCTGGATGAAGCGCGTGTGGATGCGCTGCGCGATGCGGGGCTACGTATTCTGGTATATACCGTCAACCGACCCCAGCGCGCGGCGGAACTGCTGCGCTGGGGCGTGGACTGCATCTGTACCGATGCCATTGATACGATTGGTCCGGATTTCCAACCTTTTTAAGGCCCAATCGTTTTTAACGGAACGTTAGGCTGCGGCGTGCTGGAGGGCTTCAGCATGTCGCCGTTCTTTTTCTCTGACAGCATATGTTGCTTATTCAGAGAGCTGTCCGGGTTACGGGTTCCACTTAACATCCCACCGTTGCTGTTGGGCAGCATTTGCTGCTGACCGGAATTTAGCTCGCCTGGCTGAGACTGAAGGACCCGCTGGGAGTTGGTGTTAATTTGGTTTTCCAGATGCTGTTGCTGCATACGTGTCTGCGTTTGCAACTGCTGGTTGAGCATCCCTTTCTGCTGAATTTGCTGCGTTTGCATTTGGGTTTGCATACGCTGCTGACTCGGGATCTGATAACCGGGTTGGTTCGGGTTATTCATGGTGTTGATGGGCTGTGCAAAGCCTGCAAACGGCAACAGCATGGCTAAAAGTAAGAGTCGTTTCATCGCTTTTCTCCTCTCGGGGATCTCTTAAGTTTACTCCTTTCTCGCCGTTACGATGATTATTTCAGAGTTATGCACCAGGCTTAGTGGGGGCCGACCCCCATACATCTGGAGAATAACGATGATAAAACCGACGTTTTTACGCCGGGTAGCCATTGCTGCTCTGCTCTCAGGAAGTTGTTTTAGCGTTGCTGCCGCGCCGGCTGCACCACCACCGGTATCTTACGGAGTCGAGGAAGATGTGTTCCATCCCGTACGTGCTAAGCAAGGGATGGTGGCCTCTGTGGATGCTTTAGCTACCCAGGTTGGTGTGGACATTCTTAAACAGGGTGGGAATGCCGTCGATGCCGCCGTGGCCGTTGGCTATGCGCTGGCGGTGACGCATCCCCAGGCGGGCAATCTGGGCGGCGGTGGTTTTATGCTGCTGCGTACCAAAGACGGTAACACCACAGCGATCGATTTTCGTGAAATGGCGCCTGCTGGCGCGACCCGTGACATGTTCCTCGATGAGCAGGGCAACGCCGATGCGAAAAAGTCGCTGACGTCGCATCTGGCATCCGGTACGCCGGGTACCGTGGCGGGTTTCTCGCTGGCGCTGGAGAAATACGGCACGATGCCGCTGAACAAAGTGGTGCGCCCGGCGATGAAGCTAGCGGAAGAGGGCTTTGTGGTTAATGACGCGCTGGCCGACGATCTGAAAACCTATGGCAGCGAAGTGCTCCCTAATCACGAGAACAGCAAAGCCATTTTCTGGAAGGACGGCGAGCCGCTGAAAAAGGGCGACAAGCTGGTGCAAAAGAATCTGGCGAAAAGCCTGGAAATGATTGCCGAGAATGGCCCGGATGCGTTTTATAAAGGCGCGATTGCCGATCAGATAGCCGGGGAAATGCAGAAGAACGGCGGGCTGATGACCAAAGAGGATTTAGCCAGCTATAAAGCCGTGGAGCGCACGCCGATAAGCGGTGACTATCGCGGGTATCAGGTCTTCTCCATGCCGCCGCCGTCCTCTGGCGGTATTCACATCGTGCAGATCCTCAATATTCTCGAAAACTTCGATATGAAGAAGTACGGATTTGGCAGCGCCGATGCTATGCAGGTTATGGCTGAAGCGGAGAAATATGCTTACGCCGACCGTTCAGAGTATCTGGGCGACCCGGATTTTGTGAAAGTGCCGTGGCAAGCGCTGACCAACAAAGCCTATGCTAAAACGCTTGCCGATCAGATTGATATCAACAAGGCTAAGCCTTCCAGCCAGATCAAACCTGGCAAGCTCGCCCCGTATGAAAGCAACCAGACCACTCATTTCTCAGTGGTGGATAAAGACGGCAATGCCGTGGCGGTGACGTATACCCTGAATACCACCTTCGGGACAGGCATCGTGGCGGGTAACACCGGCATTCTGCTCAATAATGAAATGGACGATTTCTCCGCCAAGCCGGGCGTACCGAACGTCTACGGACTGGTGGGCGGTGATGCCAACGCGGTTGG
This sequence comes from Citrobacter sp. Cpo030, assembly GCF_030333005.1. Taxonomy (NCBI): domain Bacteria; kingdom Pseudomonadati; phylum Pseudomonadota; class Gammaproteobacteria; order Enterobacterales; family Enterobacteriaceae; genus Citrobacter; species Citrobacter sp. Cpo030. The sequence goes on along the minus strand of NZ_JAOWGT010000074.1, from coordinate 115,200 downwards.
GCCGAAGAAGCGTCCGCTGTCATCGATGTCGCCGACTATCGTGGTAAAAGACGGGAAAACCTGGCTGGTTACCGGCAGCCCTGGCGGAAGCCGAATTATCACTACCGTGCTGCAAATGGTGGTCAACAGCATTGATTTCGGGATGAACGTCGCCGAAGCGACCAACGCGCCACGTTTCCATCATCAGTGGTTGCCGGATGAACTGCGCATCGAGAAGGGCTTCAGCCCGGATACAATCAAGCTGCTGGAGCAAAAAGGACAGAAAGTGGCGCTGAAAGAGGCGATGGGCAGCACGCAGAGCATTATGGTTGGACCGGATGGCGCACTGTATGGTGCTTCTGACCCGCGTTCCGTGGATGATTTAACGGCGGGATACTGATTTTTGATTAATAGCCCGGTGTCAGGCACCGGGCGTTTTGTTGGCTATGCCGTGAGTAACCGCGCTGGATTATCAATACAGAGCTTGCGAAGAGTATCGTTGTCTACTCCACGGGCAGCCAGATAGGCGAGGAAAACATTCGGGACAAACCCCCAACCGTTCCCCCCATTTTTTGCCCACATCTGTTTGAGAAAAACATCATGGCTTAAAACTATCTGATCGGCGTAACCCAGTTCAATCAGATGAGCTACCGCATCTGCGGTCTCCTGAACGCCTGGGGCGATACCTTCTTTAGGGAAGGTAATGTCCAGACCAATCATGTCAAATTCAAGCCACACGCCGCGGTCGAGCATTTTACGTTGATAGGCAACATCTTTTCCTGACGGGTCCGAGTGTGCCAGCGAAACTTTTGCCGGAGAGACGTTCATCTCTTCAAGGACAATATCCAGTACCTCATCACCCAGCCGCAGCCACCCTGGCATATGGATATTCATCGCCGTATGGGGATTATTACGTTGTGCCAGAGACGCCGCTCGCAGACTGTTACGTTCCGCTTGGGTAAATGCGGGTGACACGCCAATTTCACCGATCATACCGGCGCGAATATCCGTTTCGCCAATCCCCTGATTCAGTTCCTTATCAATCAGTGCGGCTAATGAATCGACAGGTTTATGGATCCTGGTGCTTTCAAACTTCTCCAGATAAGGTCCTGATGAAGCAACGATATTCAAACCGGTTTTTATTGCCACTTCCCGTAACGATGAAGCGTCCCGACCGATAGACTCAGAACCCGTCGCGTCGACAATCGTCCTGCCTCCTAGTGACATAAAATTATTGATTTCAAAGATGACATCATCAATCTCTTTTCTGTCCATGTTATCGGCGCAGCAGTATGGGTCGTGTTTCAGTCCCCACTGAAGGTCAGCACTGACTTTTTTTCCTACCAGTTGCTGTGAAAAAGCATAATGTGGTTCATCAACAACGGATGACAGATCGTTAAACAGATGCTCATGCGGGAGCGTTAGCCCCATATCAGTGTGCGCCACTGGGCCTGTCACTGTTTGCAGGAAACCTTTCATCCTGACACCTCCATTTTTTGCGCCATTTTGGATGCTCTGTATTCTGGAATGGTGGTAACAATTGCGCCCACTAATGCGAACAACGTGCCGATGATGGTGACCAGATAGACCGTATTGCCTAAGGATGGGATCAATTCATCAATCAATACCGACCCAAGCAACTGGCCTGCGGTAGACGCTACCCCCAGCATTAGCAGACCTAAGCCTCTGACCAGAATCGCCATCAGCCCGATGGACAGCAGACCAAGCGGGCCACCGAGATACATCCACCACGTATCGGGTAACTGGACGGTGACATGGCCTAATGCGACACGTATTGCCAGTGCAGCGCCCAGCACACAAAAGCCGACAATGAAGTTCCAGGTAATGGAAACCAGCATAGAGCCCGTGGCCTCGGCAACTTTGGCATTTCCAGCAGGCTGCCAGCCAGCGAGTAATCCTGCCAAAAATGGAAGGATAGCGAGCAGGATAAAGGAGGTTGAATGCCACTGTGGCGACACGACAAAAATCGTGGCAATAACCGCGAACAATGCGCCAGCAACGCGCCATGGGGTGAAATATTTCTTCTCATCCACACCGACACCAAAACGGTCGCACAGTAGGCCGGAAAGGAGCAGGGCGGAAATTAATGCAGTTTGAAACGTGGCAACGCCCAACGCGCTGGCTGATGCCCCTTCCGAAAATACAACCATCGCTCCACATAATCCGGCAAACCAATTCCACAGTGGGATTTTTCTCTTTTTAATCAGCGTCGGGATCGATGCGAATTGCTGGCGTGTTTCTTTACGCGCAATAATAATGAAAAACATGACGACCAGACCGCTGGCGAACGAGATTACTGCACAAGCATTACCATCTTGCAACCAGTGTCCCAATTGCCCATTAACGGCAGACTGCATTGGGGAAAGCATACCGGCTAAGATGGTTGCAAGCATCAGTAAGGGAGTTGAGTACTTATTTTTGTTCATACATCAATCCTTTTATTTTATAAAAGGAGTAACTTTCGTTACTCCATTGTTTTTTATTTTCTGGCGATGAATTGAAGCGTGTTAACCCACAGGTCGGTATAAAACGGCCAGGACATAAATTGCTGTGTTCCCCAGTGTGGCGAACAGTCGCTCATGAAGCAGGCGGTTTTACCCTGTTGGTATTCACCGAACACTAACAGCGGGTCATTATTTATTGTTAAAACAACATCGGCATCTTCTCTGGCGACAACCTGGTTATATCCAAGAAATACCGGGTAGTCTGAGAATCCGTTAACGACAGGATGTTCCGGGGAGATAGCCTCAGCGCAGATACCCTCTGGTTTTTCTACCCGGTCATCGCCGTCAAGCATAATAACTGGCAAAACCTCGGCAAGAATGGTGTTCTTGTAATTAGCCTTGGCCTCAATGCCCATAAATGACAGATAGCCGCCAATCATGAGCAGACCACCACCATTTCTGACATACTCTTTAATTGATTCCAGAGCATTTGGCTTTATTTTTAGCTGGTAGAACGTCTCGTTTTGCAACAGGAACGTATTGCTGCCGATATCGCTAATAACAATGACATCATAACGGTTTAGTTCATCAATGTTTTCTGGAAATGCAATTTGCACGGTGTGAGCCGGCATATAATCAATTTCTACACCACCTTTCTTTAAGCATTCAAGCAACCATGTAGCACCTTCTTCATATTTACTGGAGGTAAAACTGTCATAGCCTTTTGAATGAATCATGTGAATATGCCAGGATTCTCCAATAAAGAGCACCTTTAGTTTTTTCTGCGTATTGTTCATAGTCTGCTCCTTGATTTAGTGAGTAGAGATAGTTTGTTTGTAATGTGAGCCCTGAATGCGATGAAGAACGGATTCGTTTTCTGGCATGTCAGAGGCATTGGGTGTTTCAACAGCAAGCGAGGCGAATGCGCTCGCGTAGCACAATGCAGATGCCAGTGATTTTCCTTTAGCAAGGCCAGACGCGAGTGCGCCATTGAAGGCATCGCCAGCGCCAGCCGTATTTTTTACAACGGCCGGAAATGCCGGAGAATAGATGAATTGCGTTCCGTCATAAGCGAGAGAACCTTTGCTACCCAATGTGATAATGGTATTTTTGACACCTTTTTGATGAATAATCTTTGCTGCACATTTGGCTGATTCAATATCGTTGACGGACATGTTTGCCAGCAGACCAGCTTCGGTTTCATTTGGCGTGATATAATCGATGTCATCAATGATGGTATTAACCATTTCATTATATGGCGCTGGGTTAATAATGACCGGGATATCATTTTTCTGTGCGAGACGAATGGTTTGTTGAAGTGCTTCGTAATTTGTCTCCAGTTGTACGAGAACAATATCTGAATGAACGATGGCTTCTTTTTGTATGGTGATTTCATCAGGTGAAATTGTCATGTTAGCACCTGGATAGATAGCGATGACGTTATCCCCGGTATCTCCATTCACCATAATAGTCGCTGTACCTGTCTGTGTTTCTTTGTTCTGATAGATAACGCTTTTATGGATTTTTGATGAGTTTATAAAATTAATGGCGTAATCACTGAAATGGTCTGACCCTACTTTAGTAATAAAATGCACATCAGAATCGGCATAGCTTGCCGCTAATGCCTGATTGCATCCTTTACCACCGGGCGAAAAAATAAATTTATCGGCAAGCAATGATTCGCCTGTCGAGGGTAGCCTCGGTAGGTAACTGATAATATCAACATTGAACGAGCCAATAACACATACATTATTCTTCATGGCAGAGAGACCTTTTTTTATTTTCTGCGCTGATTCATATTTTTCCAGCACATAAGCAATTTCGTTTTTTGCAACGTTATCAAGAGAGTCAAGGGTAATAAATGCACCACCATGACAGCGAGTGAGATATCCCTGCCCGGCAAGTTCATTGAGATCTGAGCGAATAGTTTCCTTTGTTACCTTGAGACTTTTCGCCAGATTTGAAACTTTTACAACTCCCGAAATACTGATTTCTTTCAATATTCTATGATGGCGTTCAAATTTCATTTTTTACCTCACCGTGGTTAAGTTAGTCCCAGGGGAAGTATATTGTTGTGATTGTCACCATAAAGTGATGGCAGAAACCAAAAAAAAACAAAAATGTAATATTAATATTATTAAAGTTACGAAAAATAGCGATGAAGATAGAAAGCTGAATAACCATATAATTCAGGTGGTTGTTAAGCCTGAACATGACGGTGGGGGAAGGCGATAGGCTGTAATCAACAATTCTATGTCAGGACTGGATGGCGCTTCCGTTCTTGAATTTTTCGGTGGGATATAAAAGAGAATGGCCTACAGCGTTTTGAACGATGTAGGCCTGACTGGTAGGTTATGGTGCATATCGCTGCAGTGATTCGGACCAGCGGAATATTTGGCTGCTTTTATCCTGTAGGTTAACGCGCTCTAAGTCATAAAATCCGTGCGTCTTTGCCGAGCGCATTTTAAGAATGTACTTACTTTCGCTGATGTCGTGCTGCCTTGTACCGTCTTTATTCCAGTCTCCAGCAATGTCCGAATAGTAATAAACAAGGTCAGAAAACACGTTGATTATCTTGCTGTCTTTGATGGTGTAGAGTTCCAGCACTTCATAAAATGCGCCGCCGCCGGAGTAGGCATCGGAGTATCCACCTCGTACCCCGAACGCCAGGGTATCGGGGGCGATCTGGTACGGTGCCAGATCCAGTTTTGTATAATAAGCCAGCGGTCTGACGGACTCATCATCGCTCTCTTTTTCAGCGGCTTTATTCCACTCTGAGAGCTGGTTTAACGGTTTTTCCGAGCGTGCAATCGGCGTTAGCTGTGGATTCTGCCAGGAAAAAACGCCGAGATATAATTTATTAGCGCGCCCGTTGCTGTAGTTTTCCGGGCAGGTGTTATCCGCGTATTTTTTTGCTTGCTCGGCGTCAGCCTTATTATTGGCAAAACAGGCAATGCCAATATATTTACCGTCTTTTCCCCAAGGTTTAGCACCGCTCAGGATCAGGTTGTCAGGATCTTCATTCGGTGCAACCCAGGCAATCCACTGCTTTTCAGATAAGCCCTGAGGAAGTTCACCAAATCCTTTCGCAGGGGTTGCTCCCGCCATTTGCTCAGCAAAAATCTGTTTTCCTTCAGGATGTTGGATGGCACTGGGTACGGAATCGAGATTTTGTACGGTAGTGGCAAAAGCAGGGGAGAGCGAGGCCAGCAAAACCAGGGGGAAAAACTTTTTCACTATTGCGTCCTTTCAATAAGCAGGGCGATATGACTCGCCCTTAAATTTATTTCACGCGCGCCATAAAGTAGGCATCAACATACTCACCGTTGCGCAGGCCGTATTTCTTACCGGTACCTTCGATTTCAAAGCCGTACTTCTTATAGACTGCTACAGCAGGCTCATTATCAACAAATACCGTCAGCTCAATGCGCTCGACGCGCAGCCAGTTGTCGCACATGTCGATCATCGTACGAATCAGCGCGCTGGCAACGCCACGATTGTGCCACCTGGCATCCACGCAGATACCAAAATCGGCCACGTGGCTGCGGCGCGGGCGCTGCGCGACCTCAATACAGAGATGCCCCACGACGATACCGTCAATGCAGGCAACCAGTTGTTTGACACCGGCTTGCTCGGTTAGCCGTGCTTGCCACATTTCGAGGGAAGGATGAGGAACCTGTAGCGTGTTGTGGTACACCTCCGGCTGGGCGTGGATCTGACGAATTGCGTCGTAATCTTTCGGTTCAGCGTGGCGTATCACTATCTCACTCATTCCTTATCTCCTGCAGGGTTAATTGTGCATTTACACTCGCTGAGAAAGAAAAATCCGTCAACTGCATTTTTTTGCAAAAAGAAGTAGACAAGTGCGAATGAGAATGATTATTATTGCTCTGCGTTCAGGGGAACCCCTACGGAGAACCTGAAAGCACGACATTGCTCACATTGCTTCCAGTATTACTTTAGCCAGCTTTTGCTGGCTTTTTTTTTGGGGTTTTGTTTCAGCCTGGCTTACTTGTCATTTTGTCCCCGGGGTGGGGCGACTGATGCCGGATGGCGCTTGCGCTTATCCGGCCTACAGCTGAGACCTGGGTTTTGTAGGCCGGATAAGGCAACGCCGCATCCGGCATGATGACAGGATGGATTCAGTCTCCAGCCGCTTTGCGCTATGGTGTAGACAATCATCTTCAAAAGGATCGTCTCATGACCTTACACTGCGCATTTATTGGTTTTGGTAAAAGCACCACCCGCTACCATTTGCCGTACGTCCTCAACCGCAAAAATAGCTGGCACGTCGCGCATATTTTCCGCCGCAACGCCAGGCCGGAAGAGCAGGCGCCGCAGTATTCACATATTCACTTCACCAGCGACCTCGACGAGATCTTAAACGATCCGCAGGTGAAGCTGGTGATCGTCTGTACCCATGCTGACAGCCATTTTGAATACGCCAAACGCGCGCTGGAAGCGGGTAAAAATGTGCTGGTTGAGAAACCCTTCACCCCAACGCTTGCGCAAGCAAAAGAGTTGTTTGAGCTAGCGCAAAGCAAAGGGCTGACCGTTACGCCGTATCAGAATCGTCGTTTTGACTCCTGTTTCCTCACCGCTAAAAAAGCGATTGAGAGCGGCAAGCTCGGCAAGATTGTTGAGGTTGAAAGCCATTTCGATTACTACCGTCCTGAAGCAGAAACCAAGCCGGGACTGCCGCAGGACGGCGCGTTTTATGGTCTGGGCGTACACACCATGGATCAGATTATCTCGTTGTTCGGACGCCCCGATCATGTGGCCTACGACATCCGCAGCCTGCGCAACAAAGCGAACCCGGACGATATCTTTGAAGCGCAGCTGTTTTACGGCGACCTGAAAGCCATTGTTAAAACCAGCCATCTGGTGAAAATCGACTATCCGAAGTTTATCGTGCATGGCACCAAAGGCTCGTTTGTGAAGTACGGTATCGACCAGCAGGAAACCAGCCTGAAGGCTAATATCATGCCGGGTGAGCCAGGTTTCGCTGCCGATGATTCCATTGGAATGCTGGAATATGTCAACGATGACGGCATCACGGTGAAAGAAGAGGTGAAGCCGGAAGTGGGGGACTACGGTCGCGTCTATGATTCGCTGTACCAGACGCTAACCGCCGGTACGCCTAATTACGTCAAGGAATCTGAAGTTCTTACCAACCTGGAGATCCTCGAACGCGCCTTTGAACAGGCAACGCCTGCCACGATAACCCTCGCCAAATAGCCTGCACAGACTCCTCTGGTCTTGTTCATATTTTTTGAACAGAGGAGTCAATTTTCACCCTCTATGATCCCAGACGGATTGAGTCCACACTTACTCCATCGAAAACATCTGGGGATGAACACAATGATCTACTTACGCAAAGCTAACGACCGTGGCCACGCTAATCATGGCTGGCTTGATTCCTGGCATACCTTCTCTTTTGCCAACTACTATGACCCGAACTTTATGGGGTTCTCGGCACTGCGCGTGATTAACGATGACGTGATCGATGCAGGCCAGGGCTTTGGCACCCACCCCCATAAAGACATGGAAATCCTGACCTACGTGCTGGAAGGCGCGGTAGAGCATCAGGACAGCATGGGCAATAAAGAGCAGGTTCCGGCCGGTGAGTTTCAGATTATGAGCGCCGGGACGGGGATCCGTCACTCGGAGTACAACCCGAGCAATACTGAGAAGCTGCATCTGTATCAGATCTGGATCATGCCGCAGGAGAACGGTATTACTCCGCGTTATGAACAGCGTCGTTTCGATGCCGCTCAGGGTAAACAACTGGTGCTGTCGCCGGATGCCCGTGATGGTTCACTGAAAGTGTACCAGGATATGAAGCTGTACCGTTGGGCGCTGGTCAAAGATGAGCAGTCGGTGCATCAGATTGCCGCTGAACGCCGCGTCTGGATCCAGGTCGTAAAAGGTAACGTGACGATTAACGGGACCAAAGCGACCACCAGCGACGGTCTGGCAATCTGGGATGAACAGGCAATTTCTATTCATGCCGACAGCGACAGTGAAGTGTTACTGTTTGACCTGCCGCCAGTATAACGTGCTGTAATCCTTGTAGGCCGGATAAGACGCGAAAGCGTCGCCATCCGGCTTTTCATCGTTTGTCATTAATTCCACACGTCCGTGGTAAACTGGGGGAATCTATCCCTTTTTAACGCTTCAGGACGATGAAAAAGAAAAGACCCGTACTTCAGGATGTAGCCGACCGCGTGGGCGTGACCAAAATGACGGTAAGTCGCTTTTTGCGTAATCCGGAGCAGGTCTCCGTGGCGCTGCGGGGCAAAATTGCCGCTGCACTTGATGAGCTGGGTTATATTCCCAATCGCGCTCCTGATATCCTTTCTAACGCCACCAGCCGCGCTATCGGCGTGCTGTTACCGTCTCTCACTAACCAGGTTTTTGCTGAAGTGCTACGCGGCATTGAGGCCGTCACCGACGCCCATGGTTATCAAACCATGCTCGCGCACTACGGCTATAAGCCTGAGATGGAACAAGAGCGCCTGGAATCGATGCTGTCGTGGAATATCGATGGCCTGATCCTCACCGAACGTAGCCATACGCCCCGTACGCTGAAAATGATTGAAGTTGCCGGTATCCCGGTGGTTGAATTGATGGACAGCCAGTCTCCGTGTCTGGATATCGCCGTCGGTTTCGACAACTTCGAAGCCGCGCGTCAGATGACTGCCGCTATTATCGCCCGCGGGCACCGTCATGTAGCCTATCTTGGCGCACGTCTTGATGAGCGTACTATCATCAAACAGAGAGGCTACGAGCAGGCAATGCGCGATGCCAACCTGGTGCCGTACAGCGTGATGGTGGAACAGTCTTCTTCCTACTCCTCCGGTATTGAACTCATCCGTCAGGCGCGGCGCGAATACCCGCAGCTCGACGGCATTTTCTGTACCAACGATGACCTGGCGGTAGGGGCGGCCTTCGAATGCCAGCGTTTAGGGCTGAAAATCCCGGATGACATGGCGATTGCCGGATTCCACGGTCACGACATCGGGCAGGTGATGGAGCCGCGTCTGGCGAGTGTGCTCACGCCGCGTGAACGGATGGGCAGCATTGGCGCAGAACGCCTGCTGGCGCGCATTCGTGGTGAAGCAGTCACGCCTAAAATGTTAGATTTAGGTTTCACCTTGTCACCGGGCGGATCTATTTAAGCCAACAACTTTGAAGTAGCTCACACTTATACACTTCGAGCACGAATGGATATTGCTTCTCTATTTATCCGGCTGGACAATGTTACCGATAACAGTTACCCGTAACAATTTCCTGATTCTTGTACCAGTGGGGGCAACGCTTTGAGCACGACTAATCATGATCACCACGTTTACGTTCTGATGGGCGTATCGGGCAGCGGTAAATCTGCTGTCGCCAGCGAAGTGGCGCATCAACTGCAGGCCGCGTTTCTTGATGGCGATTTTCTCCATCCGCGCAGCAACATCATGAAAATGGCTTCCGGTGAGCCACTCAACGATGACGACCGTAAACCGTGGCTACAGGCGCTGAATGACGCCGCTTTTGCGATGCAGCGTACCAACAAGGTTTCGCTGATCGTCTGTTCTGCCTTGAAAAAAGTCTACCGCGACCAGTTGCGCGACGGTAACCCGAACCTCTCTTTCATTTATCTGAAAGGGGATTTTGACGTTATCGAAAGCCGTCTGAAGGCGCGTAAAGGCCACTTCTTCAAAACACAGATGCTGGTTACCCAGTTTGAAGCGCTGGAAGAACCGGGTGCGAATGAAAACGATGTACTGGTGGTCGATATCGATCAACCACTGGACGGTGTGGTCGCCAGCACCATTGAGGTTATTAACCAAGGCAGTAAGTAGTGAGCACATTAACGCTTGTTTTAACAGCAGTAGGGTCCGTTTTATTGCTGCTGTTTTTAGTGATGAAGGCGCGTATGCACGCCTTCGTTGCTTTGATGGTGGTATCCATTGGTGCAGGTCTCTTTTCCGGTATGCCGCTCGATAAAATCGCGGCGACCATGGAAAAAGGGATGGGAGGCACGCTCGGTTTCCTGGCGATTGTGGTGGCGCTGGGGGCGATGTTCGGCAAGATTTTGCATGAGACCGGCGCGGTCGATCAGATTGCCGTCAAAATGCTGAAATCCTTCGGTCACAGCCGCGCACATTACGCGATTGGCCTGGCCGGTCTGATTTGCGCGCTGCCGCTGTTCTTTGAGGTGGCGATTGTGCTACTGATTAGCGTAGCGTTTTCAATGGCACGCCATACCGGTACTAACCTGGTTAAGTTGGTCATTCCGCTGTTTGCGGGCGTGGCGGCTGCCGCAGCGTTCCTGCTGCCGGGGCCTGCGCCGATGCTGCTGGCCTCTCAGATGCACGCCGACTTTGGCTGGATGATCCTGATTGGCCTGTGCGCTGCGATTCCGGGCATGATTATCGCCGGGCCGCTGTGGGGTAATTTCATCAGCCGTTACGTTGAGCTGCATGTACCGGAAGACATTACCGAGCCGCATCTGGGCGAAGGCAAAATGCCCTCCTTTGGCTTCAGCTTATCGCTTATCCTGCTGCCGCTGGTGCTGGTTGGTCTGAAAACCATCGCCGCACGCTTTGTTCCGGTCGGTTCTTCAACCTACGAATGGTTCGAGTTTATCGGTCATCCGTTTACCGCGATTCTGGTTGCCTGTCTGGTGGCGATTTATGGTCTGGCGGTGCGCCAGGGCATGCCAAAAGACCGCGTGATGGAAATCTGCGGCCATGCGCTGCAGCCAGCGGGGATTATTCTGCTGGTGATTGGCGCGGGCGGCGTGTTCAAACAGGTGCTGGTAGATTCCGGTGTTGGTCCTGCACTGGGCGAAGCGTTAACCGGTATGGGCTTGCCGATCGCTATCACCTGCTTCGTGCTGGCGGCGGCGGTGCGTATTATTCAGGGGTCCGCGACAGTGGCCTGCTTAACGGCGGTCGGTCTGGTGATGCCAGTGATTGAGCAACTGAACTACTCCGGTGCTCAGATGGCGGCGCTGTCTATCTGTATCGCGGGCGGCTCTATCGTGGTCAGCCATGTTAACGACGCTGGTTTCTGGTTGTTCGGTAAATTTACCGGCGCGACTGAAGCGCAAACGCTGAAGACCTGGACGATGATGGAAACCATCCTCGGTACGGTTGGCGCGATTGTCGGTATGATTGCTTTCCAGCTGTTGAGCTGATGGCATTGCCCGGTGGCGCTTGCGCTTACCGGGCCTGGAAACGAGCACATATCGACACCGTAGGCCGGGTAAGGCGAAGCCGCCACCCGGCTTTTTTACAGCACCATCACACCATCCTCGGTTTTCAACCAACGCGGCGCTTTTAACGTATCGGCGAAATAGCCTACCAAATCCTGCAGTAAATCGCCCGCCACGCGTTCCATCTCGTCAGACAGCGTTTTGCTCATCAGTAAATGCGTCAAAAGCTGGCAGTAACGCCCCATCTGATCTGGTTCGGGTTCAAAGAGGGGAGTGCGGGTCGGTAAGGTTTCTACCGTCAGGCTGGCCTGTAGATGCTGCGGTACAGGTTCCGTTAAGGTTGGTTGTAGTAGTGCCAGACAGGCCGACAGGCGCGCACAAATCGCCAGTTTTTCAACAGGGTCATGACATTCAACAAGCCCTTCGACAAAACGCTCACAGTTATCTGCCAGCTCGGTAAAATCCGTTGCATGGCTAAAGGGCAGGGTAAATAAAGAGTGTGAAAAGAGAGGGGTAGTCGCCATAGGGCAGCCTCCAATGAGTGAAATTTACCACCACCGAAGGGACCAACCTTTTGGTGGCGGGCTGAACGGAGTTGGTCCTACCGGCCTCATTGGATACCGGTGCGTCTTGTGACGCCACCGTCCAGCCCACCATTGAGGTGTAGCTGGTCGCACGACAAAAGTGAATTTTATCGCGAATGAGGTAATCAGGGGACCAATCCTGGCACCTGATTTTGCAAGTGCAGCGAGAAGATAATGCTTATCCGCGATGCTGACAAGAGCGTATTCCGGAAGGTGCTTCGCAGAAATGAAAATACGCTTTTTCAGAGACTTAAATGATTGAAGTGTTTCTCACAAACACATTCACGGCGCTGATTGCCCGGTGGCGCTAGCGCTTACCGGGCCTACAAACGAGCACATATCGACACCGTAGGCCGGGTAAGGCGAAGCCGCCACCCGGCATAAAGTGAGTGCGTTACCCCTTCATCCACATCCGAACGCCGTCGAGGAACATCTGGGTTGCCATCATCACCAGAATCAGCCCCATCAGGCGCTCCAGCGCGTTAACCCCTTTCTCTCCCAGCAGGCGTAAAAATAGCGAAGACTGCAGCAAAATCACGAATGTGCCGCCCCAGGCGATCAGCAGCGCAATCACCAGGTGCCCCATCTGGTTTGGATACTGATGCGACAACAACATTAATGAGGCCAGGATTGTCGGCCCGGCTACCAGCGGAATCGCCAGCGGTACGATAAACGGCTCTTCACCAGCCGGAAGCCCGGTGCTATTCCCGGTGGCGCTGGGGAAAATCATCTTAATGGCGATCAGGAACAGAATGATGCCCCCGGAGATCGATACGGTTTCTGCACGCAGGTTAAGAAATGCCAGAATTTTCTCGCCCGCAAACAGGAATATCAGCATCACCAACAGCGCAATAAACAGCTCGCGAATCATAATCGCGCGGCGACGTTTTGGTTCGGTATGTTTCAATACGGACATGAAAATGGGCAGATTTCCGAGCGGATCCATAATCAGGATCAATAAAACTGCCGCTGAAATGATTTCATTCATAACTCAAATTCCCTGATAATTACCGCGGACTTTCTGCTTGCTTGCGCAGCGGGATAAGTCGCATTACTGATGGCTTCGCTATCATTGATTAATTTCACTTGCGACTTTGGCTGCTTTTTGTATGGTGAAGGATAGGCCAGTAGGATACTGGTTAGCATACACAGCACACATCTCTGCAGGAAAAAACGCTATGAAAAATGTTGGTTTTATCGGCTGGCGCGGTATGGTCGGCTCTGTTCTCATGCAACGCATGGTTGAGGAGCGTGACTTCGACGCCATTCGCCCTGTTTTCTTTTCTACTTCCCAGCTTGGGCAGGCGGCACCGACGTTCGGTGGCACCGCGACCGGCACACTTCAGGACGCTTTTGATCTGGATGCGCTGAAGGCGCTCGATATCATCGTGACCTGTCAGGGCGGCGATTATACCAACGAAATCTATCCAAAGCTTCGTGAAAGCGGTTGGCAAGGTTACTGGATTGACGCAGCCTCTTCGCTGCGTATGAAAGACGATGCCATCATTATTCTCGATCCGGTTAACCAGGATGTCATCACCGACGGCCTGAATAAAGGTATTAAGACCTTTGTCGGCGGCAACTGTACCGTTAGCCTGATGCTGATGTCTCTCGGTGGCCTGTTTGCCAATGACCTGGTTGACTGGGTTTCCGTGGCAACCTATCAGGCGGCTTCCGGCGGCGGCGCGCGCCATATGCGTGAGCTGCTGTCTCAGATGGGTCATCTGTATGGCCATGTGGCCGAGGAACTGGCGACCCCTTCCTCTGCTATTCTCGACATCGAACGTAAAGTGACGACCCTGTCCCGCAGCGGCGAACTGCCGGTTGATAACTTTGGCGTACCGCTGGCCGGTAGCCTGATTCCGTGGATCGACAAACAGCTCGATAACGGTCAGAGCCGCGAAGAGTGGAAGGGACAGGCGGAAACCAACAAAATTCTCAACACGTCTTCCGTGATCCCGGTTGATGGTCTGTGCGTGCGCGTCGGCGCGCTGCGCTGCCACAGCCAGGCGTTCACCATTAAACTGAAAAAAGATGTGTCTATTCCGACCGTGGAAGAACTGCTGGCGGCACACAATCCGTGGGCCAAAGTCGTGCCAAACGATCGGGATATCACCATGCGTGAGTTAACCCCGGCGGCCGTTACCGGTACGCTGACCACGCCAGTAGGCCGTCTGCGTAAGCTGAACATGGGACCGGAGTTCCTGTCAGCCTTTACCGTGGGCGACCAGTTGCTGTGGGGTGCTGCGGAGCCATTGCGCCGTATGCTGCGCCAATTGGCGTAATAGTTTGTTAACGATCAAGGGGTGAGGAATCACCCCTTTTTTTGCGTAATACAGGAGTAAGCGCAGATGTTTCATTTTTTACCAGGAGTAAGATAAAGCATTGGCTATTCTTTAAGGGTGACTTAGTACCGGAGGTATTAAGTTGTTGCCTGAAGGTGGGACGACGCAGAGAGGATGCACAATTGTGCTGCGCCGTTCAGGTCAAAAAAAGTGTCACTACCTGATGTCGAAAATCAGTTGGAAGGGGTGACACCATAAAACAGGATGACAACCATGTCCGTTCGTATCGATAGAGACGTGATTAATGCGCTAATTGCAGGCCATTTTGCGGATCCTTTTTCCGTACTCGGTATGCACCAAACTGATGCTGGACTCGAAGTCCGCGCCCTATTACCTGACGCCACCGAAGTGTGGGTGATCGAACCCAAAACCGGACGCAAAGTCGGCAAGCTGGATTGCCTCGACTCTCGCGGTTTTTTCTGTGCAGTACTTCCCCGCCGTAAAAATTTCTTTCGCTATCAGCTGGCCGTTGTCTGGCATGGACAGCAGAATCTGATTGATGACCCTTATCGTTTTGGTCCGCTGATCCAGGATATGGATGCATGGCTGTTATCTGAAGGTACGCATCTGCGACCTTACGAAACGCTGGGTGCGCATGCGGATACCATGGATGGCGTCACCGGTACTCGTTTCTCCGTCTGGGCACCCAACGCCCAGCGTGTTTCGGTGGTTGGTCAGTTCAACTACTGGGATGGCCGTCGCCACCCGATGCGCCTGCGTAAAGAAAGCGGTATCTGGGAGTTGTTTATCCCCGGTGCGCAGCATGGTCAGCTGTATAAATACGAGATGATCGATGCCAACGGTAAGCTGCGGATTAAAGCCGACCCTTACGCGTTTGAAGCGCAAATGCGCCCGGAAACCGCGTCACTTATTTGCGGTCTGCCGGAAAAAGTGGTGCAAAGCGAGGAGCGTAAAAAAGCCAATCAGTTTGATGCGCCGATCTCTATCTATGAAGTACATCTGGGTTCATGGCGTCGTCATACCGATAACAACTTCTGGCTGAGCTACCGCGAGCTGGCGGATCAGTTAGTGCCTTACGCCAAGTGGATGGGCTTTACCCACCTCGAACTGTTGCCGATTAACGAGCATCCGTTCGACGGTAGCTGGGGTTACCAACCTACCGGCATGTATGCGCCGACCCGTCGCTTCGGGACTCGCGATGATTTCCGCTATTTCGTGAATGCCGCGCATCAGGCGGGGCTGAACGTCATTCTCGACTGGGTGCCGGGCCATTTCCCATCGGACGACTTTGGTTTGGCAGAGTTTGATGGCACTAACCTTTATGAGCACAGCGACCCGCGCGAAGGGTATCACCAGGACTGGAACACGCTGATCTACAACTACGGTCGCCGTGAAGTCAGCAACTACCTGGTGGGTAATGCTCTGTACTGGATTGAACGTTTTGGGATCGACGCGTTGCGCGTGGATGCCGTGGCGTCGATGATTTATCGCGACTACAGCCGCAAAGAAGGGGAATGGATCCCAAACGAATTTGGTGGTCGTGAAAACCTTGAAGCCATTGAGTTTTTGCGCAATACCAACCGCATTCTTGGCGAGCAAGTTCCGGGCGCGGTGAGCATGGCGGAAGAGTCCACCGACTTTGCCGGCGTTTCAAGACCACAGGATATGGGCGGTTTAGGGTTCTGGTATAAGTGGAACCTCGGCTGGATGCACGACACGCTGGACTACATGAAGCTGGACCCGATTCATCGTCAGTACCATCACGACAAGCTGACCTTCGGCATGCTGTACAACTACACCGAAAACTTTGTCCTGCCGCTGTCGCATGATGAAGTGGTACACGGTAAAAAATCCATTCTCGATCGCATGCCGGGAGACGCATGGCAGAAGTTTGCCAACCTGCGCGCCTACTACGGCTGGATGTGGGCCTTCCCGGGCAAAAAACTGCTGTTTATGGGCAACGAGTTTGCGCAGGGACGTGAATGGAACCATGACGCCAGCCTCGACTGGCACCTGCTGGAAGGTGGCGATAACTGGCACCACGGCGTACAGCGTCTGGTGCGCGATCTGAACCACACCTACCGTCATCACAAAGCGCTGCACGAGCTCGACTTTGACGCCTATGGCTTTGAGTGGCTGGTGGTAGATGACAATGAACGTTCGGTGCTGGCTTTCGTGCGTCGTGACAAGGTCGGCAATGAAATCATCGTGGTCAGTAACTTTACGCCTGTGCCCCGCCACGGCTATCGCTTCGGTATCAATCAGCCAGGCAAATGGCGTGAGATCCTCAATACCGACTCGATGCATTACCACGGCAGCAATACCGGTAACGGCGGTGCGGTGCACAGCGATGAAATCGCCAGCCATGGTCGTCAGCACTCACTGAGCCTCACGTTACCGCCGTTGGCAACGATTTGGCTGGTCCGGGAGGGGTAATGACGCAACTGGCAACCGGCAACGCCACCCCCCATGGTGCAACGTATGACGGCCATGGTGTCAATTTCACACTCTTCTCGGCCCACGCTGAACGCGTTGAATTATGCGTATTCGATGAGCAAGGGTGCGAACTTCGCTATGACCTGCCGGGGCGTAGCGGTGATGTCTGGCATGGCTATCTGGCCAACGCCCGGCCCGGTCTGCGCTATGGCTATCGTGTTCATGGCCCATGGCAACCGCAGCAGGGCCACCGGTTTAATCCGGCCAAGCTGCTGCTTGACCCTTGCGCCCGTCGGGTGGATGGCGAGTTAAAAGATAACCCGCTGCTGCACGGTGGGCTAAATGAACCGGATCATCATGATAATGCCACCATCGCGCTGAAGGGCGTGGTGGTGTCCGATCATTATGACTGGGAGGATGATGCCCCGCCGCGCACGCCGTGGGGCAATACCGTGATTTACGAAGCGCATGTCAAAGGGTTGACGTATTTGCATCCTGAGCTGCCGGAAGAGATTCGCGGAACCTACAAAGCGCTGGGCCATCCAGTGATGATCGATTACTTCAAGCGCCTCGGCATTACCGCGCTGGAGCTGCTGCCGGTGGCGCATTTTGCCAGCGAACCACGGCTTCAACGGCTGGGGCTGCCGAACTATTGGGGCTACAACCCGGTAGCGATGTTCGCGCTGCATCCGGCCTATGCCTGTTCGCCGGAGAGTGCGCTTGATGAGTTTCGCGACGCGGTAAAAGCGCTGCACAAAGCGGGGATTGAGGTCATTCTCGATATCGTTTTGAACCACAGCGCCGAGCTGGATCTCGAAGGCCCCGTCTTCTCGCTGCGCGGAATTGATAACCGTAGCTATTATTGGATCAGGGACGATGGTGATTACTACAACTGGACCGGTTGTGGGAACACCCTCAATCTGAGCCATCCCGGCGTTGTGGAATACGCATGTGAATGCCTGCGCTACTGGGTTGAAACCTGCCATGTGGATGGTTTTCGTTTTGATTTGGCTTCCGTCATGGGGCGTACACCTGCGTTTCGTCAGGATGCGCCGCTGTTTACCGCGATCCAAAACTGTCCGCAGCTCTCACGCGTTAAGCTGATTGCGGAACCGTGGGATATTGGTGAAGGCGGCTATCAGGTGGGGAATTTCCCTCCGCCGTTTGCCGAGTGGAATGACCATTTCCGCGATGCGACCCGACGCTTCTGGCTCCAGCGTAATCTCTCGTTGGGTGAGTTTGCCGGGCGTTTTGCCGCATCAAGCGACGTGTTTAAACGCAATGGTCGCAAACCCAGCGCGACGGTCAATCTGGTGACTGCGCACGACGGTTTTACGCTACGCGACTGTGTGTGCTTCACAAATAAGCACAATGAAGCGAATGGTGAGGAAAATCGCGACGGCACTAGCAATAACTACAGCGACAATCATGGTAAAGAAGGATTAGGCGGCACGCTGGACCTGATTGAGCGGCGGCGCGACAGCATTCATGCGCTGTTAACCACGCTGTTGCTCTCCCAGGGTACGCCGATGTTGCTGGCGGGCGATGAGCATGGTCATAGCCAGCACGGCAACAATAACGCTTACTGCCAGGATAACGCCCTAACCTGGCTGGACTGGCAGCAGGCAAACAGCGGACTAACCACATTTACCGCTGCCCTGATCCATCTTCGTCAGCAAATTCCTGCATTAACGGACGATCGCTGGTGGGAAGAGGGCGATGGCAATGTTCGTTGGCTGAATAAGTACGCACAACCCTTAAGTGCGGATGAGTGGCAAAACGGCCCGAGGCAGATGCAAATCCTGCTTTCAGACCGTTTTCTGATTGCAATAAATGCCACGCTTGAGGTGACAGATATCGTTTTACCTGAAGGGGGATGGTGCGCCGTTCCCCCATTTGCCGGAGAGGATAATCCGGTGCTTACGGCTGTCTGGCAGGGACCTGCGCACGGACTGTGTGTGTTCCAGAGAAGATAAAAAAGGAGTTAGTCATGGTGAGTTTAGAGAAGAACGATCGTGTAATGTTGGCGCGCCAGCTGCCATTAAAATCTGTTGCCCTGATCCTGGCCGGTGGCCGCGGTACCCGCTTAAAAGATTTAACCAACAAACGTGCCAAACCTGCTGTGCACTTTGGCGGTAAGTTCCGCATTATCGATTTTGCCTTATCCAACTGTATTAACTCCGGGATCCGCCGTATTGGCGTGATCACTCAGTACCAGTCCCACACGCTGGTGCAGCATATTCAGCGCGGCTGGTCGTTCTTTAGCGAAGAGATGAACGAGTTCGTCGATCTGCTACCTGCTCAGCAGAGAATGCAGGGTGAAAACTGGTATCGCGGCACGGCGGATGCGGTGACCCAAAACCTGGACATCATTCGACGCTATAAAGCGGAATATGTGGTGATCCTCGCGGGCGATCATATCTACAAGCAGGACTACTCACGCATGCTGATCGACCACGTCGAGAAAGGCGCGCGTTGCACCGTGGCCTGTATGCCAGTGCCTATTGAAGAGGCCAGCGCGTTTGGCGTGATGGACGTGGACGACACCGATAAAATTATCGAGTTCGTTGAAAAACCCGCCAACCCGCCAGCCATGCCTGGCGACCCGACCAAATCTCTTGCCAGTATGGGGATCTACGTTTTCAACGCCGATTATCTGTATGAATTGCTGGCGGAAGATGACCTTGATGAAAACTCCAGTCACGATTTCGGTAAAGACATTATCCCGAAAATCACCGAAGCTGGCATGGCGTATGCACATCCATTCCCGTTGTCCTGCGTGCAGTCTGACCCGGAATCCGAGCCGTACTGGCGTGACGTGGGTACGCTGGAAGCCTACTGGAAGGCGAACCTCGATCTGGCTTCGGTGACGCCTGAACTGGACATGTACGACCAGGACTGGCCAATCCGTACGCACATGGAATCGCTGCCACCGGCAAAATTTGTTCAGGACCGTTCCGGCAGCCACGGAATGACGCTGAACTCGCTGGTTTCTGGCGGATGCATAATTTCAGGTTCAGTGGTGGTGCAGTCCGTTCTGTTCCCGCGAGTGCGGGTGAATTCATTCTGTAACATTGATTCGGCAGTGTTGTTACCTGAAGTGTGGGTGGGACGTTCGTGCCGCTTACGTCGTTGCATTATCGACCGCGCCTGCGTTATTCCCGAAGGCATGGTGATTGGTGAAAACGCGGAAGAAGATGCGCGTCGTTTCTACCGTTCAGAGGAAGGTATTGTGCTGGTCACGCGTGAAATGCTGCGCAAACTGCAGATCAAACAGGAGCGATAATGCAGGTTTTACACGTTTGTTCAGAGATGTTCCCCCTGTTAAAAACCGGGGGACTGGCGGATGTTATTGGGGCGTTACCCGCAGCGCAAATAGCGGACGGCGTGGATGCCCGCGTGCTGCTTCCGGCGTTTCCTGATATTCGTCGCGGCATTCCCGATGCGCAGGTAGTGACGCGTCGGGATACCTTCGCCGGACGTATCACGCTGCTGTTCGGGCATTTCAACGGCGTGGGTATTTACCTGATTGACGCGCCGCATCTCTATGACCGCCCCGGTAGTCCGTATCACGACACTAACCTGTTTGCTTATACCGATAACGTGCAGCGTTTTGCATTGCTGGGCTGGGTTGGCTGTGAAATGGCCTGTGGCCTTGACCCATTCTGGCGCCCGGATGTGGTGCATGCGCACGACTGGCATGCGGGTCTGGCTCCGGCGTATCTGGCGGCGCGCGGCCATCCGGCGAAATCGGTGTTCACCGTCCACAACCTGGCGTATCAAGGCATGTTTTATGCAAAGCATATGGATGACATCCAATTGCCATGGTCGTTCTTTAATATGCACGGACTGGAGTTTAACGGGCAGATTTCGTTTCTGAAGGCAGGGTTGTACTACGCCGACCACATTACGGCGGTCAGTCCGACCTACGCGCGGGAAATTACCGAGCCGCAGTTTGCCTACGGCATGGAAGGTCTGTTGCAGCAACGTCATCGCGAAGGGCGCCTTTCCGGCGTGCTGAACGGCGTTGATGAAAAAATCTGGAGCCCGGAAACCGATCTCCTGCTGGCATCGCGATATACGCGCGACACGCTGGAGGAGAAGGCAGAAAACAAACGTCAGCTTCAGATAGCGATGGGACTTAAGGTCAACGATAAAGTACCGCTGTTTGCTGTGGTGAGCCGTCTGACCAGTCAAAAAGGGCTGGATCTGGTGCTGGAAGCGCTGCCGGGGTTGTTAGAGCAGGGTGGACAGCTGGCATTGCTAGGCGCGGGCGATCCGGTATTACAGGAAGGATTCCTCGCCGCAGCGGCGGAACATCCAGGACAGGTGGGTGTGCAGATCGGCTATCACGAAGCCTTCTCGCACCGCATCATGGGTGGGGCCGATGTGATATTGGTTCCCAGCCGTTTTGAGCCGTGTGGCTTAACGCAGTTGTATGGACTGAAGTACGGCACGCTGCCGCTGGTGCGGCGCACCGGTGGGCTGGCTGATACAGTCTCTGACAGTTCGCTGGAAAACCTGGCGGACGGTATCGCCAGTGGGTTTGTATTTGAAGATAGTAATGCCTGGTCGCTGTTACGCGCGATCCGGCGTGCTTTCGTATTGTGGTCCCGGCCTTCGCTTTGGCGGTTTGTACAACGTCAGGCCATGACCATGGATTTTAGCTGGCAAGTCGCGGCGAAGTCATACCGTGAGCTTTACTATCGCTTGAAATAGATATCCAGGAATCACCTATATGAATGCTCCATTTACTTATGCATCGCCCACACTCAGCGTAGAGGCACTTAAGCATTCTATTGCCTATAAGCTGATGTTCACGATTGGTAAGGACCCGGTCATTGCCAATAAACATGAGTGGCTGAACGCCACGTTGTTCGCGGTGCGCGACCGTCTCGTGGAGCGCTGGCTGCGTTCTAACCGTGCGCAATTATCTCAGGAAACTCGTCAGGTCTATTACCTGTCTATGGAGTTTCTGATTGGCCGCACGCTTTCCAATGCACTGTTATCGCTGGGCATTTATGACGATGTCAAAAATGCGCTGGAAGGAATGGGGTTGGATCTTGAAGATCTGATCGACGAAGAAAACGACCCGGGTCTTGGCAATGGCGGTCTCGGGCGCCTGGCGGCCTGCTTTCTGGACTCTCTGGCAACGCTGGGATTGCCGGGACGCGGCTACGGTATTCGTTATGACTACGGCATGTTCAAGCAGAACATTGTTGATGGCCGCCAGAAAGAGTCGCCGGACTACTGGCTGGAATACGGTAACCCGTGGGAATTCAAACGCCACAACACGCGCTACAAAGTGCGTTTTGGTGGGCGTATTCAGCAGGAAGGTAAGAAAACACGCTGGATAGAAACCGAAGAGATCCTCGCGGTCGCCTACGACCAGATTATCCCCGGCTACGACACCGACGCCACCAACACGCTGCGTCTGTGGAATGCCCAGGCCAGTAGCGAGATCAACCTCGGTAAATTTAACCAGGGCGACTACTTTGCGGCGGTGGAAGATAAAAACCACTCCGAAAACGTCTCCCGCGTACTGTACCCGGATGACTCCACCTATTCAGGACGCGAGCTGCGTTTGCGCCAGGAGTATTTCCTGGTCTCCTCCACGGTGCAGGACATTCTGAGCCGTCATTATCAGCTGCACAAAACCTACGACAACCTGGCGGATAAAATCGCCATTCACCTCAACGACACCCATCCGGTGCTGTCGATCCCTGAGCTGATGCGACTGCTGATCGATGAGCATAAGTTCAGCTGGGACGATGCGTTTGAGGTCTGCTGCCAGGTCTTCTCGTATACCAACCACACCTTGATGAGTGAAGCGCTGGAGACCTGGCCTGTCGATATGCTGGGCAAAATTCTGCCGCGCCATCTGCAAATCATCTTTGAGATCAACGACTACTTCCTGAAGACGTTGCAGGAACAGTATCCGAACGATACCGCTCTGCTGGGACGGACGTCGATTATCGATGAATCTAACGGCCGTCGTGTGCGTATGGCATGGCTGGCGGTGGTGGTGAGCCACAAGGTTAACGGTGTTTCTGAACTGCACTCCAACCTGATGGTGCAGTCGCTGTTTGCTGATTTTGCGAAGATTTTCCCGACTCGCTTCTGTAACGTCACCAACGGCGTGACGCCGCGCCGCTGGCTGGCGCTGGCCAACCCGTCGCTCTCTGAAGTGTTGGATGAGAACATTGGCCGTACCTGGCGCACCGATCTCAGCCAGCTCAGCGAGCTTGAGCAGCACTGCGATTACCCACTGGTAAATCAGGCGGTGCGCCGCGCGAAGCTGGAGAACAAAAAGCGTCTGGCCACGCTCATTGCCCAGCAGCTGAACGTGGTGGTGAACCCGAAATCGCTGTTTGATGTGCAGATAAAGCGTATTCACGAATACAAACGCCAGTTGATGAACGTGCTGCATGTGATCACCCGCTACAATCGCATTAAGGCCGATCCTGATGCTGAGTGGGTACCGCGTGTGAATATCTTCGCCGGTAAAGCGGCTTCGGCTTATTACATGGCGAAACACATCATTCACCTGATCAACGACGTCGCCAAAGTGATCAACAACGATCCGCAAATTGGCGACAAGCTGAAAGTGGTGTTTATCCCCAACTACAGCGTCAGCCTGGCGCAGGTGATTATTCCTGCCGCCGACCTTTCTGAACAGATTTCTCTGGCCGGGACCGAAGCCTCCGGTACCAGTAATATGAAATTTGCTCTTAACGGTGCGCTGACCATCGGGACGCTGGACGGTGCCAACGTTGAGATGCTGGAGCATGTGGGCGCAGAAAATATCTTTATCTTTGGTAATACGGCGGAAGAGGTCGAGGCTTTACGCAGCCAGGGCTACAAGCCGCGTGAGTATTATGAGAAAGACGAAGAGCTGCACCAGGTGCTGACGCAGATCGGCAGCGGCGTATTCAGCCCTGAGGAGCCGGGACGCTATCGCGACCTGGTGGATTCGCTGATTAACTTTGGCGACCACTATCAGGTTCTGGCGGATTATCGCAGCTACGTTGATTGCCAGGATAAGGTTGATGAACTGTATCGTCACCCGGAAGAGTGGACCACCAAGTCGATGATTAATATCGCCAACATGGGGTACTTCTCGTCGGACAGGACGATCAAAGAGTACGCCGAAAACATCTGGCATATTGATTCGGTGCGGTTGTAATAAGGGATAGGACTACCTGTAGGCCGGATAAGGCGCTAGCCGCCATCCGGCAAAAGGCCCGATAGCGATGACGCTTACCGGGCCTACAGGGCGCTCGTTGCCGGGGGCGCTTCGCTTGCCCGGCCTACGTTCGTGTACTTGCTTACGACGCCAGCGACAGCTGGTGTTTCTCGATATACTCCGCCAGCCACTGGGTCATGCGTGACTGCTGCTCAGCGTTCAGCCACATACCTTCTTTCGTGCGACGCCACAGCGCATCTTCCGCGCGACGAACCCATTCGTGATCGACCAGATATTTCAGCTCGGCCTCATAAAACTCATGGCCAAAGTCTTCACCTAACTCGGCAAGCGAGGTGGCTTCGCCGATGACCCATTCGGTGTTGCTGCCGTAGGTGCGAGAATAATGGCGTGCCAGCGACTCGGTCAGGAACGGGTATCGACGGCGCAGTTTGGCTGCGTAATCTTCGCGATCGCCGCCAATGTCGCCGCCAGGCAGAATGCACTCTTTCGTCCACGCCGGACCAATTCCCTGATAGTACGATGCCAGTTTTTCCATCGCGTGCTCAGCCAGCTTACGATAGGTCGTCAGCTTACCGCCAAAGACCGACAGCAGCGGCGCTTTGCCGTTTTCGTCGTGGATATCCAGCGTGTAATCACGGGTGATCGCCTGCGGTGAGTCAGACTCGTCATCGCACAGCGGACGCACGCCCGAGTAAGTCCAGACGATATCATCACGACCCAGTTGTTTCTTAAAGTGCGCGTTGTAGACCTTCAGCAGGTAATTGATTTCGCTTTCATCAATTTTCACTGCTTTCGGATCGCCTTTGTATTCAACGTCTGTCGTCCCGATGATCGAGAATTCGTCCATCCATGGGATAACAAACACGATACGCTTATCTTCGTTCTGCAGAATATAAGCTTGCTTCTGGGTATGTACGCGCGGCACTACGATGTGGCTGCCTTTAATCAGGCGAATGCCGTACGGCGATGGCAGGTGCATACCGTCGTCGAAGAACTCTTTCACCCACGGACCTGTGGCGTTGACCAGGCCACGCGCCTGCCAGGTGTATTTTTTGCCGGTATCGATATCTTCAGCTTCAACAATCCACAAACCGTTTTCACGGCGAGCAGAAGTGGCGCGAGTGCGGGTTAATACTTCTCCGCCTTTGCGTACGACCATTTGGGCGTTTGCCAAAACCAGTCGCGCATCGTCTACCCAGCAGTCAGAATATTCGAAACCGCGCACAATCTCAGGTTTCATTACGGAGTCTGCGCCAAAACGCAAACCGGTAGAACTTGGCAAACTGGTGCGTTTGCCCAGATGATCGTACATAAACAAACCAATGCGGATCATCCACGCCGGACGCAGGTGCGGGCGGTGGGGCAGACGAAAGCGCATCGGGAAGGCGATATGCGGTGCCATTTTCAACAGCACTTCACGTTCGGCCAGCGCTTCGCTTACCAGACGAAATTCGTAGTGTTCCAGGTAGCGCAGGCCACCGTGGATGAGTTTGGAGCTAGCGGAAGAGGTGGCGCAGGCTAAATCCTGCGCTTCCAGCATCAGCACGGATAAACCGCGTCCAGCGGCATCTGCCGCGATACCGGCACCGTTGATGCCTCCACCTATCACAATCAGATCTTTGGTTTCCATGCTGGCCTCTCGCACTTTCGTTATAGCTCATTAATGTTCGTTATCGAGCATAATAGCAAAGAATCGCGCCATTGGTAACATCGGATAAACAATTTACAGTGATACATATAACATTATGGTGTTTAACTGCCGTCGGGACGTACACTAAGCAGTAACATGTCTGAAAAGCGTCACCTGCTATATAAAGAAGAGAGAGCAATGGATCAGTTTGAATGTATTAATGTCGAAGAAGCGCATCAGAAGCTGCATCAGGGGAGCGTGGTGTTAGTGGATATCCGTGATCCGCAAAGCTATGCCATGGGTCATGCCCCGCAGGCGTTTCATCTGACGAACGACACGCTGGGGTCATTTATGCGCGAGCATGATTTCGACACCGCCGTGTTGGTGATGTGTTATCACGGCAACAGCAGTAAAGGCGCGGCGCAATATCTTCTTCAGCAGGGCTATGACGCGGTTTACAGCGTTGACGGCGGCTTCGACGCCTGGCATCGACATTTTCCGGCAGAAGTGGCATACGGTTCGTAAGGCTATACCCAAATTAATTCGAGTTGCATCGCGACGGCGACGCAGCGAATCTCCGGGAGCGTACGAACAGTACGTGACCGGAGTGAGCGAGGAAAGCCAACAAAGATGCAGCTCGAAGTAAGAAGGGTATATATACTGTCCTCTTTTGTGTGGATGAAGCGACAGCAACCATGTTGATGATTACCTCTTTTGCTAACCCCCGCGTGGCGCAGGCATTTGTTGATTATATGGCGACACAGGGCGTTATCCTGACGATTCAACAACATCAGCAAACGGATGTCTGGCTGGCGGATGAGTCCCAGGCCGAGCGCGTGCATGCTGAACTGGCGCGATTTCTGGAGAATCCGGGCGATCCGCGCTACCTCGCGGCAAGCTGGCAGTCGGGTCAGACCGACAGCGGTCTGCACTACCAACGTTATCCGTTCCTGGCCACATTGCGCGAACGCGCAGGTCCGGTAACCTGGTTGGTGATGGCCGCGTGTGTGCTGGTGTTTATTGCGATGAACGTGCTGGGCGACCAGGCGGTGATGCTCTGGCTGGCATGGCCGTTTGATCCTTCGCTGAAATTTGAATTCTGGCGTTATTTCACCCACGCTTTTATGCACTTCTCGCTGATGCATATTCTGTTCAACCTGCTGTGGTGGTGGTATCTCGGCGGTGCGGTTGAAAAGCGTCTGGGCAGTGGAAAACTGATTGTAATTACCGTGATCAGCGCCCTGTTGAGCGGCTATGTTCAGCAGAAATTTAGCGGCCCGTGGTTTGGTGGACTGTCTGGCGTGGTATATGCGCTGATGGGCTACGTGTGGTTGCGCGGCGAGCGCGATCCGCAAAGCGGTATTTTCCTGCAGCGTGGTTTGATTATCTTTGCTTTGATCTGGATTGTTGCCGGCTGGTTTGATCTATTCGGCATGTCGATGGCGAATGGCGCTCATATCGCCGGATTGGCCGTGGGTCTGGCAATGGCGTTTGCCGATACTATAAATGTACGAAAACGAACTTGACTCAAGTTTTGTGGTGCCGGAAGGCGGTGTGCGTTTGGACCAATTTGTAGGCCGGATAAGCGTCAGCGCATCCGGCAAAATTTCAGGGAACCATAATGAAGCAAACACAACGACATGACGCGATCATCGAGCTGGTAAAAAAACAGGGATACGTCAGTACTGAAGAGCTGGTGGAGCATTTCTCCGTCAGCCCGCAGACGATTCGCCGCGATCTTAACGATCTGGCCGATCAGAACATGATTTTGCGCCATCACGGCGGCGCGGCGTTGCCATCCAGCTCGGTCAACACCCCGTGGCATGACCGTAAAGCGACGCAGACTGCGGAAAAAGAGCGCATTGCCCGCAAAGTTGCCACGCAGATCCCGAACGGCTCTACGCTGTTTATTGATATCGGAACCACGCCGGAAGCGGTGGCTCACGCGCTGCTTAATCACAGCAATTTACGCATTGTGACCAACAACCTCAATGTGGCGAACACGCTGATGGCGAAAGAGGATTTCCGCATAATACTCGCCGGTGGTGAACTGCGTAGCCGCGACGGCGGTATTATGGGCGAAGCGACCCTCGACTTTATTTCTCAGTTCCGTCTGGACTTCGGCATCTTAGGGATCAGCGGCATCGACAGCGACGGTTCCCTGCTGGAGTTTGATTATCACGAAGTTCGCACCAAGCGCGCGATCATTGAGAATTCACGGCATGTGATGCTGGTGGTGGACCACTCGAAGTTTGGGCGTAACGCGATGGTTAATATGGGCAGCATCAGCATGGTGGATGCGGTGTATACCGACACGCTGCCGCCTGCTGGTGTGATGCAGGTGATTGCTGACCATCATATCCAGTTAGAGCTGTGCTAAGGTAATCCCAGGCCTGATAAGCGTTGCGTATCAGGCATTAACTAAACGCCGTACCCCATCATCTTCAGCAGCTTCTGCGCATGTTGCACCGCATCCTGGCGATGTGCGACGCCGAGCTTTTGGTACAAATTGCGGATGTGCGTCTTGATGGTCGTTGCCGCGACGGCCAGCTCTCCGGCGATCTGCTCGTTGCTGTAGCCCGAATAAATCAGTCCCAGAACCTGCCATTCGCGCTGGGTCAGCGGGCTGGTGCGGATAAGCTCCGGCACTTCCGGGTGAGTAAGCAGACGCTCAACGAACCCTTCATCGAAGTGGGCAAATTTATGGCGGTGGTGCTGGTTAATCTCACGCAAAATGCGCTGGGCGCGGTGCTGATCGAGTTCCGGTAAGGTATTGAGCTGAATCAGCTGACGCAGTTGTTGCGCCATGGCCTCGCCTTCGATAACAAAGTGGCTGATGAATCCGGTGCGGTTCGCCAGCTGTAGGGCGTCGAGTAACACACGCTGGGCGTCATTTTTGCGCCCTGCCTGCCAGTAGAGCTGATTAAGCAGCAACAGGTTACGGTTCAGATCGCTCATCAGGCGCAGATTGCGCGCATTTTCATTCAACTCTTCCAGCACAATCTCAGCCGGTTCAAACTCGCCGAGCAGGATTTGCGCGCGAGCGATGTTGCGCCACTGGCTTTGCAGGAAGTGGTTATTGGCGAATTCTGGTTTTGGCGTGTGGCGCAGCCAGTTGGCGGCCGAGTTTTTGTCGCCCACCATTTGCCAGTAAATCACCCGCACCTTATCGGCGTTGGAGATCCAGTCGCTGTGATAGTGACCGTTACCCAGCAGGTTTTCCAGGCGGTTGAGCAGGCTGCGAGCGTTATCGAGATCGCCCCGTGCCAGTGAACACTGAACCAGCAGCGCCAGACACTGTAGCTGTTGCTGCGGCTGGAAAGTGGAAAGCAGTTCAATACCGCTACGGGCAGAGGCTTCTGATTCGTCCAGACGCGCCCATGCCCACAGTAGCTGCGCACGAATACGTACCAGAAATTCGTGCATCGGCAGCTGTTCCAGGTGCTGCTCTTTGATCAGCTGGAATGCTTTTTCCTGAGTTTCCCAGGCGGCCTGTAAAAAGCCCTGGGCAAACAAAATTTCGCTTTGCTGGATAAGACTCCACAGCGCGTAATGCCAGACGTCATGATGACGCGCCATTTGCTCGGTTTGCTGCATTAACGCCAGAGAGCGCGTGAGATCGCCCTTACAGTGCAGGACTTCGCCGTGCACCGAGGTGGCGACGATCCGGCTATAGAACCAGGCGATGGGTAACTCATCCAGGGCCAGTTTCGCCAGGCGTTCGGCTTCGTCAGGGTTGCCGTCGTTAATCGCTACCTGCGCCCGTAAAGCGTTGAATTCGGCGTGCAGTGTCGGCTCCATGTCGCCTTTCATTTCCTGCTCTGCGCGCGCCAGCAAGGTGTTAACCTCTCCGTAGCGGTGCTGGCTTTGCATCAGCCAGGCTTGCAACAGAACCAGACGCGGATTTTCCAGCAGGCTTTCCCACGGCAGGGCTTTCAGCGACTCTTCCAGTAACGTCAGCTCGCTATGGTTAAACAGTCCCCACGCATGATTCAGCAGGATATCGCGTAGCATATGGGCGTCGCCGGCTGCCAGCGCGTGGTGGATAGCTTCGCTGGGGAAGCCTTGCGCCATCCAGCTTTCGGCGGCGGCGCGGTGTATTTCGGGCAGTTCGTTCGCCAGCTCCCATTGGCAGCGCTGGCGTAAAAAGCTGCCAAACAGCGGGTGATAGCTGAACCACTCGCCAACGTCATCCATCCGCTGCAGGAATAACCCCTGGCGCTCAATTTCTTCCAGCCGCATCTGGCCGTTTTCTTCCCCGGTAACGCGGACGATTAGCGCATCGTTCATGGAACGCAGAATGGCGCTTTTCAGCAGGAAGTGACGGGTGCCGAGGTCGACGCTGTCCAGCACTTCATCAACCAGATAATCGGACAAATGGCTGGCGTTGATCCCGGCGAGGCGTCGTGCCGACTGGTGAGCAGAGTTATTATTCTGACGGGCGGAAAGGGCGATCAGTTGTAACGCTGTGGCCCAGCCAGCAACGTCATCGCACATCCGGCTGCTTTCTGCCGCTTCGATGGGGGAGGACAAACGTCGGTCGAAAAATTGTTTGGCTTCCTGATGGTTAAAGGCCAACTGTTGGCTGCCTATCTCCAGCAGTTGATCGCGTACCCGCAGGTTGGCAATACCCAACTGCGGCAGATTGCGCGACAGCACGACCAGCGTGAGGTTCTCAGGCTGGTGACGCAGGAAGAAACGCATCGCTTCGTGAATGGCCGGGTTAGAGATCAGATGATAATCATCTACTACCAGGTAGAGCGGGCGGTGCCACTCGGCCAGTTCGATAAATAGCTGGGCAAACAGTGATGTCAGGCTGGCGTACTGACGTTTTTGCACCATTGCTTCACTGGTGGTGCAGTGTCCACCTGTTGCCTGTTGGATAGCGGCGATCAGATAACTGGCAAAGCGCTCTTGCTGATTATCGCCCTCATCCAGAGAATACCAGCCTAAATCATTTTTCCCTGCCGCCCATTGTGAAACCAGCGTCGTTTTTCCATAACCAGCAGGACTTGTTATCAGGGCAAGCCTGAAATTGTTCGCGCCGGAAAGTTTAGCCAACAGGCGCTCACGAACCACCGTATGGTCGAGTCGAACCGGACGACTTAATTTAGACGGAATCAACATAAGTTAGTCACTTCACTGTGTGAAAATAGGGAAGAATGATTTTTTTTGCGCTTCGTAATTAATAGATATAAGGTCGGCCAGATTGGTGTTTTATGCAAGCTAAGCGGACTTTTTGTGTGTCTGATTTTGCACTATGTCACAAATCTATACATCTATTGCAATAAATGCTTTAAAGAGTCGCAACAGGCGTGGCGACTGGATCCGTTGTAATTTTGACTGTGTCGAAAAATCCCTCTCTTTTTATATGGTTACTCAAATAGCTAATGAATATCACCGAATCTTGTGGCCGACTTAAAAGTTTTATGTGAATTATCTTATCGGGCACAGATATTTCAGGTTAGAAACTATTTCCCTATTTACACATTGTTTCTCATCGTCATATCGCTATTTGATATTGTCGATTAATCCTTTGTTACTAATGCGTCATTCGAAGAGCGTTATGCGGGGTTTGCGCGAATTTACGGGCAATTACCTCCCCTTTAAGTGGCGGAGATCACACTTTTATGCTCATCCCCGCTCCTCCTCCCTCCCTAATCCGTGCCAGGATGAGGAATGTCAACAACGAGCCAGGCAAACTAGCGATAACGTTGTTTTATTACCTAAGGATCTGGAACCCCTATGTCACAGCCTACTTTCAACAAAGATCAATTTCAGGCTGCCCTGACGCGTCAGTGGCAGCGCTTCGGTTTACTGTCGGCTCAAGAAATGACGTCGCGCCAGTGGTGGCAGGCAGTGAGTGGGGCGTTGGCTGAGTTACTCAGCGCCCAGCCTGCGGCAAAACCGGCAAAAAATCAGCGTCACGTTAACTACATCTCGATGGAGTTTTTGATTGGTCGCCTGACCGGCAACAATTTACTCAACCTCGGCTGGTATCAGGTGGTGAGCGATGAGCTGAAAGCGCATGACGTCAATCTGACTGACCTGCTGGAAGAAGAGATCGATCCGGCGTTGGGTAACGGTGGATTGGGACGCCTGGCGGCTTGCTTCCTTGATTCGATGGCGACAGTCGGCCAGTCGGCGACGGGCTATGGCCTCAACTACCAGTACGGCCTGTTCCGTCAGTCGTTTGCCGATGGCCAACAGATGGAAGCCCCGGATGACTGGCATCGTGGCAGCTACCCGTGGTTCCGTCACAACGAGGCGCTGGATGTGCAGGTTGGGATTGGTGGCAAGGTCACCAAAGAAGGGCACTGGGAGCCAGGGTTTACCATCACCGGCCAGGCATGGGATCTGCCGGTTCTCGGTTACCGTAACGGCGTAGCGCAACCGCTGCGTCTGTGGCAGGCCAGCCATGCGCACCCGTTTAACCTGACCAAATTTAATGACGGCGATTTCCTGCGCGCAGAGCAGCAGGGCATCGACGCTGAAAAACTGACGAAAGTGCTGTACCCGAACGACAACCACACCGCGGGTAAAAAGCTGCGCCTGATGCAGCAGTACTTCCAGTGCGCCTGCTCCGTAGCCGACATTCTGCGTCGTCATCATCTGGCAGGGCGTAAACTGCACGAACTGGCTGATTATGAAGTCATTCAACTTAACGATACTCACCCGACAATCGCGATCCCTGAACTGTTGCGTGTGCTGATTGATGAGCACCAGATGAGCTGGGACGACGCGTGGACCATTACCAGCAAGACCTTCGCTTACACCAACCACACCCTGATGCCGGAAGCGTTAGAGTGCTGGGATGAGAAGCTGGTGAAAGCGCTACTGCCGCGCCACATGCAAATCATCAAAGAGATTAACGACCGCTTTAAGACGTTGGTCGATAAAACCTGGCCGGGTGATGCTGAAGTCTGGGCGAAACTGGCAGTGGTACACAATAAACAGGTGCGTATGGCCAACATGTGCGTGGTCAGCGGCTTTGCGGTCAACGGCGTGGCGGCGTTGCACTCCGATCTGGTGGTGAAAGACTTGTTCCCGGAATATCACCAGCTCTGGCCGAACAAATTCCATAACGTCACCAACGGGATTACTCCGCGTCGCTGGATTAAGCAATGCAACCCGGCGCTTGCCGCACTGCTGGATAAATCGCTGAAAAAAGAGTGGGCTAACGATCTCGATCAGCTGATCAATCTGGAAAAATACGCCGACGACGCGAAGTTCCGCCAGCAGTATCGTGACATCAAACTGGCGAACAAAGAGCGCCTGGTGAAGTTTATTAAAGCGCGTACCGGTATTGAAATAACGACTAACGCTATCTTTGATATTCAGATTAAACGTCTGCATGAGTACAAGCGCCAGCACCTGAATCTGCTGCATATTCTGGCGTTGTACAAAGAAATCCGTGAGAACCCGCAGGCAGATCGCGTGCCGCGCGTATTCCTGTTTGGCGCAAAAGCTGCTCCGGGTTACTACCTGGCGAAAAATATCATCTTCGCCATCAACCAGGTTGCACAAACCATCAATAACGACCCGAAAGTCGGCGACAAGCTGAAGGTCGTCTTCCTGCCGGATTATTGTGTCTCGGCGGCGGAAATGCTGATTCCGGCGGCGGATATCTCTGAACAGATTTCAACCGCAGGGAAAGAGGCTTCCGGCACCGGTAACATGAAGCTGGCGCTGAACGGTGCGTTAACCGTAGGTACGCTGGATGGCGCAAACGTCGAAATCGCCGAGAAGGTGGGTGACGAGAATATCTTTATCTTTGGTCATACCGTGGAAGAGGTGAAGGCGCTCAAAGCCAAAGGCTACGACCCGGTGAAATGGCGTAAAAAAGACAAAGTGCTGGATGCTGTCCTGAAAGAGCTGGAAAGCGGGAAATACAGCGATGGCGACAAGCATGCCTTTGACCAGATGCTGCACAGTATCGGCAAGCAGGGCGGCGACCCGTATCTGGTGATGGCGGACTTCGCGGCCTACGTTGAAGCTCAGAAGCAGGTTGACGTGTTGTATCGTGACCAGGACGCCTGGACCCGGGCGGCGATTCTGAATACCGCGCGTTGCGGCATGTTCAGCTCGGATCGCTCCATCCGCGATTATCAGGCTCGTATCTGGCAGGCGAAACGTTAAGGAATCGCGATGGAAAGCAAACGTCTGGATAATGCCGCGCTGGCGGCGGGGATCAGCCCCAATTACATTAATGCCCACGGTAAACCGCAGTCTATTGGCGCCGAAACCAAACGGCGTTTGCTTGACGCCATGCATCGCACCACCGCTGCCACTCAGGTGGCGGTAACCCCGGTGCCGAATGTCATGGTCTATACCGCTGGCAAGAAAATGTCGCTGGCGGTTGAGGGAAGCGGAGAGTTTAACTGGCTGCTGACCACCGAAGAGGGCGTGCAGCACAAAGGGCATGCCGTCGGCGGTAAATCTTTTAACCTTCCGGCGAAGCTGCCGGAGGGGTATCACACGTTGACCCTGACCCAGGGCGAGCTGCGTTCCCATTGTCGTATCATCGTGGCACCAAAGCGCTGCTATGAACCGCAGGCGTTGTTAGCCGGGCAGAAGCTGTGGGGGGCATGTGTTCAGCTCTACACCCTGCGATCGGAAAAGAACTGGGGGATCGGCGATTTTGGCGATCTCCGCACCATGCTGGTGGATGTGGCGCAACGCGGCGGCGCGTTTATCGGGCTTAATCCGATTCACGCGCTGTATCCGGCGAATCCGGAGAGCGCCAGCCCGTACAGCCCGTCGTCACGCCGCTGGCTGAACATTATTTATATTGATGTGAACGCCGTAGATGATTTCCGTCTGAGTAAAGAGGCGCAGGCGTGGTGGCAGAAACCCGCGACTCAGCAAGCTCTGCAACGCGCCCGCGATGCCGAGTGGGTTGATTATTCTGCTGTTACCGCACTGAAGATGACGGCGCTACGTATGGCGTGGAAAAGCTTCTCTGCGCGTGATGATGAGCAGATGGCGGCATTTCGCCAGTTTGTGGCTCAGGAAGGGGATAGCCTCTACTGGCAGGCGGCCTTTGATGCGCTGCATGCGCATCAGGTGAAAGAGGACGCATTGCGCTGGGGCTGGCCGGTGTGGCCAGAAGCTTTCCAGTCAGTGGACTCGCCAGAGGTAAAACGCTTCTGCGAAGAACATCGTGATGACGTAGATTTCTACCTGTGGTTACAGTGGCTGGCGTATACCCAGTTTGCTGACTGCTGGAAAACCAGCCAGGGCTTTGCAATGCCGATAGGGCTGTATCGCGACCTGGCCGTTGGCGTGGCCGAAGGCGGGGCGGAAACCTGGTGTGACCGCGAGTTGTATTGCCTGAAAGCTTCAGTTGGCGCACCGCCGGATATTCTCGGTCCGCTTGGGCAAAACTGGGGACTGCCGCCGATGGATCCGCACATCATCGCGGCACGTGCTTACGAACCGTTTATCGAACTGCTGCGCGCCAATATGCAGAACTGCGGCGCGTTGCGTATCGACCATGTCATGTCGATGCTGCGTCTGTGGTGGATCCCTTACGGTGAAACTGCCGATCACGGTGCCTACGTGCATTATCCGGTCGACGATCTGCTGTCAATTTTGGCGCTGGAAAGTAAACGTCACCACTGCATGGTGATTGGTGAAGATCTGGGTACCGTGCCGGTGGAGATCGTCAGCAAGCTGCGTGACAGCGGCGTCTACTCCTACAAAGTGCTTTATTTTGAGAATGACCATGAGAAAAACTTCCGTGCGCCGAAAGCGTACCCGGAACAATCAATGGCAGTCGCGGCGACGCATGACCTTCCTACGCTTAAAGGTTATTGGGATAGCGGCGATCTGACGCTGGGTAAAGCACTGGGCCTGTACCCGGATGAAGTCGTGCTGCGCGGGTTGTATCAGGACCGGGAACTGGCGAAACAGGGGCTGCTGGACGCGCTGCACAAATACGGCTGCCTGCCAAAACGTGCCGGTCACAAGGCTTCCCTGATGTCGATGACGCCGATTCTGAATCGCGGCATGCAACGCTACATCGCTGACAGCAACAGTGCGTTGCTGGGCCTGCAACCGGAAGACTGGCTGGATATGGCTGAGCCGGTCAACATTCCGGGGACCAGCGACCAGTACAAGAACTGGCGGCGAAAACTCACCGCCACGCTGGAGCAGATGTTTGCCGATGAGGGCGTGAATAAGCTGATTAAGGATTTGGATAAGCGGCGAAAAGCGGCCGCGAAGAAGAAGTAAAAATGCCGGGGATTTCCCCGGCTTTTTTATGGTGATAGCTCGTAGCTCGTAGGCCTGATAAGCGCAGCGCCATCAGGCAATTCTGACGCACATTGCCGGATGGTGGCTTTACCTTATCCGGCCTACAAACTGTCTCGATTAAACCACCATACCCAGCAGCAGACACCCTACCAGACCGCAGACGGAGATAATGGTTTCCAGCATTGACCATGACTTGATGGTTTCACCGATGGTCAGGTTGAAATACTCCTTGAACAGCCAGAACCCAGGATCGTTCACGTGGGAGAAGATGACGGAACCGGAGCCAACCGCAATAACCATCAGCTCAGGGCTTACGCCGGTCGTTGCAATCAGCGGTGCCACAATCCCACCTGCAGTAATCGCTGCAACGGTTGCGGAACCCAGTGCGATACGCAGTACTGCAGCGATAGACCATGCCATCAGCAGCGGAGAAACGTTAGAGCCGTGCATCATTGAGGCGATGTATTTGTCCACGCCGCTATCAACCAGAACCTGTTTAAAGGCACCGCCACCACCGATGATCAACAGCATCATCGCGATGATTTTGATTGAGGACACCAGCGTGTCGTTAATCTGATCCATCGAACGTCCGCGGTTCAGACCAAAAGTGAACATCGCAATCAGCACCGCAATCAACGTTGCCATGACCGGGTCACCGAGGAATTCAGCAACCGTCAGGAAAGCATGGCCTTTCGGCAGAATCATCTCCGCCACGGCGCGCATTGCCATCAGGATAACCGGGACCAGAGAGGTCCAGACGCTGACGCCAAAGCCTGGCATCTCTTCTTCAGTGAAGGTTTTTGCGCTGTACAGACCTTCCGGGATTGGCTTATCGATGCCTTTCAGGAAACGCGCGTATACCGGACCGGCGAGAATAACGGTCGGGATTGCCAGAATCGTACCAAACAGCAGAGTTTTACCCATATCTGCGTGGAAAATGGTGGCAATAGCGGTTGGACCCGGGTGCGGCGGCAGGAAGCCGTGAGTAACGGACAGCGCAGCCGCCATCGGCACACCAACGTACAGCAGCGGGATGTTAGCAGCAGCGGCGATGGTGAATACCAGCGGCAACATCAGCACGAAGCCAACTTCGTAAAACAGGGCAAAACCGACGGTGAAGCCGGTTAATACCACCGCCCACTGAATGTGTTTTTTGCCGAATTTAGCAATCAGCGTGGTTGCGATGCGCTGTGCGCCGCCGCAGTC
This sequence comes from Citrobacter sp. Cpo030, assembly GCF_030333005.1. Lineage (NCBI taxonomy): Bacteria > Pseudomonadati > Pseudomonadota > Gammaproteobacteria > Enterobacterales > Enterobacteriaceae > Citrobacter > Citrobacter sp. Cpo030. The sequence continues at coordinate 77,919 of NZ_JAOWGT010000074.1, read as the reverse complement.
CGCCAGCATTTTGCCCAGCATGGCGCCAAAACCCATAATCAGGGCGAGGCTGCCAAGGGTTCCGCCGACGCCGGCTTTAATCGAACCGATGACTTTATCCAGTGGCATCCCTTGCATCAATCCGACAGCAAGCGCCACCAGGACGAGAGCGATGAAGCCGTTCATTTTGAAACGGATCATCAGGAGGAGTAACAAGATTACACCGATAGCAACGATGACTAATGGCATGATTTACCTGGCCTTTACTTTGTTATGGGTAACGTCAGTGTTTAGATGACAAATTCCGATTGTCCCGACCGGGAACAGAGTATTCTCAGCACCAATGCTGGTTGCCTTCAAAACTAATCAGTTTAACTGGCTATTATGTGTGTGTTAGGTGCTGATACGAATGATACGGGTAACATACTGCGCTTGAAAATCACCTGGATAGGCAAAATTTAAAATATGAGAGGCTGGTCAAATTATGCAGGGGATTGTTGCAGGATAAATGCGAAAAAATGTTGGGACGTAAGCCGGAGTCAGCGATTACGCTACCACCCGGCATTAATGCCCGATAGCGACGCGGGGGCGTCTTATCGGGCCTACGGATACTCTACAGGTTCAGGCGTTAGTAGTAAGAGTGCTCGCCGCGCTGGTGTTCGGTTAAATCGCGAACGCCTTTCAGTTCAGGGAATTCAGCCAGCAGCTGCTTCTCGATACCTTCTTTCAGCGTTACATCTACCATTGAACAGCCGTTACAGCCGCCGCCAAACTGCAGAATGGCGTAGCCTTCATCGGTGATTTCCATCAGAGAGACACGACCACCGTGGCCAGCCAGCTGTGGGTTGATCTGCGATTGCAGCATGTACTCCACGCGTTCCATCAGCGGCGCATCATCGGCAACTTTACGCATTTTGGCGTTTGGTGCTTTCAGGGTCAGTTGGGAGCCTAACTGGTCGGTAACGAAATCGATTTCTGCATCTTCCAGATACGGTGCGCTCAGTTCATCAACATATGCGGTCAGCAGGTCAAATTTAATGGCGGTGTCGGTTGCTTCCACGGCGTCCGGCGGACAATAAGAAACGCCGCATTCAGCGTTAGGCGTGCCGGGATTAATCACAAATACGCGGATTTGTGTCCCTTCTTCCTGATTTGCCAGCAGTTTGGCAAAGTGCGCTTGTGCAGCATCGGAAATATGGATCATAGTAATGGCCTAATAGTTGACTATTTTACTTGGTTATAATACGCCCATCATCGAGGCTCTACAAGGTTCGACACAGGCACCATACCTGGACAGTCGCCGCGCCGTTGCGTAAAAGCAGCTGCGCGATTTCCGCGACGGTACTTCCGGTAGTGACGACATCATCCACAATAACCATATGGAGTCCCTGCACCGGCAATTCAAGGCGAAAGGCATTTTTCAGGTTTTGTTTACGTAATCGGGCGCTGAGATGGTGCTGTGTGGCGGTTGCCCGAACCCGCGAGATGGTCCGGCTGTCCCAGTCGCAACCCAGCCAGCGTGCCAGCGGACGGCACAGTAAATCGCTCTGATTAAACCCTCTGCGCCAGTGTCGGCGTTGCCAGAGCGGGACGCTGACCAGCCTGTCCGGTAGAAGAAGGCCGCTGGCGCGCCGGGCCTGTAGTACCTCCAGCAATAACAAACGTGAAAGAGCTGAGGCTGTTTCGCTGCGTCGTGAAAACTTGAGCTGGTGGATAAGCCCGCTCAACGGCGGAACATAGTCGCTGACGGTAACCAGTCTCTGCCACGGCGGCGGTTTTTGCAGGCAGCGCCCACAGGGAATGACGGTATGAGCGGCAGGGAGTCCACATTGAGGGCACAGGCTGGCGTGTTGACGCGTTGCCCGCGTACAGACTGAGCAGATCCCCCAATGCCCTAACGTCAGGGGCATTCGGCATAGCCAGCACAATCCCGGTACTGTTAGCATAGATGCATCCTTTCAGGCTAAAAGAGAACAATAACTGATGAATGACATCTGGTGGCAGACCCAGGGTTCGGGAAATTGCCATCTTGTGCTGCTGCACGGATGGGGACTGAATGCGCAAGTGTGGCATTGCATAAGCGAGGAACTGAGCTCGCATTTTACGCTGCATCTTGTCGACTTACCGGGATTTGGTCGTAGCCAGGGTTTCGGTGCAATGTCGCTGGAAGAGATGGCTGAGCGGGTATTGAAACAGGCACCGGAGAAAGCTATTTGGCTCGGCTGGAGTCTGGGTGGGCTGGTCGCGAGTCAGGTAGCGTTAACGCATCCTGAGCGTGTTCAGGCGCTGGTGACCGTCGCGTCTTCCCCTTGCTTTAGCGCGCGGGATGAGTGGCCGGGAATCAAGCCAGAGGTGCTGGCAGGTTTCCAGCAGCAGCTGAGCGAAGATTTCCAGCGTACGGTGGAGCGTTTTCTGGCATTGCAAACGATGGGCACAGAAACTGCGCGTCAGGATGCGCGAGCGCTGAAGAAAACGGTACTGGCTTTACCCATGCCGGACGTCGAGGTGCTCAATGGTGGACTTGAGATCCTGAAAACGGTCGATCTGCGAGAACCGCTGTGCGCGGTGGCAATGCCTTTCCTGCGGTTGTATGGCTATCTTGACGGGCTGGTGCCGCGCAAAGTCGTCCCGATGCTGGATGCACTGTGGCCGCAGAGCGAGTCTTTGGTGTTTGCCAAAGCGGCGCATGCGCCGTTTATCTCGCATCCCGCCGAATTCTGTGCTGCGCTTGTGGCGTTAAAACAGAAACTATAAATTTGATGTGTTGCCCGGTGGTGCCATGCTCGCCGGGCCTGAGATTAATGGCTGCGCGTAGCCAGATCCTCAGCGGTCAGGCCAGTAATTCTGAAGATGGTTAGTGGGTCTATACCATCAGCCTGCATAGTTGATGCAATACGTAATGCTTCCTCTCGTTTGCCTTGTTGCAGACCCGTTTGCAACCCTTCTTGCAACCCTTTCCTATGGCCTTCCTGAAGACCATTAAGGTGCCCTTCCTGTCGTAATCTTTCGGCGATAGTCATCAACTTGTCCTTATGTTGGGGTAAACGTTCGGCGACTTCATGAAGAAACTCGGCAAAATGTGTGGTGTTACCGGCCTGCATTAAATAATTAAACAAGGCTTTCAACTGGTTGTCATTAGCGTGTCCTTTAACAAGCAGGATGGCCAGTTTTTCTACCAGCCCCATCAAATCGCGTTTACGAATATGCTTTTGGATGAGCTCCAACAGCGCCACCCGGCGATGCTGCATAATCTCGTCATCGGGCACAACAGTGATATCGATCAGTGGAAACGCGGTGCTATAAAGTTGTCTGGCGGACTCCGGGTCATCAAACTCGTCCAGCCAACAAAGTGAATAGGGGTATGGGCTTGCTGAGCCATGATAAAAAAGCATGGGTATCACCAGCGGGAGTTTCTTGTGGCCTGCCGCCAAATGACGATGCATTACCGCAATGGCGTAACGCATCAGTCGAAATGCCATATGGCTATCCGTGGTGCTCTGATGCTCAATGATGGTATAAATATAGCCATCACCTTCGCGAGTTTTTAACGACCACAGCACATCAGAGTAGTACGCGCGCAAATCGTCCTCAATAAAGCTACCCGATTCCAGTTGCAGCGTTTTAAGATCGCAAAGTTTTTGCAAAGAGGCTGGAAGATGAAGCTGAAGAAAGTCGCGTGCGGTCGCCGGGTGGTTTAAGAACGTTTTGAAAATCGCGTCATGCGGCGTAGCAGTCGTGTCAGTATTCATGGCGATCCGTCACCTGAGAAAAAAGATGACGAGACTCTACTTCCCAGGTTACCAGTAATCATCCACGAATTAATAACGATGCGTGGCTGGCTGGAGGATAGATCTTTTTTGCTGAAATAATGAAATCTGCGTGGAATCCATTTCGCAAAAAAGCTGGATATCAGCGTAAACGCGTTATCCGGCCTGGACGTTTGCATCATTTGTAGGCCGGATAAGCGTAGCGCCATCCGGCAAAGAGCATCTGATTAGCGTAAAGCCCACCACTCGCGCAGGCAGGCTTTACCTTCTGGGCAACTTTTGCAGCTTCCGGAAAGACACCCGTCGGCATCTTCCTGAATCCGCACCGCTTTGCCCATCTTTTCTAACTGATTCAGCATGGCGTCAATCATGGGCTGCGGGGTATGCAGCGTGTGGCTAATTTGTGTCGCCTCCATGCGCCCCCGCAAAGCCAGTAAATCACGAACCTGAATAAGCGATGCCATTGTCGATAACCTTAGTGGCAATCGCCAGTCGTGCTGGAACAGCAGGAACTCGCCGTTCTGTTGGTTGCCAGCAGTGCGAGGTCCACGCGGCTACGAGCGCGACGCAGCAGGCCCAGCAACACGATGTTAAACAGGATGACCGCTAAAATGCACACCAGGCTGTAGGTCGGGTGTTCTTTGTAGCTGACCGTCTGATAAAACAGCGTCGACAGAGAGTAGGCGATATTCAGGCCCCACAGAATCGAGAAGCTCATCCAGCCACGGCTGGATTCACGTGCGATAGCGCCCATCACTGAAATGCACGGTACATACAGCAGAACAAAGATCAGATAGCTGTACGCGGCGGCGGCGCTGCCAAATTTCTCGCCCATCACGCCCATTGCACCGGTAGCCATTTCACCGTCGCCCTTGCTGGCTTCGATAGGGTTAGCCAGCACGCTCAGGCTGAAAGTGTCTTTCAGGCTTTGCCAGGTTTCATCTACCGCGCCGAGCAGCTCGTCACCGAGGTGGAAATCTGCCGGGTTGAACTCTTCTTCCTGAATGTTTTCTGCGGTATAGAGCGTGTTCAGCGTACCGACAACCACTTCTTTCGCCATCGCGCCGGTGAACAGACCTACGGTTGCCTGCCAGTTATCTTCGTGAACACCAATCGGCTTAAAGACCGGGGTAATGACGCGGCTAACTGAAGCCAGAGCAGAGTCGTTGATGTTGTCGACGATTTTTCCGCTCAGTGAGAAGCTGTTAAACGCGCTGAGGAAAATGCTGACGATGATGATGACTTTACCTGCACGCAGAACGAAGCCTTTCAGACGTTGCCAGGTTTGAATGATCAGACTCTTAATGTGCGGTACGTGATATACCGGCAGCTCCATCACGAACGGCGTTGCTTCGCCACGCATGATGGTGTGTTTGAGCATCAGGCCGGTCAACACCGCCATAACGATACCCAGCACGTACAGCGAGAAGACCGCCAGCGCGCCGTTCTGACCAAAGAACGCGGCGGCAAAGACGGCGAAAATCGCCAGACGTGCGCCACAGGACATAAACGGCGCCATCATGATGGTCATCAGACGCTCACGCGGGGCGTCCAGCGTACGCGCGCCCATCACTGACGGTACGTTACAACCAAAGCCGACGATCAGCGGGACAAATGATTTCCCCGGCAGTCCCAGCGCCTGCATTAGACGGTCCATCACAAATGCGGCTCGCGCCATGTAGCCGGAGTCTTCAAGGAAAGAGAGGAACAGATACATCATGCCGATTTGCGGTACTAGCGGCAGCACGGTGTTAATCCCGCCGCCAAGGCCCTGGGCCAGGAAGATAGTCAGCCAGTCCGGGAAATGCAGCGTATAGCCAATCCACTGAATACCATGGATAAAGAGCGCCACGGAGCCAACATCAAACAACGGCTGCAGCGCGCCGCCAATGTTGATGGCAAGCAGGAACATCAGGTACATCACGAACAGGAAAATCGGTAGACCGAGGAAGCGGTTGAGGATAATTTTATCTACCGCTGTGGTGAAACGGCTCGGCTCTGCCGTCAGGGTATTACTGACGGTATCGCAGATAGCGGCAATGCACTGGTAACGTGCATCGGCAATATGTAGCGCCGGGTCGTCCATTGTCTCACTCAGGCGAGCAACAGCGGCATCAAGGTTTTGTGCTGCATCACCGGCGTAAGCACGGCTGTAGATATCGCCTTCGAGCATCTGCAGGCCTAGCCAGCGGCGCTGTTTGAGCGGCATATCTTTGGCCATTGCGTCGGCGAGGGAATCAGCTTCTTGCAGCAGCGGCTGGGCATAATGGACCAGCTCAACGGTGTCGTTTTCTTTGTAGCGATCGATCGCCAGCTTCAGTGCTTCAATGCCGCGCGCACGAGTGGAAACCAGTGGAACCACCGGACAGCCAAGACGAGCGGAGAGGGCGTCGATATCGATACGGATTTGCTGTTTCTCAGCAATATCCAGCATGTTCAGTGCAACGATACAGGGAATACCCAGCTCAAGCAGTTGCAACGTCAGGTAGAGGTTGCGTTCAAGGTTTGAAGCATCGACCACGTTGATCAACAGATCCGCGTCGCCGCTTAAAATATAGTGGCAGGCAATCTGCTCATCGAGAGAGGTTTGGGATGAGATTGTCGTCAGAGAATAAGTGCCGGGTAAATCGACCAGCGTGACCTGGTGGTCCGTCGTGGCGAAATGGCCTTCTTTACGCTCAACGGTAACGCCAGCCCAGTTGCCTACACGCTGGCGCGCGCCGGTGAGCTGGTTGAATAAAGTTGTCTTGCCGGAATTAGGATTACCAATTAAACCAATGGTTAGTTTTTTCATTTTTATAGACTCACTGTATTAACAGGAAACCGCTTCCACTTCTAATAACGCCAAATCCTTCTTACGCAATACCAGACTTACGCGACGCGTTTCGATATGGATAGGATCGCCGAGCGGGGCGACGCGTACCACGTTGAAGGATGAGCCGGGTAGCATGCCAAGTGACAACAGTTTCTGACGATAAGCCGGGCTGATTTCACGGGCAAAACCGGTAATTTTCCACGCACTGTCAGGAGTGAATTGCATAGGGACCTACTTATATCTCGCTAACTGGATGATTACCTCATGGGGCGACAGGGCGGCATGAGACCAGATGATTAGCCAACGTAAGGGAAGAGTAAATAATCAACAAATCAATGATAATGAGAATGGTTTCTATCATCAATAGAATAAATGTGACGGAATGTACAATTGGATAATAATTTAAGCCAATTTTGATATTCCTCAATATTTATTCTGGTTGGAAACGAGTGATTCGCGGAAGTAATTATTGGGGATCTTAATGTTTAATTAAGGTTTCATCTGTTAATGAAGTGATAAATATATTGTGGTGCAAAGCGGGGCATAGATTAAATATGCCGGATGGCGACGCTCATGCGTCTTATCCGGCCTGCAAATTAATTGCGATAACCTGGCCGGACAGGGCGTTTACACCACCATCCGGCACAGGGTTTAAACTTAGCGTTTTTTACCCATCGCCGCCGCCAACGCATCCATCATCGCACTGTTGCCTGTAGGCTGTGCGTCACGGCCACGCGGTTTCGCCGCTTTTGGTGCCGGGCGATTGCCCTGAGCGCGATCGTTATTCCCGCCGCCGCGACGCGCATTGGTTTCACCCGGCTGCTCGTCCAGACGCATGGTCAGCGCGATACGCTTACGTTGCAGGTCCACTTCCAGCACTTTCACCTTCACAATGTCGCCCGCTTTCACCACGGTGTGTGGATCTTCGACGAACTTATTCGACAGCGAAGAGATATGCACCAGACCATCCTGATGAACGCCGATATCAACAAACGCGCCGAAGTTGGTAACGTTGGTGACAGCACCTTCCAGAATCATTCCCGGCAGCAGGTCGTTCATGGTTTCGACGCCATCAGCAAACTGTGCGGTTTTAAATTCAGGACGCGGATCGCGGCCCGGCTTTTCCAGCTCTTTGATGATGTCGGTGACGGTCGGCACCCCGAAGCGTTCGTCGGTAAAATCAGCGGGTTTCAGATTGCGCAATTCGCTGCTGTTACCCATCAGATCACGCAACGATTGCTCGGTGGCGGCCAGAATGCGTTCCACAACCGGATAAGCTTCCGGGTGGACGGTAGAGGCATCCAGCGGGTTATCGCCGTGGTTGATACGCAGGAAGCCCGCGCACTGTTCAAAGGCTTTAGGTCCAAGACGGCTGACTTTTAACAGTTGCTGACGGTTCTGGAATTGACCGTTCTCATCACGCCAGGCAACGATATTCTGCGCCATCATGCGCGTCAGACCAGCAACACGGGTCAGCAGCGGTACGGAGGCGGTATTCAGATCGACGCCGACGGCGTTCACGCAGTCTTCCACCACCGCATCCAGCTTACGCGCCAACTGAGTCTGGCTTACGTCGTGCTGATACTGGCCCACGCCGATAGATTTCGGATCGATTTTCACCAGCTCAGCCAGCGGATCCTGCAGACGACGGGCGATAGACACCGCGCCACGCAGAGATACGTCGAGGTCCGGGAACTCCAGCGCCGCCAGTTCGGATGCAGAGTAAACCGACGCGCCGGCTTCACTGACGATCACTTTCTGCGCGGTCACTTGCGGGAACTGCTTTTGCACGTCGAGGAAGAAACGCTCGGTTTCGCGCGATGCCGTACCGTTACCAATCGCCACCAGTTCAACGTTGTGTTTTTCACACAGCGTCGCAACGGCAACGGCGGCTTTGGCGGCCTGACCGGTATGCGGATAAATAGTGTCGGTCGCGACCAGCTTGCCGGTACCGTCAACCACTGCCACTTTTACACCGGTACGCAGACCTGGATCGAGGCCCATGGTGGCGCGCAGCCCGGCCGGAGCGGCCATCAGCAGGTCATGCAGGTTACGGGCAAAGACGTTGATAGCTTCATCTTCCGCACGTTCGCGCACGGTACCCATCAGCTCCGTTTCGAGGTGCATCAGCACTTTGATGCGCCAGGTCCAGCTAACCACGCCTTTACGCCAGCTGTCTGCTGGGGCGTTGTTCAGGCGCAGCCCCAGATGATCCCGGATAATCTGCTCGCCGTGGCTCTCTTTTGGTGGCTCATCGAATTGCGGATCGGCATTCAGTGAAAGCTGTAACACGCCTTCGTTACGACCACGGAACATGGCCAGCGCACGGTGGGATGGCACGGTAGAAATCGGTTCGTGGTGATCGAAGTAGTCGCGGAACTTAGCGCCTTCCTCTTCTTTACCGCTTACCACGGTGGCGACCAGGTGGGCGTTTTTCCACAGATAATCACGTACTTTCGCCAGCAGAGCAGCATCTTCAGCGAAGCGCTCCATTAGAATGTAGCGCGCGCCGTCGAGGGCGGCTTTGGTATCCGCCACGCCGTTTTCGGCGTTGAGATATTTTGCGGCTTCCGTTTCCGGGTCGTGAGACGGTTCGTTCCACAGCAGGTCTGCCAGCGGCTCCAGTCCAGCCTCAATGGCGATCTGCCCACGGGTGCGGCGCTTTGGTTTATACGGCAGATAGAGATCTTCGAGTTCGGTCTTACTTAACGTGCCGTTGATCGCTTTCGCCAGATCGTCAGTCAGTTTGCCTTGCTCGCCGATAGATTTCAGGATTGCCTGACGGCGGTCTTCCAGTTCACGCAGATATCCCAGACGGGTTTCCAGATTACGCAGTTGCGTATCGTCCAGACCGCCGGTGATTTCCTTACGATATCGTGCGATAAACGGCACGGTGTTCCCTTCGTCAAGCAGGCGAACGGCAGCTTCTACCTGTTCAGCACGAGCCTGAATTTCACCTGCGATAATGCGGCAGAAAGAATCATTCATCATGGATAGCTTCGTCTATAGGATAAAAAATCAGGGGATAGTTATACGGATTGACTGGCAAAAATGCCAGCCATCTGCCGGGGCTTCGGATTGTTCCGGTCTCACTTCACGTATTCAATCTCATTCACGTACCAGCTGGCTTCGCCACCTGGGGTGTTTACTACTGCGAGATCGCCGACCTCTTTTTTCAATAGCGCCCGCGCCATTGGTGAGTCGATTGAGATGTAATCCTTACGACCGAAGATCTCATCGTAGCCAACAATACGGAATTTGCGGATGTCGCCATCGTCATTTTCAATCTCAACCCATGCGCCAAAGAAGACTTTGCCTTCCTGCTGCGGGGAGTAATCGACGATTTTTAGATTCTCCATGCACTTGGTCAAATAACGGACGCGGCGGTCGATCTCACGCAGGCGCTTTTTATTATACTGGTAGTCGGCATTTTCGCTGCGGTCACCCAGACTTGCAGCCCAGGTAACTTTTTTGGTGACTTCCGGGCGCTCTTCACGCCAGAGATAATTCAGCTCTTGTTTAAGTTTTTCATACCCTTCACGGGTTATCAGGGGCGTTTTCATCTTATTGTTTTACCTTCGACTCTGTGATGATGCGCACAATTAGTATTACGTGAGCATATCAACAGAATAAATAATGTATTGCGAGAAACATTGTATACTTAAGCTGCTGTTTAATATGCTTTGTAACAATTTAGCCTGGAATTCATACCAGAATTCGCTGGTGACTCACGTTAGCTTTCTTAAGAATATACACTTAATTGTTGCGAACCTTTGGGAGTAATAACAATGCAAGAGAACTATAAGATTCTGGTGGTCGATGACGACATGCGCTTGCGTGCGCTTCTGGAGCGTTATCTGACCGAGCAGGGCTTCCAGGTTCGAAGCGTCGCAAACGCTGAGCAGATGGATCGTCTGCTGACCCGTGAGTCCTTTCACCTGATGGTGCTGGATTTAATGCTGCCTGGAGAAGATGGCCTGTCTATTTGCCGTCGCCTGCGCAGCCAGAGCAACCCGATGCCGATCATTATGGTCACAGCGAAGGGTGAAGAAGTTGACCGTATCGTAGGGCTGGAAATCGGTGCCGACGATTACATCCCGAAACCGTTTAACCCGCGTGAGCTGCTGGCTCGTATTCGCGCAGTCCTGCGTCGTCAGGCGAATGAACTGCCGGGCGCACCTTCTCAGGAAGAAGCGGTTATCGCTTTTGGTAAGTTCAAGCTGAACCTCGGTACGCGTGAAATGTTCCGCGAAGATGAGCCGATGCCGCTCACTAGCGGGGAATTTGCAGTACTGAAAGCGCTGGTAAGCCACCCGCGCGAGCCGCTGTCGCGAGACAAGCTGATGAACCTCGCCCGTGGTCGTGAATATTCTGCGATGGAACGTTCTATCGACGTCCAGATCTCCCGTCTGCGCCGCATGGTGGAAGAAGATCCGGCTCATCCACGCTACATTCAGACCGTATGGGGTCTGGGCTACGTCTTTGTTCCGGACGGTTCTAAAGCATGAGGCGAATGCGCTTCTCGCCACGAAGTTCGTTTGCCCGCACGTTATTGCTCATCGTCACCTTGCTGTTTGCCAGCCTGGTGACGACATACCTGGTAGTGCTGAACTTCGCGATTCTGCCGAGCCTCCAGCAGTTTAATAAGGTCCTGGCGTACGAAGTTCGTATGCTGATGACCGATAAACTGCAGCTGGAGGACGGTACGCAATTGGTGGTGCCGCCCGCATTCCGCCGGGAAATTTATCGTGAGCTGGGTATTTCCCTCTATTCCAACGAGGCCGCTGAAGAAGCCGGACTGCGTTGGGCGCAACACTATGAATTCTTAAGCCATCAGATGGCGCAGCAACTGGGTGGCCCAACGGAAGTCCGCGTTGAGGTAAACAAAAGCTCGCCGGTCGTGTGGTTGAAAACCTGGCTGTCGCCCAATATCTGGGTACGCGTGCCGCTTACGGAAATTCATCAGGGCGACTTCTCACCGCTATTCCGCTATACGCTGGCGATTATGCTGTTGGCTATCGGTGGGGCCTGGTTGTTTATCCGTATCCAGAACCGGCCATTGGTGGATCTTGAACATGCGGCGCTGCAGGTGGGGAAAGGTATCATTCCGCCGCCGTTGCGTGAGTATGGCGCTTCGGAGGTGCGCTCCGTAACCCGAGCCTTTAACCATATGGCTGCGGGCGTGAAGCAGCTGGCCGATGACCGTACGCTGTTAATGGCGGGCGTGAGCCACGATTTACGTACCCCGCTGACGCGTATTCGTCTGGCGACGGAAATGATGGGCGAAGAGGACGGTTATCTTGCGGAGTCCATCAATAAGGACATCGAAGAGTGTAACGCCATCATCGAGCAGTTCATCGACTACCTGCGTACCGGTCAGGAGATGCCAATGGAGATGGCGGATCTGAACTCGGTGCTGGGTGAAGTGGTTGCGGCAGAAAGCGGCTACGAACGTGAAATCGAAACTGCGTTGCTGCCGGGCAGCATTCAGGTGAAGATGCACCCGCTGTCGATCAAGCGTGCGGTTGCCAATATGGTGGTTAACGCCGCCCGCTACGGCAACGGCTGGATTAAGGTCAGTAGCGGAATGGAGCAGCATCGCGCCTGGTTCCAGGTAGAAGATGATGGTCCGGGCATCAAGCCGGAGCAGCGTAAGCACCTGTTCCAGCCGTTTGTCCGCGGAGACAGCGCGCGCAGTACCAGCGGTACGGGCCTGGGTCTGGCGATTGTGCAGCGTATTATTGATAACCATAACGGGATGCTGGAGATTGGTACCAGTGAACGCGGTGGGCTGTCGATTCGTGCATGGCTTCCGGTGCCCTTCACTCGCGCGCCGGGCAACACGAAAGACGCATAACAAAGGGAGGCGAAATGCCTCCCTTTTTGTTGCTGTAGGCCGGATAAGGCGAAACCGCCATCCGGCACTTTTCGTTACAGCTTCGGTCCGGCGCTAACCAGCGCTTCACCCGCAGGGGTGTCGGTGTATTTCTCGAAGTTCTCGATAAACAGTTTCGCCAGTGCGTTGGCTTTTTCCTGCCACTGCTCCGGAGATGCGTAGGTATTACGCGGATCGAGAATGCGAGTGTCCACACCCGGCAGCTCGGTCGGGATAGCCAGGTCAAACATCGGCAGACGGAACGTTTCCGCGTCATCCAGCGAACCGTTCAGGATGGCGTCGATAATCGCACGGGTATCTTTGATAGAGATACGCTTGCCGGTACCGTTCCAGCCGGTGTTAACCAGATACGCCTGCGCACCTGCCGCCTGCATACGTTTCACCAGTACTTCTGCGTACTGCGTTGGGTGCAGAGACAGGAATGCTGCGCCGAAACAGGCAGAGAAGGTCGGGGTCGGTTCGGTGACGCCGCGTTCGGTACCGGCCAGTTTGGCGGTGAAGCCAGACAGGAAGTGGTACTGCGTTTGGTCTGCCGTCAGGCGAGAAACCGGCGGCAGCACGCCAAATGCGTCGGCGGTCAGGAAGATCACTTTGGTAGCATGGCCCGCTTTTGACACCGGCTTAACGATATTATCGATGTGATAAATCGGGTAGGAAACGCGGGTGTTCTCAGTTTTTGAACCATCATCGAAATCGATGGAACCATCTTCGCGCACGGTGACGTTTTCCAGCAGCGCGTCACGACGGATCGCGTTGTAGATTTCCGGCTCGGCATCTTTAGACAGTTTGATGGTCTTCGCGTAGCAACCGCCTTCGAAGTTAAACACGCCGTCGTCATCCCAGCCGTGTTCGTCATCGCCAATCAGGCGACGTTTCGGGTCGGTGGACAGCGTGGTTTTACCGGTGCCGGACAGGCCAAAGAAGACTGCCACATCGCCTTTTTTCCCAACGTTTGCTGAGCAGTGCATGGAGGCAATGCCTTTCAGCGGCAGCAGGTAGTTCATTACGGAGAACATACCTTTCTTCATTTCGCCGCCGTACCAAGTGCCACCAATCAACTGGATACGCTCAGTCAGGTTGAAAGCCACGAAGTTTTCGGAGTTCAGACCCTGCTCTTTCCACTGCGGGTTGGTGCATTTAGCGCCGTTCATCACGATGAAATCAGGTTTGAAATCAACCAGCTCTTCGTCGCTTGGGCGGATGAACATGTTTTTGACAAAATGCGCCTGCCAGGCAACTTCGGTAATGAAGCGCACGGAAAGACGGGTATCGGCGTTAGCGCCGCAGAAAGCATCAATGATAAACAGGCGCTTGCCGGAAAGTTGCTGGGTGACTAATCCTTTCAGATGCTGCCAGGTTTCCGGAGAGAGCGGTTTGTTGTCGTTCTTACCTTTACCTTTGTCGGACCACCACAGCGTGTCGCGCGTGGTGTCGTCACGGACAATGTACTTATCCTTTGGCGAACGTCCGGTAAAGATACCGGTATCAACGGCAACGGCGCCCAGATTCGTTAACACGCCACGTTCATAACCTTCCAGGTTTGGATCAAGTTCTTCCTGGAAAAGCGTGTCGTAGTCTGGATTGTAAACGATATCCTGAACGTCATTGATACCATAAGCCTTGAGATCTTGCGGGGTTAAACTGTTGTTCACACGCATTTCACTGCTCCTTAGCCAATATGTATTACCTGGAATAGTAAGGTTTTTTAGGGATTGTTAACCGCGACAAGGCTCATAGATTTACGCATCCGGGAAAAACACGGGCGACCGAATGCGCTGCGACTCCTGTCACAAAGAGGCAGATATTATGGCAGGAAACCCTTTTTTGTTGTGGAAAATGTTCTTAAAACGTTAATGGAGAGTGTTTTTGGCGGAAATCTTGTGAGTGTAATCGCATTCATGTAAGAAATGAGCGTGGGTTATACATAAACAATATCGATTCACTTCCCGTCGTCGTAGTCCGAAATCGTTCTACCAATGCTCAAAATTGTGAAGTTGATGCGATAATTAGCTTTTCCCTTCATTCTGGAAACTGACATGGATAGTGCTGAAATTTCACGTACGACGCGTTGGGGCATGATATTTATCGGCCTGTTGCAGGGGACATTATGCTATCTGCTGATGACATATCTGGCGCCCCATAATGACGGCTGGCTGTTCTATGGCCTGCCTGCGACGATTGCGATCACCTCGGCCCTTTTGCTTACTGTTGTTTCTTTCAAACAACGCGCGCTGTGGTACTGGATGGCGTTGATCTTTGTTGTCGTGCTGGCGATGAGCGTCTGGCTAAAGTGGCAAGTCGAGGACAGTGATAAGTGGCGGCAACATGAAGTTTTTATGTTCTACGGTTGGCGCTTACTGCTGATGGCGATGCTGGCTTTGCCCTGGATTCAGTACTCGCTTCATGTCTCTCGTGAGCAGGCGCGTTACCCGCATTTTTATCGGCAATTGTGGCTTAATGCGTTGACGTTGCTGATTGTCTTTGTCGCCAACGGTTTGTTCTGGCTGGTGCTCCTGCTATGGAGCGAGATGTTTAAGCTGGTCGGTATTCCCTTCTTCAGCACGCTCTTCTTTGATACCGACTGGTTTGGCTATGTGGCCTTTGGTCTGATTACCGCACTGGCAGTGGTACTGGCCCGTACACAGTCGCGTCTGGTCACGGCGGTACAAAAATTACTGACGTTTATCGCCACCGGTCTGTTACCTCTGGTCGCGCTGTTGGCGCTGATGTTCATACTGACCTTACCCTTCACCGGGCTGGAGGCTATTTCGCAACGCGTGTCTGCGGCTGGGTTGATGTCAACGCTGACGCTGCTCCTGTTGCTGTTGATAGCTATCGTGCGTGAACCGCAAAAAGAGGCGTTACCCTATCCTGGCGCGTTACGCTACCTGATCAAATGCTCTCTGATTGTCGCGCCCATCTATATGCTGATTGCCGGTTGGTCACTGTGGGTGCGAATACAGCAGTACGGTTGGACGCCTGAGCGCGTTTATGGCGTGCTGGTGGTCGTGGTGCTGCTGGTATGGTCGTTTGGCTATCTGGCCAGCATTTTGCGCCGCGGGCGCAATCCGCTTGAGCTTCAGGGGCCGGTCATTCTTGGCGTTTCGTTGCTGGCGTTGGGGCTGTTGGTTCTGCTGTCATCGCCGGTTATTGATGCCTGGCGCATCAGCGTTAACAGCCATATGGGGTTGTATCACAGCGGGAAAATTAAACCGGATCAAGTCAGCCTGTATATGTTGGATCACAGCGGAAAACCGGGGCGCGCAGCGTTGGAAGCATTACAAAAAGATGTGGCGTTTAATCAAGACAGTAAACGCAGACGCGACTTGAATTCTCTGCTGCAAGGGCGCCGGGATCCGGTTAAAGAGCTAACCGCAACACAGTTAGTATCGAAGGTTGTGATGGCTCCGGGGAGCCAGAAGCCAGACGATGCGTTCTGGGTGTTTGTCAAAACACAGGGGTATCGCATCACCTCTTGTGCTGAGCAGAATGCGTGCGTACTGGTGAGTCAGGACCTCAATGCGGATGGTCATCCTGAGCAGGTGTTATATGCCTTTGGCGATGGGGAGAGTCTGGTCTTCGGCATGCAGAAAAACAAATGGGATTTGTTAGCGGTTGCCAGGCTACCTGAAGGATTCAATAAGGATAAATTGCTGCAGGCGGTGGCGAATCAGCAACTGGGTTCAGCACCCAGAATCTGGCGGGATATCACTATTGATGGCAAAAGACTGCCAATGACTTATTACACCGAGTGAGTGTGTTGCCGACATCGTTTTTGCCGGATGGCAGCGTGAACGTCTTATCAGGCCTACGACAGTTTTTCCGTAGGCCTGATAAGCGCCGTGCCATCAGGCAAGACAGTGATTAATGCACCTGGGGATCGGCAGGGGAGGCATTGCTGCGGATCTCAGCAATATCCATGGCGTTAAACAGATAGTGACTACCGCAGTAATCGCAGTGCATATCGATCTCGCCTTCTTCCGCCAGAATGCTGTCCACTTCTTCGTCCGGCAACGTTTTCAGTGCGCCTGCGCAGCGTTCGCGTGAACAGGTGCATTTGAACTCAACGTCCTGCGGATCGTAGAGAGTAACTTCTTCTTCGTGGTACAGGCGCCACAGCACTTCGTTGGCCGGCAGAGTCAGCAGCTCTTCGGCTTTGATGGTTTCAGTCAGGGCTGTCAGGTGATCGAAATCATCTGCCTGCGCGTTTTGCGCCGGCATTACCTGCAGCAGCATTCCGCCAGCAGCGGGTTTGCCATCAACGTCGCCAGTGCGGATGAACAGGCGTGTCGGCAGCTGTTCAGAACGCATGAAGTAATCTTCCAGACACGCTGCCAGCGTGTCACCTTCCAGACCGACCACGCCTTGATAACGCTCGCCTTCTTCCGGGGTAATGGTGATCACCAGGTAGCCGTTGCCCACCAGCGTTTTCAGGTCGGCATCTTCAGGAATATCACCCTGCATGCGGGCCACGCCGCGCATCTGCTGATTGTTGTTGCCGTTGATGACGGCCAGGCTCAGCGGACCATCACCCTGCAACTGCACAGTGATATCACCGGCAAATTTCAGCGTGGCGGTGAGCAGGCTGGTGGCAACCAGTAGCTCAGCCAGTACGTTTTTGACCGGTTGCGGGTAAGTATGATTTTCGAGGATCTGTTGCAGGGTTTCCGAAACGGTCACCAGTTCGCCGCGCACGGCAAAGTTTTCAAACAGATAACGATGTAATTGGTCATGTTGCGGCATAATCATCTCTCTTGCAGGTGACAGTCACTCGCTGTCGCCGTGTTTAAATCGTAACAGGTCGCGGCGCTCTTTTTTGTCCGGTCGCCTGTCCGGGTGCGGCATGGTTAACGCGTTAAGTTTACGCGCCAGCGCCACTTTTTCGCGTTTTTCCACGCTTTCCGCGGTTTCTTCATACAGCGTAACGGCTTCCGTTGCCGGGCGACGCTGCTCGGTAATGGCCTTGATAATGACCGTTCGCTCGTCATTTCCCTGGCGCAGGGTGAGGGTGGCGTTCAGCTCGACAATCTTGCTTGGCTTACTGCGCTGGCCGTTGTAGTGCACCTTACCGCCTTCAACCATTTCGCGGGCTAGCGCACGCGTTTTGTAAAAGCGTGCAGCCCACAGCCATTTATCCAGCCTGACTTCAGCAGAGGGCTTTTCTTTCATGGCGTCTCCTTCACATCAGTGAGGGGATCAGTCGGCGGTAGTCATTCAGTGACGGATGGCGTGCGTACTGTTTTTCGGCGATGCCGGAGTCGGGATTGGTCACGCCGAGGCAGTAACGAATACCGTACAGAGCAGCGGCGTCGAGAATGGGTTCGCTGTCGTCAATAAACAGCGTCTTCTCTGCACTCATTCCCGTTTCTTCAGCCACAGCGTGCCATAACCGCTGATCCTCTTTGGGATAACCAAATGTGTGGGTGGAAAGTAATAAATCAAGGTGTGAGGCCAGACCGGTATGCTCAAGCTTCACCGCCAGATTATGCGGATGCGCGTTGGTGAGCAAAATGCGGCGCTTGCCGCTGGCTTTTAAGGCATCAAGAAACGGTACGGTATCTTCGCGCAAAACGGCGCGCGGTCCCTGTTCCGTGGTCATGGCGCAAATATCCAGATCCAGGCACTCGCTCCAGTAATCCAGGCAATACCAGTTTAGCGTATGCTGCACGGCATGATACTGCTGACGAATATAGTCCTGAGCTTCCTGAGGAGAGATACCCTGCTTCGCGCCATAGGTTTCCGGCACCAATTTTTGCCAGAAATAGTTATCGAATGCCAGGTCGAGCAGCGTGCCGTCCATATCTAACAACACGGTGTCGACATCCTGCCAGGCAATATTGATATGCATGGAAACTCCCCAGAAGAAAACATGATGCGCGACAGGGTAGCATATCCTGTCGCGCGAGCGTGTTATCGAATCAGGCTTTCCGGGTTGTCAATCAGTGTTGGATTGAGACAACTTTCGTAGTAGCTCTGAATTTCCGCGATGCGGGTGCGGTGACGCTGGTAGCGTCTGAATGCCTGTATGCTGTTGTAGATAGCGCATCCGAGCATGGAGAACATCAGCAGCGTCGTGCCAAGGTAGCGCCATAATCCTGAACGATCCGGAATACGATGCAGGCCAATGTGCTGGGTGCCATTGGCGTCAGTCGAAATATTGGTGACGATCCCCTCCGCGCGAAATGGTGTCTGCATTAGCATCTGCGCCAGGCGCTGGAAGGCGTTCCACTGTTCCTGGGGAGGATAGTCATATAGCGAGGTCGTCGGCCACGGCTGATCGACCAGATCGCTGCCTTCGTCGCTGATAATCAGGAAACCGCCAGGGGCAGGGCTATTCAGCGCCTGGGCTGCTCGCGCAGTCTCGCGTGAAATAAACGGCGCCGTAGAGGTATTCACCAGATTATCCAACGACTCTGCGCTTACCGGACGTAGCAGCACGTTCACGCCATCCAGTTTGCCTGCGTTCGCTCGCTTCACCAGCGCGGCCCAGTCTTTACTGTTACCGAGGTTAACCAGCGCATTTTTTAAGCGTACACATTCATCTTTGGCTGCACACAGATCGGCCGTTTTAAGGACTATCTCACCAAAATCGTCCAGTAACACCATGCCGGACTTTTGGATTGCCGAGCGTAGCGATGCGCTGACGCGAGAGTCATCGTCAGGTTTGGGATGCAACTGACGGCTCACGGCCTGCGTGAGCGCGGTGGCCTTATTCACCAGGTCAGACTCAGGCAGCGGTAATGCGCGCGCATCATTCCAGATAATTTGCGAGCAATCGAAAGGCATAAACGGCGTGGCAGGCTGCGCATTCCAGCTCCCTTGGGTATGAATGTTACACATACCCGTACCACTCAGGTGCAGCGTGTCACCCACGCGAACGCCCGCGTTTTCGAGCTGTTTAACGCTGGTGGCTTCGATAGTTTGCGCGCCCTTCATCCAGGAGAGCGTGACCTTTATTGGCATATCCAGCGGGATCCAAAACAGCAGCATCAGCAGTACCAGCAACGAGCCGCCTGCGATGACAGCGTTGCGCAGCCAGTGCTGTAACGGGAAGTTTTTCACTTCATCGTGCAGAGATAAAAAACGCCCCTGGCGGGCAACGTGGCGATCGAGATAAATATCGATATCCGTTTGCTGGCCAAGGTCTTGGGCGATGTAAGGTTGCCAGTGAGCTGGGTAGATCAGATCAATAATACCCAGCGAGATATTATTAATTTGTTCCTGGTCGTTTTCGCCAAACAATCCCCAGCGACGCGGCGTACCGCGCAGACAATGAATTTCCCGCAGGGCGCTTTTAGACGGCGGGGCGAACAATCCCCACAGACCCGCAGCTAACAGCAACACCGCGCCACCGACTGCCCACGGAACAAACGTGTTCGGGATAACCAAACAGAAAAAGAACAGCAGGAATGATGCGGTTATCAGCAACGCCTCGCGCAATCCCGAAGGGCGGCTGAGCGCATATTCTTCATGGGTTTCCTGGCGAATATTCAGCAGTTCAATCTGCTCACTTTCTTCACCACGAATGGACGCCTGGGTAGAAGCGGTGTGCTGTAACGCATAACCTCGCGCTTCCTGCATATATTCCTGCAGCGTATGGCCGTTCAACGAGATAACCAGCGGTATCGTATTGGTGTGGATTATCTCAACGCTGTTTTCGTCGTTGATGTATTGTTCCCAGAAAGGGGGAAGATGTACCTCAACGGAATCAAGATAGTAGCGCCATTTGTTAGGATCGTCGGTGGTAATGCCGTAACGTGTAATCGAACGAGTAAGCACGATGACGCTATTACTTTGGGCATTCAACGTTAATGAGACCGGCGCAGCACTGGCTCCCGTGGGACCGGGTACTTGCTGAATTTGACTAAGGCTTTCGAGATAGTTTTCGACTGCGCTGCGTTCTTCAGGTGTGAGTTTACGTTTCGAGGCGTCTGAGAAGACGCTGCTCAAGGGTAAATTTTTCTGCCTGGATTTTGATTTGAGTAGCCATCCTGCAAGCAATGAGCAGGCCAGCAAAGCAGCTAAAAAAATCAGAATGGTGCTCATGCTTTCCCCATCTTACTTAGTCTGTCAGGCGTGGTCAGTCGCACCCTGTTCAATATTCGTGATTCTGTGGTTGGCTATCGGCAAGTGTGGAGTCGAACTTGAGCATCTTTAAGTACAGCCCAGTAAATGCGAATCATAGCAAAATCACCAAAAATGGAATATCAGCAAATTCCTGGAGTTATTTCAACCTATTGACTTTTAATTTGAAATAGGGATTAACTTTTAGTACGTTACATAAATGTAAATAAACGGCAATTCACATTGCCGAAACCGTGCGGTATATCGCACAATAACCCCAGATTTCACAGCAAAGATCCTCACAATGAGCAAATCATTACAGAAACCCACGATTTTGAAAGTGGAAACCGTCGCCCAATCCCGGCTGTTTAAGGTTGAAAGCGTGGACCTTGAGTTCAGCAATGGCGTACGCCGCGTTTATGAACGTATGCGTCCATCCACGCGTGAAGCGGTAATGATTGTGCCGATTGTTGACGACCATCTGATCCTTATTCGCGAATATGCGGTCGGGACCGAGTCCTACGAACTGGGTTTTTCCAAGGGATTAATCGACCCTGGCGAAAGCGTGTTTGAGGCGGCGAATCGGGAGCTGAAAGAAGAGGTGGGGTTTGGCGCAAAAGATCTGACGTTTTTAAAGAAACTCAGCATGGCGCCATCTTATTTCTCCAGCAAGATGAACATCGTGGTGGCAGAGGACTTATATCCTGAATCGCTGGAGGGTGATGAACCTGAGCCATTACCGCAGGTGCGCTGGCCGCTGGCGCATTTGATGGACCTGCTGGAAGATCCTGATTTTCATGAAGCACGTAATGTCAGTGCGCTGTTCCTCGTACGCGAATGGCTGAAAGGGCAGGGGCGGCTTTAATTACGATTGCCAACTGATGCCTTACCCGGCCTACAACATCCAGCAATATCAAATAATTGCGCCGAAATTGTAGGCCGGATAAGCGAAGCGCTATCCGGCAATCGATCAGAACAGTTCGTGCGTTTCACCATTATCAATAATGGTTGTTCCCACCTCATGCACCGCCTGTTGCGTCGGCTGAGTGCCTTCAATGAAGTATTCTGCGCGGCTATTGCCACCGCTTGCCAGCTGTCCTGTGCTGCGATCGATATTGACCGTCACGATACCCGGCGGCGGCGTCAGCGGCTGCTCAGGCACACCTTCCAGCACGGACTTCATGTAGGCATCCCATGCAGGCTGCGCACTCTTCGCGCCACCTTCGTAGCCGGAGATTTGGTCTTTGATAGCGCCTGAAGCTGTCGTATGACCAAGGTTGCGGCGATGGTCATCAAAGCCGATCCATACCGACGTCACTACCCCTGGTCCGTAACCGGAGAACCACGCATCTTTTGAGCTGTTGGTGGTCCCGGTTTTCCCGCCGATATCATGACGCTGTAAATCGCGACCTGCGCGCCAACCGGTTCCCATCCAGCCTGGTTCACCAAAGATATTGGTGTTCAGCGCGCTTTTAATCAGGAAAGCCAGCGGTGTGTTGATCACGTGCGGAGCGTACTCTTGTGTGCCGCTTTGCGCGACCAGAGCCTGGTTAGCCTGCTCAAGCTGCGGCATAGGCACGGCGGAATTTTGCTGTTCCTGCGAGACGGCGACATCTTCTACGTTACTGTTTTCCAGCACGTTAGATTTCTGGGTATCGCCGTAAATCACCGGAATATCGCATTCCGGACAGGCAATTTTCGGCTTCGCTTCGAAGATAACGCCGCCCATATCGCTTTCAATCTTACTGATGAAATACGGATCGACCAGGAAGCCGCCATTAGACATCACTGCGTAACCGCGTGCCACCTGCAACGGTGTGAACGAAGCAGAACCCAGCGCCAGCGACTCGGTATGCACAATGTTCTGTGCCGGGAAGCCGAAACGTTGCAGATACTCTGCCGCGTAATCCACGCCCATGGCGCGCATGGCGCGTACCATGACTACGTTTTTCGACTGACCCAGCCCCTGACGTAAACGGATAGGACCGGCGTACTGCGGCGGGGAGTTCTTCGGCTGCCAGTCGGAACCAGCACCGGCATCCCAGCGGGAGATCGGCACGTCGTTGAGCATGCTCGCCAGCGTCAGACCTTTATCCATCGCGGCGGTATACAGGAATGGCTTGATGTTGGAGCCCACCTGACGTAACGCCTGGGTTGCACGGTTAAACTTGCTCTGGTTGAAGTCAAAACCACCCACCAGCGCCAGCACCGCGCCGTTTTGCGGATTGATGGAGACCAGTGCGGAGTTGACGTCTGGCACTTGCGCCAGCCACCAGGCATCGCCCACCTGGCGTACCCAGATTTGCTGGCCGGTCTGTACCACGTCGGTCACTTTACGCGGCGTTGGGCCTTGTTGAGTATCCGAGCGGTAAGGACGCGCCCAGCGCATACCATCCATGCGTAATGACACTGACGTACCATCCGCCAGCGCGGCAATGGCTTCCTGCGGATTGGCGCTGGTAACAACCGCCGGCAGCAGGGGGCCATAAGTCGGCAGCGCTTTCAGCGTATCGGTAATTTTCTTGCTGTCCCAACTGCTTTCGCCCACTTTCCACAACACGTTCGACGGGCCGCGGTAGCCGTGGCGCATGTCGTAATCCATCACGTTGTTACGTACTGCCTGCTGAGCCGCCTGCTGTACTTTTCGCGTAATGGTAGTGGTGATGCGATACCCGTCTTCATAGGCTTTCTCGCCATAACGGTTATACATCTCCTGGCGCACCATTTCAGACAGATACGGTGCAGAGAAAGCGATTTCCGGCGCGTGGTAGTTGGCGTCAATGGCCTCGCCGCGCGCCTGATCGTACTGGGCCTGCGTGATGTAGTTTTCGCTCAACATACGCGACAGTACAACGTTACGTCGCGCGGTTGCACGGTCCATCGAATAGAGCGGGTTGAAGGTTGACGGCGCTTTTGGCAGACCGGCAATCACCGCAATTTCACTTAAGCTAAGTTGATCCACCGTCTTACCGAAATAGACCTGCGCGGCAGCACCCACGCCATAGGCGCGATACCCCAGATAGATCTTGTTCAGATACAGTTCGAGGATCTCATCTTTACTCAGCAGTTGTTCAATGCGGATCGCCAGGAACACTTCCTTGATCTTACGCATCAGCGTGCGTTCCGGGCTCAGGAAGAAGTTTCTCGCCAACTGTTGGGTAATGGTACTCGCCCCTTGCGACGCGTGACCGGAGAACAACGCGACGCTGGCCGCACGGAAGATCCCCACCGGGTCTACCCCGTGGTGCTCATAAAAGCGGCTGTCTTCTGTGGCGATAAAGGCTTTAACCATTACCGGCGGCATCTGATCCAGTGTGACCGGGATTCGACGTTTCTCGCCATATTGCGCGATTAGCTCGCCGTCAGCGCTGTAAACCTGCATCGGGATCTGTAAACGCACATCTTTGAGCGTCGCGACGTCAGGTAATTGCGGCTCGATATAGCGATAAAGGCCATAAATCGAGCCTGCTCCCAGCAGGATGCAACATACTGCAAGGATTAATAAATACTTTACGAACTTCACTGGAGATTTCCCATTTAGTGGCATTTGGGCAGTTTATAAACAAACGCGCGGTAGTATAAAGGCAAGCCAGACGCATTGATATACCCGTTAAAGCGACGGGTGATAAGGAGATCATCAGCAATGGCTTTCAATATCTGGAAAATTGGTCTGCATATTCAGCAACATGAAGCGCTGGCTGTCGCTATCGTTCGCGAAGCATCAGGTTGGTATCTGCAACGCTGGTGGCGTATACCGCTGACGCCTCAGGTTATCGTCGATGGCCACATTCGCGAGCCTGAACAGCTGGTCGCCGCGCTACTGCCGTGGAGCCGGGAGCTCCCTCGCCGACACCATATTCATCTCTCTTTTCCCGCCAACAGGACGTTACAAAAAAAGTTTCCTCGTCCGACAATGACGTTACGCGAGCCAGAGCAAACCGCATGGTTGTCCGGTTCGATGGCGCGTGAACTCGATATGGTGCCGGATGCGCTGCATTTTGATTATAGCGAAGACACGTTGAGCCCGGCGTTTAACGTCACTGCTGCGCAAAGCAAAGAGATTTCAGCGCTTCTGACGCTTATCCAAACCCTGAAGGTGCAGGTTACGGCGATTACACCGGATGCCAGCGCGTTACAGCGATTTATTCCCTTCTTGCCAGAGCATCAGCAGTGTCTGGTATGGCGTGATGACGCCCAGTGGTTATGGGCGACCCGTTCGGCATGGGGACGTAAATCAACGGGCGATATTGGCAGTATCGATGAGCTTGCCACGACATTATCTCTGCCCACGACAGCCATTGCGCAATGCTCCCCTGGCGGCTTCGACCCTTTGAGCGCCGTGTCTGTACGCCAGCCGCCCATTCCAACGCAAAGCCATCACTTCGCCATTGCGCTGGGACTCGCTATGGGAGGCGCGTACTGATGATAGCGACCATTAATCTTCTGCCCTGGCGTCAGACTCGGCGTTACGCTTACCTGCGCTTCTGGGGCATCTTATTTAGCGCTTCGCTACTGCTTAGTATTGGCGTGTTGTTGCGCTATTACAGCGTGTTGAGTGTAGAAAATCGGGCTGAATTGTTGCTGGCAGATGCCGAAAAGACGCGTGCCGAGGCCTTAATGGCGCTAAAGCCGCGTATGCAGCAGCGCCAGCAACGATGGCAACAGGTGCAGGCACGGAACAAACAGCGTGAGCAGACCCGAAGCTGGCAGTCGGTATTGCAAGAGCTGGCGGAATTCCTGCCTGAGCAGGCGTGGTTAACAAAAATGGCCTGGCAGCAGGACACGCTGGAACTGACGGGAAACACGCTGAACTTTGCCGCGCTGCAGGCGCTGGAGGCGCAATTACGCCAGCAGCCATTGTTTCAGTTGAGCAGCCCCGGTGAAACGCAGCAGGATGCGCAGGGACGCTGGCAATTCCACTATCGACTGACACGGAGCGGTGCGCATGATAACGCTCTGTGATGTCTGGTTAGCGCAGTCGCCGCGCTTTCGACTCATCTGCTGGTGCGGCTGGATGTTAGGGCTACTCATACTGGTGATGTTATGTCTTTATCCCGTCGCGCGGGAGCGGACGATGCAACGCGAGACGCTGGTCCAACAACGGGCAGCTATTCAGATGCAATGGCGAGATGTCTATCTGCTGGCGGCATCACCAGCAGAGCCGGAAGAGAAACTGACCCTGTTCTCCCCGCTGCTGTTTCAGACTTCACTTACTCGTCTTATCCACTGGCAACCCTCCGCGCAAGGCGGAGAGATGGCGCTGATATCGGCCTGGGATGCTATCCCGCAGACGTTTGTCCAGTTGGCGGAACAGGGGATGAACGTCAGCCGATTTTCGCTTAGCGCAGAAGACACGGAGTTGCTGCTAACGCTACAGCTGGAGCGTCTGAATGACGGTTGAACGCTGGCTGTTGGCATGTATGAGCGTACTGATGCTCACCGGTATGCGTAATCCCTTCCTGCCGCCGGAGGACCGCTGCCAAATTGCTGAGATGTCGACATGGCGCTTTCAGGGCATGGTGAGCCAGGGCACGCGACCCATCGGCATCGTTCAGGATAGCCAGAAAAAATGGCGGCGGGTTAAGCCAAATGACGTCCTGAAAAACGGTTGGACGATTACGCAGATAACGGCCCAGAACATAACCCTCGATACAGAAAAAAACTGCGAACCGCCGCGATGGCAGTGGCAACGACAAGGAGCGGTAAATGAAGCGATGGATAGCGTGGATAGTAATAGCGCTGGCGGTCGGGATAACGAGCGCGCTGGCGACGAAACCGCAAAACGTGACGCTGGTGCTCGATGATGTGCCGGTTACGCAGGTATTGCAGGCGCTGGCTGAACAGGAACAGAAAAACCTGGTGGTTTCGCCAGATGTCAGCGGTGTGCTGTCGTTGCATTTGACGGATGTCCCCTGGAAGCAGGCATTGCAGACGGTGGTAAAAAGTGCCGGGCTGGTATTACGCCAGGAGGGCAATATCCTGCATGTGCATTCTGTTCAATGGCAGAGTGAAAATGCGGCCCGCCAGGACAATGAACAGGCGCGGATTCAGGCCAGTATGCCGCTGGAGCAGCGCAGCATTATTTTGCACTATGCCGATGCTGCCGAGCTGGCAAAAGCAGGAGAAAAGCTGCTCAGTGCCAAGGGAAGCATGACGGTGGATAAACGGACCAACCGCTTACTGCTGCGTGATAATAGCGTTGCGCTTAACACCCTGGAAAAGTGGGTATCGCAAATGGATTTGCCGGTTGCCCAGGTCGAACTGGCGGCGCATATCGTCACCATAAATGAAAAAAGTTTGCGCGAGCTGGGGGTGAAGTGGTCGCTGGCTGACGCACAACAATCGGGGGCGGTTGGGAATGTTACAACGCTTGCCAGCGATCTCTCTGTAGCCACCGCCACATCCCGCGTGGGATTTAACATTGGCCGCATTAACGGTCGTTTACTGGAACTGGAGTTGTCTGCGCTGGAGCAAAAACAGCAGTTGGATATCATCGCCAGTCCACGATTACTGGCATCTCACCTGCAACCTGCCAGTATTAAGCAGGGCAGTGAGATCCCTTATCAGGTCTCCAGCGGTGAAAGCGGTGCGACATCCGTCGAGTTCAAGGAAGCGGTACTGGGGATGGAGGTAACACCAACGGTATTGCAGAAAGGGAGAATCAGGCTGAAACTGCATATCAGCCAGAATGTTCCCGGACAGGTTCTACAGCAGGCAGATGGCGAAGTGCTGGCTATCGACAAGCAGGAGATTGAAACGCAGGTCGAGGTAAAAAACGGCGAGACAATTGCGCTTGGCGGGATTTTTTCACATAAGAATAAATCCGCAGCCGACAGCGTGCCGCTATTAGGCGACATTCCCTGGCTTGGCTCTCTTTTTCGCCATGATGGTAAAGAAGATGAACGGCGCGAATTAGTGGTCTTTATTACGCCCAGACTGGTTTCAACGGAATAACTTATGCATGAAAAGCCATTGTTTTTGCACTGAACACGTTTCAGGGATTTGACGTGAGGGTGTATTTAGCATACAAGGAGTACCGATTTGAGCGTCGGTACTTTTCTTTACTTATGCGGCAGTGAATACGCTTTGCCTTTCCGGTGGTGTGCCATAGGCTTATTGGGTGTCATTTGGCTGCGCGATACGTCGCCAGGTCTGATGTTTGCAGGGTAGCATGCCTGCCACGACCAGAAATGCGTTAGGTTTGGTGATTTATTCAGTTGCCAAACCCGCTTGAGTATTGAGATAATTTTCAGTCTGACTCTCGCAATATCTTATGAGGTTTCAGTTCATGTCCTGCTGCGCTGGGTGTCTGCGAAGCGGGTTTACCATTAACGAATAGTCTTAGTAGTACCGAAAAAATGGCAGAGAAACGCAATATCTTTCTGGTTGGGCCTATGGGTGCCGGAAAAAGCACTATTGGGCGCCAGTTAGCTCAACAACTCAATATGGAATTTTACGATTCTGATCAAGAGATTGAGAAACGAACCGGAGCTGATGTGGGCTGGGTCTTCGATGTAGAAGGTGAAGACGGCTTCCGTGATCGCGAAGAAAAAGTCATCAACGAGTTGACGGAAAAACAGGGTATTGTGCTGGCAACTGGCGGTGGCTCTGTAAAATCACGTGAAACACGTAACCGTCTTTCCGCGCGTGGCGTCGTGGTCTATCTTGAAACGACAATTGAAAAACAACTTGCGCGTACTCAACGTGACAAGAAACGCCCGCTGCTGCAGGTAGAATCACCGCCTCGTGAAGTTCTGGAAGCGTTGGCTGACGAACGCAATCCTCTGTACGAAGAGATTGCTGACGTGACCATTCGCACCGACGATCAGAGCGCAAAAGTCGTAGCAAACCAGATTATTCATATGTTGGAAAGCAACTGATTCTGGCTGAATACACACTCGTCTGCGGGTACAAGTAACTAAGGTGGATGTCGCGTAATGGAGAGGATCACAGTCACTCTCGGGGAACGTAGTTACCCTATCACCATCGCGGCTGGTTTGTTCAATGAGCCAGCTTCATTCTTACCGCTGAAATCGGGCGATCAGGTTATGTTGGTGACCAACGAAACCCTGGCTCCCCTTTATCTCGATAAGGTTCGCGGCGTACTTGAACAGGCGGGTGTTAACGTTGATAGCGTTATCCTTCCCGATGGCGAGCAGTATAAAAGCCTGACGGTTCTGGATACGGTTTTCACCGCGTTACTGCAAAAACCGCACGGTCGTGATACCACGTTAGTTGCCCTTGGCGGCGGCGTGATTGGCGATCTGACCGGTTTTGCGGCAGCCAGTTATCAGCGTGGTGTACGTTTTATTCAAGTCCCAACAACCCTGTTGTCGCAGGTCGACTCCTCCGTTGGCGGCAAAACCGCCGTAAACCATCCCCTCGGTAAAAACATGATTGGCGCGTTTTACCAACCGGCCTCCGTGGTGGTGGATCTCGATTGTCTGAAAACGCTTCCTGCGCGTGAGCTGGCATCGGGGCTGGCGGAAGTGATCAAATACGGCATCATCCTTGACGGTGAATTTTTCAGCTGGCTGGAAGACAATCTGGATGCGTTGTTGCGTCTGGATGGTCCGGCAATGGCGTACTGTATTCGTCGTTGTTGTGAGCTGAAAGCAGAAGTTGTCGCAGCAGACGAGCGTGAAATGGGCTTACGTGCTTTACTGAATCTGGGACACACGTTTGGCCATGCGATCGAAGCTGAAATGGGTTATGGCAATTGGTTACATGGTGAAGCAGTCGCAGCAGGTATGGTAATGGCTGCCCGTACGTCAGAACGTTTGGGTCAGTTCACCTCCGCTGATACGCAGCGCATCATTACGCTGTTACAGCGAGCAGGCTTACCGGTGAATGGGCCGCGTGAAATGTCCACCGAGGCCTATCTGCCGCACATGCTGCGAGATAAAAAAGTGTTAGCGGGAGAGATTCGTTTGGTGCTTCCGCGAGCGATAGGGAAGAGTGAAGTGCGCGGCGGAGTGTCGCACGAGGTGGTTCTTAACGCTATTGCTGATTGCCAGCAGGCGTAACAACAAGAAAGGTCAGGCTTACGTTGCGAAACGTAGGTCTTTTAGCTTCAGGTTATGTGCAAAGTCGTAAGCATTAACCTTTGAGTGGGGTGTTAAATGGATGAATTCAAACCAGAAGACGAGCTGAAACCCGATCCCAGCGATCGTCGTACTGGTCGTTCTCGTCAATCGTCTGAACGCGATAATGAGCCGCAAATCAATTTTGATGATGTTGATCTGGATGCTGACGATCGCCGTCCTGCGCGCGCACGCAAAGAGCGTGATGAAGAGCAGGACATTGAAGAAGAGTATGAATCTGATGACGATGCGGTGGATGAAGAGCGTGTAGAACGTCGTCCGCGCAAGCGTAAGAAAGCCGTCAGCAAACCTGCCTCCCGCCAGTATATGATGATGGGCGTGGGTGTTTTGGTACTGCTGCTGCTGATTATCGGCATTGGTTCTGCGCTGAAAGCCCCCTCATCTTCTTCCAATGAGCAGGCAGCATCTGGCGAGAAGAGCATCGATCTCTCTGGCAGCAATGCAACGGATCAGGCGAGTGCAACGACACCTGCAACGGGCGCTGAGCAGACCGCTGGCAATACCCAGCAGGATGTTTCCCTGCCACCGATTTCCTCTACCCCGACTCAAGGTCAGGCACCTGCGGCAACTGAAGGGCAGCAGCGTGTTGAAGTGCAGGGCGATTTGAACAACGCTCTGACGCAACCGCAAGGTCAGGAACAGGTTAACAACGTTGTGGTTAACTCTACGCTGCCGACCGAACCTGCGACCGTTGCGCCGATGCGTAATGGTAATGCTGTGCGCCAGACTGCGAAAACGGAAACGACTGAACGTCCTGCGGCTTCGCATCAGGAACGCAAACAGGCCGTCATTGAGCCGAAGAGCAAACCGCAAACTACGGTGAAAGCGACGCCGACAGAGCCGAAACCTGTTGCCCAGGCAAAACCAACCGTAACTGCTACCGCGCCGACCACCACAACTAAAGCACCTGTGGTAACCGCTACGCCGAAAGCGACCGCTGAGCCGAAAGCAACCACAACTGCGCCAGCACAGACTGCAACGCCTGCGCCAACGGCGACAGCAACAACGCCTGTTGCTGGCGGAGCGAAAAGTGCAGGTAATGTTGGAGCGTTAAAATCTGCGCCGTCCAGCCATTACACGCTGCAGCTCAGCAGTTCTTCTAACTACGACAACCTGAACGGTTGGGCGAAGAAAGAAAACCTGAAGAACTACGTGGTGTACCAGACGACGCGTAACGGTCAACCGTGGTATGTTCTGGTGACAGGCGTGTATGCGTCTAAAGAAGATGCGAAACGTGCAGTGTCTACGTTACCCGCTGATATTCAGGCGAAAAACCCGTGGGCAAAACCGCTGCATCAGGTTCAGGCCGATTTGAAGTAAGATAGGATATGTTCTGCAATGGTTTGATGTTTCGCCCAATTGCGGGACAAAGACTAAAGCGCAGGATGCTGTCGGAGCTTTCTCCACAGCCGGAGAAGGTGTAATTAGTTAGTCAGCATGAAAAAAAATCGCGCTTTTTTGAAATGGGCAGGGGGGAAATACCCCCTGCTTGATGATATCAAACGGCATTTACCTCAGGGTGAGTGCCTGATTGAACCTTTCGTGGGTGCCGGGTCGGTGTTTCTCAACACCGACTTTTCTCGTTATATTCTTGCCGATATCAACAGCGACCTTATCAGTCTCTATAACATCGTGAAGACGCGTACCGATGAGTATGTGCAGGCTTCGCGTGAGCTGTTTATGCCTGAAACCAACCAGGCTGAGGTGTACTATCGGTTCAGAGAAGAATTTAATGCCAGCGAGGATCCGTTCCGCAGAGCAGTACTGTTCTTGTATCTGAACCGCTTTGGTTACAACGGATTGTGCCGTTATAACCTGCGCGGCGAGTTTAACGTCCCGTTTGGGCGTTATAAAAAACCTTACTTCCCAGAAGCCGAGTTGTACCATTTTGCTGAGAAAGCGCAGAATGCAGAGTTCCATTGCCTCTCCTATGAAGAGTGCATGAACCGTGCGGATAGCAACTCTGTGGTCTATTGTGACCCGCCTTATGCACCGCTTTCGGCGACGGCAAATTTCACTGCGTATCACACCAACAGCTTTAGCCCGAAAGAGCAGGCGCATTTGGCCGAGATGGCAGAAAAGCTGGTCAGTAAGCAGATCCCGGTGTTAATTTCGAACCACGATACGCCCGATACCCGTGAATGGTACCGAGCGGCGAAACATTTTCAGGTCAAAGTGCGGCGCAGCATAAGCAGCAATGGCGGCACGCGTAAAAAGGTGAACGAACTGCTGGCACTGTATAAACCAGGAGTCGTAACGCCTGCGAAGAAATAAATCTCAAGGAGAAGCGGATGAAACAGTATTTGATCGCCCCCTCAATTCTGTCGGCTGATTTTGCCCGCCTGGGTGAGGACACCGCGAGAGCGCTGACTGCCGGTGCCGATGTCGTGCACTTCGACGTCATGGACAATCACTACGTACCGAACCTGACCATCGGACCGATGGTACTGAAATCGCTGCGTAAATATGGCATCACCGCCCCGATTGATGTTCACCTGATGGTGAAACCGGTCGATCGTATTGTCCCGGACTTCGCCGCCGCTGGCGCCAGCATCATTACTTTTCATCCGGAAGCCTCCGAGCATGTCGATCGCACTTTACAGCTGATCAAAGAGCATGGCTGTAAAGCGGGTCTGGTGTTCAACCCGGCAACACCGCTGAGCTATCTGGACTACGTCATGGATAAGCTCGATGTGATCCTGCTGATGTCCGTTAACCCAGGCTTTGGCGGACAGTCCTTCATCCCACAAACGCTGGATAAGCTGCGCGAAGTGCGTCGTCGTATTGATGAATCTGGCTACGATATCCGCCTCGAAGTGGACGGTGGCGTCAAAGTGAATAACATTGGTGAAATTGCCGCGGCAGGCGCAGATATGTTTGTCGCAGGCTCCGCTATTTTCGACCAACCAGACTACAAAAAAGTCATTGATGAAATGCGCAATGAACTGGCGAAGGTAAGTCATGGATAAGTTTCAGGATATTCGGGGTGCTGCATTTGACCTCGACGGCACGCTGGTCGACAGCGCGCCGGGATTAGCCGCAGCGGTGGACATGGCGCTATATGCGCTGGAACTGCCGGTTGCCGGAGAAGAACGCGTTATCACCTGGATTGGTAATGGTGCAGATGTACTGATGGAACGCGCGCTAACGTGGTCCCGTCAGGAGCGCGCAACATTACGTAAAACGATGGGTAAACCGCCCGTTGATGATGATATTCCCGCCGAGGAGCAGGTACGTATTTTGCGTAAGCTGTTCGACAGATACTACGGCGATGTCGCAGAAGAGGGGACATTCCTGTTCCCTGATGTTGCCGACACGCTGGGCGCGCTGCATGCGAAAGGATTGCCGCTGGGTCTGGTGACCAACAAACCGACCCCGTTTGTCGCGCCATTGCTCGAAGCATTAGATATTGCCAAGTACTTTAGCGTGGTCATCGGTGGTGACGACGTGCAGAATAAAAAACCGCATCCGGATCCGCTGCTGCTGGTGGCAAGTAAGCTTGGCATCAAGCCTGAGCAAATGCTCTTCGTAGGGGATTCACGCAATGATATTCAGGCGGCAAAAGCTGCTGGCTGTCCGTCCGTTGGCCTGACCTATGGCTACAACTACGGCGAGTCAATCGCGCTGAGCCAGCCCGACGTTATTTACGACCGTATTAATGAACTACTGCCCGCTCTCGGGCTTCCGCATAGCGAAAATCAGGAATCAAAAAATGACTAAGCCCATCGTTTTTAGTGGCGCACAGCCCTCAGGTGAATTGACCATTGGCAACTATATGGGTGCGCTGCGTCAGTGGGTGAGCATGCAGGATGATTACCATTGCATCTACTGCATCGTTGACCAACATGCCATCACCGTTCGTCAGGATGCTCAGCAGCTGCGTAAAGCAACGCTCGATACGCTGGCGCTGTATCTGGCATGCGGTATCGATCCTGAAAAAAGCACCATTTTCGTGCAGTCTCACGTACCGGAGCATGCACAGTTAGGTTGGGCGCTGAACTGCTACACCTACTTCGGCGAGCTGAGCCGTATGACCCAGTTCAAAGACAAATCCGCGCGCTATGCGGAGAACATCAACGCCGGTCTGTTTGATTATCCGGTACTGATGGCGGCAGACATCCTTCTGTATCAGACCAACCAGGTACCGGTTGGCGAAGATCAGAAACAGCATCTGGAACTGAGCCGCGATATCGCCCAGCGCTTCAACGCCCTGTATGGCGACATCTTCAAAGTGCCTGAGCCGTTCATTCCTAAATCCGGCGCGCGCGTAATGTCGCTGCTGGAGCCGACGAAGAAAATGTCCAAGTCGGATGACAACCGCAACAACGTGATCGGCCTGCTGGAAGATCCGAAATCTGTGGTTAAGAAAATCAAACGCGCGATGACCGACTCTGAAGAGCCGCCTGTTGTACGCTACGACGTGCAGAACAAAGCGGGTGTTTCCAACCTGCTGGATATCCTCTCTGCGGTCACCGGTAAGAGCATTCCGGAGCTGGAGCAGCACTTCGAAGGCAAAATGTATGGTCATCTGAAAGGTGAAGTCGCAGAGGCCGTTTCCGGTATGCTGACTGAGCTTCAGGAGCGTTATCACCGTTTCCGTAACGATGAATCTTTCCTGCAGAAAGTGATGAAAGACGGTGCAGAAAAAGCCAGCGCCCGCGCATCTGTTACGCTGAAAGCTGTTTACGAAGCGATTGGTTTTGTCGCCAAGCCGTAATGCGCTCTGTGTTGTTGAAGAAACCGGGTTACGCCCGGTTTTTTTTCGCCTGTTGGTTTGTGAACCTCAAAAAATGTGAAGCGCCTCGCCGTTTGCATATTTCCTCATTGCGTTATATCTTCACTTTAATGAAGATATAAATATTCAATTTACTGAAAATATAAAATGCGTCGGACATTTATCAAGAAAGAGGGGGTTGTGCTGACAACCCTGGCCCGCTACCTGCTCGGTGAGAAGTGCGGTAACAGATTGAAAACTATTGATGAACTGGCAGCCGAGTGTCACTCATCGGTAGGGTTAACCCAGGCTGCGTTGAAAACGCTGGAATCCTCAGGGGCGATCCGTATTGAGCGTCGCGGGCGTAACGGTAGCTATCTGGTGGAGATGGATAACCGTACGCTGCTGAAGCATGTGGATATTAATAACGTGGTCTGTGCGATGCCGCTGCCCTACACCCGTTTATATGAAGGACTGGCGAGTGGGCTGAAGGCGCAGTTCGATGGGATCCCGTTTTATTACGCACACATGCGTGGGGCTGATATTCGTGTGGAATGCCTGCTAAACGGCGTCTACGACATGGCGGTGGTTTCTCGTCTGGCGGCGGAAAGTTACCTTGCTCAGGACGGACTGCGCATCACGTTGGCGCTGGGACCGCATACCTACGTCGGCGAGCATCAGCTGATTTGTCGCAAGGGCGAATCTGCAGATGTAAAACGTGTCGGACTCGATAACCGTTCGGCGGATCAGAAAATCATGACCGAGGCCTGTTTTGGCAACCGTGACGTTGAATTGATCGATATGCCTTATCACGAAAGCTTGCAGCGCATCGCGAAAGGGGATGTGGATGCGGTTATCTGGAACGTGGTTGCAGAGGCCGAGCTGGCGGTACTGGGGTTAGAAGCCACGCCGCTCACCAACGATCCGCGATTTCTGCAGGCCACGGAGGCCGTGGTACTGACCCGCGCAGAGGATTATCCGATGCAGCAGCTACTGCGGGCGGTTGTTAACAAAGAGGCGCTGCTTGCCCACCAACAGCGTGTGGTGAACGGTGAACAGGAACCCAGTTATTAAGTGAAGGCAAACGACATGGAAAACAGGCTTAACCTGCTGTGTGAAGCAGGCGTTATCGACAAGGATATTTGTAGCGGCATGCTGCAGGTGGTCAGGCGGTTGGATGAAGAGTGGCGTTTGCCGATTCACAGCGAGCAAGGGACCATGGCGATGACCCATATGGCGAGTGCGTTAATGCGCAGTCGCCAGGGCGAAGTGATTGAAGCGCTGGATGGTGAGCTGCTGGAGGAGTTGGCGCAATCTCATCTCTGGCCAACTATTTTATTGGTACATCAGGCGCTGATGAAAGAGTTTACGGTGGCGCTGCACACCAATGAAGAAGGCTATATGCTGGCGAACTTGTATGGATTGTGGATGGCGGCGAACGAAGGCGTCTGAAATCAATGGGCAATGAGCTTATTGCACCTTAAATATTCAAAAAAATGAATATTTAACTGAAGGATTAGAAACGAGG
This sequence comes from Citrobacter sp. Cpo030, assembly GCF_030333005.1. NCBI lineage: Bacteria > Pseudomonadati > Pseudomonadota > Gammaproteobacteria > Enterobacterales > Enterobacteriaceae > Citrobacter > Citrobacter sp. Cpo030. The sequence goes on along the minus strand of NZ_JAOWGT010000074.1, from coordinate 42,052 downwards.
CAGAGAAATGTTTATAGACGCATTGAAACGCCAGAACCCCGCGCTAATCTCGGCTGCTATCGCGTTATGGCAGCAGGGAAAGATCGCACCTGACAGTTGGGTCATTGATGTTGACCAGGTCATTGAGAATGGCAAACGCCTACTGGATGTCGCCAGGCAACATGGTATCTCGCTGTATCTGATGACCAAACAGGTAGGACGTAACCCGTGGCTGGCGGAGAAGCTGTTGCAGCTTGGCTATGAAGGCATCGTGGTTGTGGATTACAAGGAGAGTCGCGTCATGCGCCGTGCCGGGTTGCCGGTTGCGCATCAGGGACATCTGGTGCAGATCCCGTCGCGGCTGGTCAATGAGGCTGTAGCGCAGGGTACTGAAGTCATCACATTGTTCTCACTGGAGAAAGCGCGCGAAGTTTCCGCTGCTGCAGTGAAGGCCGGTTGTGAACAGAACGTGATGCTGAAGGTGTACGACAAGGATGATTTTCTCTACCCGGGGCAGGAAAGCGGATTTCCGCTGATGTATCTGACGGATGTGGTCAATGAAATCCGCAGGCTTCCGGGTCTGCGTCTGAGCGGCCTCACTCATTTCCCCTGCCTGTTATGGGATGAAAACTCAGCGCAGACTATGCCGACGCCTAATCTGCATACGCTGGTAAATGCCCGACGTCAGTTGGCTGAGGCCGGGATTGCCATTGAGCAGCTTAATGCGCCGTCAGCCAGTAGCTGTTCGTCACTCCCCCTGCTGGCGGAATATGGCGTCACCCATGCGGAGCCGGGTCATGCGTTGACCGGCACCATTCCTTCCAATCAAAAAGGCGACCAGCCGGAGCGCATTGCGATGCTGTGGTTGAGCGAGGTATCGCACAATTTTCGTGGAGACAGTTATTGCTACGGTGGCGGCTATTACCGTCGCGGCCATGCGCAAAATGCGCTGGTCTTTACGCCAGAAAGTGACACGCCGATCGCAGCGAAGCTAAAACCCGTGGACGACAGCAGTATTGACTACTACCTGCCTGTTGCCGGGGAGTTTCCGGTGAGCAGTGCGGTGATCTTCTGTTTTCGCACCCAGATCTTCGTGACGCGTAGCGACGTGGTGCTGGTATCGGGCATTCAGCGCGGTGCAGCTGAAATCGTCGCGCGTTACGACAGTCTCGGCAATATTCTGGAGGACTAATGGCCCGATTCGTGGTGTTAGTAATCGACAGTTTCGGCGTTGGCGCCATGAAAGACGTCACGCTGGTCAGGCCGCAGGATGCAGGAGCGAATACCTGTGGCCATATCCTGGGAGAACTCCCGCAGTTACGCCTGCCAACGCTTGAGAAGCTGGGGCTGATTAACGCTCTGGGCTTTGCCCCGGGTGTGATGCAACCTTCAGCATCGGCAGTCTGGGGCGTTGCAGAGCTGCAGCATGAAGGGGGAGATACCTTTATGGGCCATCAGGAGATTTTAGGTACGCGGCCTCAGGCCCCGCTGCGGATGCCATTTAGCGACGTCATTGATAGCGTTGAGCAAGCGCTGAAAGCCGCGGGCTGGCAGGTGGAACGTCGCGGCGGCGATCTGGCGTTTCTTTGGGTCAACGATGCGGTTGCAGTGGGCGATAACCTCGAAGCGGATTTAGGTCAGGTCTACAACATTACTGCCAATCTTGCCGTTATCCCGTTTGATGAGGTGCTAAAGATAGGCCACGTGGTGCGTGAGCAGGTTCAGGTTGGGCGCGTGATTGCGTTTGGCGGTCAGCTTGCAGACAGCCAGCGCATTCTGGATGCCGCCGAGACCAAAGAGGGACGCTTTATCGGCATTAACGCTCCACGTTCCGGCGCCTATGAAAATGGCTTCCAGGTCAGGCATATGGGTTTTGGCGTCGATGAGCAGGTACAGGTACCGCAAAAACTGCATGACACCGGGATCCCTACCGTGCTGGTCGGTAAAGTGGCGGACATCGTTGGCAATCCACACGGGCGCAGCTGGCAAAACCTGGTGGATAGTCAGCAGATTATGGATATCACGCTTAACGAATTTAACGCGGAATCGACGGTATTTATCTGTACCAACATTCAGGAAACCGATCTCGCCGGGCACGCTGAAGACGTAGCACGTTATGCCGAACGGCTGCAGCTTGTTGATCTTAATCTTTCACGCCTTCTGGCCGCTATGGATCCAAATGACTGTCTGGTGGTTATGGCCGATCACGGCAACGATCCGACCATCGGTCACAGCCACCATACCCGGGAAGTTGTACCGGTTCTGGTGTATCGGGAGGGGTTAGAGCCTGCGCAATTAGGCGTCCGGGCGACGTTATCTGACGTTGGCGCTACGGTGTGTGAGTTTTTCGGCGCGGCGGCGCCACAAAACGGCTGCTCTTTTCTTTCGGCATTACGCCTTACAGGAGACACCTTATGAATTTTGATCCGACGGGCTACACCTGGGTTCACGAACATCTGCATATTGATCTCTCTGGGTTCAAGAATAATCTCGACTGCCGGTTAGATCAGTACGATCTCATTTGTCAGGAAATGAAGGATCTCCGGGCGTTAGGCGTCAGCAACATTATTGAGATGACCAACCGCTATATGGGGCGTAATCCGCAATTCATGATCGATCTGATGCGCGATACCGGTATCAACGTGATGGCCTGCACAGGCTATTACCAGGATGCGTTTTTCCCTGAACATGTCGCGGCCCGCAGCGTGGAACAGCTCGCGCAGGAGATGGTCGATGAGATAGTCATCGGTATAGATGGCACTGAATTGAAGGCCGGAATTATCGCCGAAATTGGTTCCAGCGAAGGGGTGATTACGCCGCTTGAAGAGAAGGTATTTATCGCCGCGGCGCGGGCGCACATCGAAACCGGACGCCCCATCTCGACCCACACCTCTTTTAGCACCATGGGCCTGGAACAGCTGGTGTTGCTACAGGCTCACGGCGTCGACCTTTCCCGCGTAACCGTTGGTCACTGCGACCTGAAAGATAACCTCGACAATATCTTACGCATGATCGATCTCGGTGCGTATGTGCAATTCGATACCATCGGTAAAAACAACTATTACCCGGACGAGAACCGCATTGGCATGCTGCATGAGCTACGTAATCGCGGGCTGCTTAATCGCGTGATGCTCTCCATGGACATTACCCGCCGCTCGCATTTAAAAGCCAATGGCGGCAATGGCTATGACTATCTGTTAACCACTTTTATCCCACAGTTGCGCCAGTCAGGATTCAGCCAGGCCGATGTGGACACGATGTTGCGTGATAACCCCTCACAATTTTTCCAATAAGGACAGAATCATGAAAAAGATTGGCGTTGCTGGCTTACAGCGTGAGCAGATTAAAAAGACCATCGAAACCGCAGCTCCGGGCTGCTTTGAAGTCTCCATTCATAACGATATGGAAGCGGCGATGAAGGTGAAATCCGGACAACTGGATTACTACATCGGCGCTTGTAACACCGGCGCGGGTGCAGCGCTGTCGATTGCCATTGCGGTGATTGGCTACAACAAAAGCTGCACTATCGCCAAGCCGGGTATTAAGGCGAAAGACGAACATATCGCAAAAATGGTTGCGGAAGGGAAAGTGGCTTTTGGTCTCTCCGTCGAACATGTTGAACATGCGATTCCGATGCTGGTTAACCACCTGAAATAAAAGGCATGACTATGGATCTGTATATTCAGATTGTGGTGGTGGCCTGCCTGACCGGCATGACGTCACTTCTGGCACATCGCTCGGCGGCTGTCTTTCATGACGGTATCCGTCCGATTCTGCCGCAGCTGATCGAGGGGTACATGAACCGCCGTGAGGCGGGAAGTATCGCGTTTGGTCTGAGTATTGGCTTTGTGGCGTCGGTTGGGATCTCTTTTACCCTGAAAACCGGCTTGCTCAACGCCTGGCTGCTGTTCCTACCGACGGATATTCTCGGCGTGTTGGCGATGAACAGCCTGCTGGCGTTCGGTCTGGGCGCTATCTGGGGCGTATTGATTCTGACCTGCCTGCTGCCGGTGAACCATCTGCTCACGGCGCTGCCGGTTGATGTACTGGGTAGCCTCGGTGAACTGAGTTCTCCGGTGGTTTCCGCATTCGCACTCTTCCCGCTGGTGGCGATTTTCTACCAGTTTGGCTGGAAGCACAGCATTATCGCGGCGGTGGTGGTACTGATGACCCGCGTGGTGGTGGTGCGTTACTTCCCGCATCTGAACCCGGAATCAATTGAGATTTTTGTGGGGATGATGATGCTGCTGGCGATCGCCATTACGCATGATATTCGCCACCGCGGCGATGACGAGATGGATGCCAGCGGGCTATCGGTCTTTGAAGAACGAACCTCGCGGATTATAAAAAACCTGCCGTACATCGCCATTGTCGGCGCACTGATTGCCGCCGTCGCCAGTATGAAGATTTTCGCTGGCAGCGAGGTTTCAATTTTTACGCTGGAAAAAGCCTATTCGGCGGGGATTACGCCGGAGCAGTCGCAGACGCTGGTGAATCAGGCTGCCCTGGCGGAGTTTATGCGCGGGCTGGGCTTTGTGCCGATGATTGCGACAACGGCGCTGGCGACGGGCGTTTATGCGGTAGCGGGTTTCACCTTCGTTTATTCCGTTGGCTACCTGGCGCCGAACCCGTGGATTGCGGCAATCCTGGGCGCGATCGTGATTTCAGCTGAAGTGCTGCTGCTGCGCTCTATCGGTAAATGGCTGGGGCGTTATCCATCGGTACGTAACGCATCGGACAATATTCGTAATGCGATGAATATGCTGATGGAAATGGCGCTGTTGATAGGCTCGATTTTTGCCGCTATCAAGATGGCAGGTTATACCGGCTTTTCGATTGCGGTAGCGATTTACTTCCTCAACGAATCGATTGGACGTCCGGTACAGAAGATGGCCGCGCCGGTCGTGGCGGTGATGATCACCGGTATTGTGCTGAATATTCTCTACTGGTTTGGTCTGTTTGTTCCGGCCTGAGGAGGCTAAAGCATGAAGACGTTTCCTCTGCAAAGTCTGACGCTCGCGCAGGCACAGCAAAAGCAGTTTGCGCTGGTGGATACGCTCTGCCGTCACTTTCCTGGCGCTGATTTTCTGGCGGGTGGTGATTTGGGGCTGGTCCCGGGGCTGAATCAGCCTCGGGTCACGCAGCGTGTGGAAAAGGTACTGGCTGAGGCGTTTCATGCTGAGGCCGCAGCGTTGGTTCAGGGGGCTGGCACCGGGGCTATTCGTGCCGGGCTGGCTGCGTTACTCAAACCCGGCCAGCGGCTGCTGGTTCATGACGCGCCAGTGTATCCTACGACACAGGTGCTCATTGAGCAGATGGGTATTATCCTCGTCAGGGCAGATTTCAACGATCTTAAGACCATAAAGCAGTTCATTGAAGAGCATCGCCCTGATGCTGCGCTGGTACAGCATACGCGTCAACAGCCGCAGGATCGTTACGTTTTAGCTGAGGTGCTGGCGGAGATTACGCAGTGTGGCGTACCGACGTTGACCGATGATAACTACGCGGTGATGAAAGTCGATCGTATCGGTTGTGAATGCGGGGCGACGCTGTCTACTTTTTCGTGCTTTAAACTCTTCGGCCCGGAAGGCGTCGGAGCGGTGGTCGGCAAGGCGGAGGCTATCGCTAAAATCCGCGCGACGTTTTATTCCGGCGGCAGCCAGATCCAGGGGGCGCAGGCGCTGGAAGTGCTTCGTGGCCTGGTTTTCGCGCCAGTGATGCATGCAGTACAGGCTGGCGTTTCCGAACGGCTGCTAACGATTCTCAATAGCGGCGTGCTACCCGAGGTGAAAAAGGCGGTTATCGCTAATGCCCAGTCGAAGGTGCTGATTGTGGAGTTTCATCAGCCGATTGCCGCCCGTGTGCTGAAAGCGGCGCAAGAGAGAGGTGCGCTGCCATACCCGGTGGGGGCTGAGTCGAAGTATGAGATCCCTCCGCTGTTCTATCGCCTTTCGGGGACGTTTCGCGAAGCGAACCCGTCGTTGGGCGATTATGCGATTCGTATCAATCCAAACCGCAGTGGAGAAGAGACGGTGCTGCGTATTTTGCGAGAAAGCGTGAGTGCGATGACGTTTGAATGAGCATCTAATCTATAAATGCAAAAACCGGGAAGCTCCCGGTTTTTTGTATCTGCGCAATCGCTTCTATTACTGATCTGCAGCCGGGCCACAGCCACCAATAATTTTAGAAATTGAAATTGCTGGATGCAGGAAATAATCGTAGCTGCAGTTATTTTTTTTGTTTTCGATATGACCAGTACACGCGGTCAGTGTAGCCAGAACCCCAGCAACAATAGTGATCTTTGCAAATTTAAACATGTCAAAATCCTTGTTAGATATCTATTTCTAAATGGATGAAATCCATTTTTCGACGGTTAAGATATCAACTAACATAAACTTTAAGTAGTCCAGAAAAGGACATGTCTGTTTATATATAAAACATACGATTAGTGAATTGGATTCAAATAAAAAAGCCTGGTATTAATAAATAATACCAGGCTGCTGGGTTTAATTAATTAGCGGAATGTTTTTCTGAAATTCAACATAAAGCCTTTATCGCTGATGTTGTCCTCTTTCCACTGGTAAGCGTCCAGATTCAGGCTGGCATCTTTGGTGCTGTACTTCACGCCGACCGTCGCCAGACCGTTGACGCCGCCGCCTTTTTGGTCGTCGTCTACGCTAAAGGACTGGCCTGCGGCACCTTGCAACGACGCGGTACGCTGGCTTTTCGCATAGCTCAGGTTCGGTCCACCTTCCAGTGTGGCGCTGGCACTCCAGCCATTTTCACCGGTGTAGTCGAACTTCATTCCGACAATGGAATCTACGGCGGTTTCGCTGCCAGCGTTCATCGACAGGTTGAAGTCCCCCGCGCTGCGCTCTTTGTAGCCGCCTTCCAGCGTGTGACGGAATTTCACCCCGGCGTACGGCGTGACTTTCAGCGTATCATTCATCAGCGTGAAGGTTTTCGCCCCTTCGCTGCGGAACTCAAGATACTGTTGGTGTACGTCGGAGTCCGCTACTTTGTTGGTATCGCCATAAGAGACAGAGCGGCTGCTGTCGAGGTTGTGGAGGTCATAACGCAGGCTGTTATTCCAGGCCAGACCTTCATTAAACGCCATGCTGTGCTTCAGACCAAAGAACTGGCTGTAGCCACCGGTCAGGCCGTTGTCGCCCGCCGTCTGCGAACCGTCACCGTCCAGACGCGCTATACCGTACTCCAGCGTCAGATTCTGGCTGGCGGTCAGATCCAACGTCTGGCGCAATGCGAGCATGTCGTACTGGGTATCGTTGCCCAGCTCGGCGCGTGGATCTCCTTTTGCCACCACGTTGAACGCCAGACCATCTTTAATTTGCGGCGCGGCATCGGCCAGCATCGTAAAGCGGTTGCTTAATACCCGTGCTTCCCGGAACACGGTTGTCGCCTGTCTGCCGCTGACCTGCTTCAGTGCGCTGTTGAGTTCGGCGGTCGTGCCGACGTTGAGGCTGGTGTACAGCTCGTTGTTGGTGTAGCCCGCATCCAGGGCGCTTGCCACATCGGATACGCTGCTGTCGGTTGCGACATCCGCGTAGGCGTTTTTGGTCATGGTGACGTCCACATTACCGTCGGCGTCCTGGCTGCCGTTAGCGTTCCACACGACAGAAGTGGACTGGATTGCGCTGGCATCTGACAAGTTGTTGCCTTCGACCACGTTGTCAAAGCTGACGGTAGTATCGGCGGTGCCTGCGGTAAAGCCAGTATTGATACCGACGCCATTCATGCTGGCGTTGCTCACTTTCAACTGGCCTGCGCTGCCGTCGGCGCTGGTGCCGACCACGTAGCCGGAAAGATCGTTCGTCCCTGACGATGTAGCGGTGCTGTCAGCGGTCACGGTTGTCGTGCCGTTGTTAACGGTGGGCTCTGTCGGGGCGGTAAAGTCAACATAATGCACTTCCGTGCCGTCGCCGTTTTCGCCGCTGCCTTCGATGGTTTTACCTTGCTGCTTGATAAAGCCGGAGTTTGTCACGCTGTCGTCGATATAGACCGTGCCGTTGTTGACAATATGACCGTTGCTGCCCAACTGGCTAAAGGCGTAGGAGTTGCTGGCATAGATATTAATCGCACCATTGTTTTCGATGACGGCATCGGATTTGGCGTTGGATTCCAACTGCATCGCTACCATGCCGGTATCACTGGTGCCTTCGGCACCCAGATTAATTACGCCGTTGTTTACCATTTTTGCGCTGCCGGAAGCTGACATGGCGACGGTGTTATTGCCGCTGGCGTTGATAACGCCATCATTAATTACCTTACCGCCATTTGCGCTGGCGGTTTTAACCTTACCGTTGAACGTTCCTGCGTTATAGAAGGTAAACGCACTGCTGGCGATATTTATCGTGCCATCAACTTCGCCCCAGTTGTTCAGCGTTCCTTTCCACATATCTTCCGGCACGCTGAGCACGCCACTGCTCAAATTATTGAAGGTGGCACCCTGGGCTATGGCTGCATCATTTACCGTACCGTTGTTGTTAAATACGGTGGCAGCGTTGAAATTGATTTTGTTAATCGTACCTTCATTGCTCACTACGCCCGTGGTGTTTTCCAGCGTCAGTGCGCCAATATACCCCTGGTTATCCAGCGTCCCTTTCCACATCTCGACTTTGTTAATAGAGGCTGTGTTACCGTTAATGACCGTTGAGCCGCCGCCTACAGTTAATGTGCCGGTAACTTCGCCACCGTTCGTGAATGTGCTCCCGCCTTCCGCATCAACAGAGCCTATTTTACCGCTGTTGGTAATCGTACCGCCCTGGGAGGAAACCGTACCGGAAATCTCTCCGTTATTAGTTAGCGTTCCCTTATCAAGACTGATATTGCTATTAAGCGTACCGCTGGTGTTATTCGAAAGATTGCCACTCTCAATAACAGAGATATTATCGGTGTTGACCGTGCCATCATTCCCCACTTTACCGGAAACATATATGTTATTGGGTGACGTCATGTTTTCACCCTCGGCGGTGATAAGACCGTCAGCATAGTTCAACGAGACATTTGTATCGGTTGGGTTATATTCCGCGCTGTCCTGGCAATCATCGCCGATACAGACCGTACCGTAGTTAATTACCATGCTGCTGCTATCGGCAAAAAATGGTTTGCCATAATCAGCATAAATATTGATAACCCCGGTCGTGTCGTTCACCACCGTACCACCGTTTAATGCCGCCATGCCAACCAGTTGGTTTTCATCGGTTTTTGTTACGCCTTCGTCTGCGGTCAGCGTAATGATGCCCTGGTTAATCGCCGTCCCGCCATTGAGCGCCATCATGCCGAAGCCTGCGTTGTTGACGGTTATCGTGCCAGTATTGGTTGCCGTGGCGTCGCCGTTTCCTTTATCCGTTGAGCCTGCGACCATGCCGGAACTGGTCAGATAAAGGGATGACGGGTGCCAGTACGTACTGCCGAGGGTATTGCCTTCTTCATCCAGCGTCGGGACAAAGCCGTCCAGGTCGATATCACCTGCATTCAGCGCCGTTCCTTTACTGGCTGAGACACCATATACGCCAGCCCCCTGCAGGTGAATGGTTGCGCCTTTATCGTTAATGACGTTGCCGTATGCGGAGGCCAGCATTGCATAGAAGGTGTGGGTGTACCAGACTATGGGATATGAGGAAGTACCGTCGTCGCCTGCTGGCGTCTGATCGGTTATGACGGTGATATCACCGCCGGATTTGTTATGAACAACACTCTCTTTACCACTGGCGGAAGCAATAGCGATATTATCATCGCCGCCGCTGCTGGTAGCATAGACCAGAATATTTCCGTTGTTGGTTATTTCAGCGCCATTATCCGCACGCATGACGGAATATACGCCGTTGCTGGTAATATCGCCTCGGTTATCAATAGATGTGCCTTCCCCATTAGCCATGAGCAGGGCATTGTCGGTGTAATAGTTCGAGTTTTTGTAACTGACATTAATATCAATAGCGGAATCTTCATCCAGAACCAGAGAACCGCCGTTGGCTACCTGCGCCAGTATGACACTACCACCTGCTATAGTGGTGGTATCCACAGTAGATTGACCGCTCAGCACAACTTCGCTGTTGCCATCAATCTCAATGCCCGTGATAGTTACAAAATCATAACCCGGGGTTCCGCTGTTGTGGGTGATGTCAATACCGCCAGTAATGTTAGCGCTGTTACCGTCGCCCGTTACGTTCAGGCCAACAGCGTCCAGATACTGCCCATTGCCCGTGGCCAGGTCGTTAACGTCAATGTTAAGTTCGCCGTCAAGAGCAATAGTATTATTGTTGCCGCTGATGCTGACGCCGGTCAGTGGCGTATTACTGGTAATTTTTGAATCCGGCGCATAGTCGGCACTCATGTTGACGTCGCCTACGATATTCACCGTATTGCTGTTGCCGCTAATGCTCACGCCGGTTGCGCCGCGAAATATATCATCGCTGTCCTGGGCGGAGATAACGTTGATATTGCCGTCCAGAGAAACCAGTGAACCCTCACCACTTACCTGTGCGCCCGTACCGTTGAGGCTGGTATTGATATCGCCGTTGCTGTTAAATGTATTTTGTTTACCGGCAATAACGAAACCAACAGAACCTTCGCCACTCACCGTTGTTTGACCGCTGTTAACGAGTTTGCCACCCTCTCCGTTGATGGTGAGTCCCGTCGCGCCATTGATAACCAGCAGGTCGCCATTCTGCGTCAGCCTCGCGTTATTGCCTGTAATGGTGGAGATGGTTGAACCTGCGCCATCAACGGTCATATTACCTGTATTGATTATTCGGGCGTTGTCGCCATCAATATAGGTACCCGTTGCACCGTCAGCAATAACCTGATCCCCTTCATTGATAACGAGCGCATTATCACCGTCGATATACAGGCCCGTTGAGCCTTCGCCGCTGACGGTGGAAGTACCTGTGTTATCGACAATGGCGCCATCACCGATGATTTTTGCTCCGGTGGCGCCGTCCAAAATGTTCAGGTTACCGTCGTTGGCGACTTGTGCATTATTACCGTTAATAATCGAGCCAGTGGAGTCTTTGCCGCTAATGTCGGAGATACCTGTATTGCTAATCGACATATTGTCGCCATCGAAAACGATGCCGGTGCCGCCACCGCTGACGGTAACGTCGCCGGAAAAGGTGGAGGAGGTGCTATTACCGGAAATCAGCGCGCCTGTTGCCCCATCTACTGTTGTATGGCCTGAAATCGTATTGGTCGTGTTATCGCCGGTAATCACCAGACCCACAGCGCCGCCAGTAACGGTGGAATCGCCAGTCAGCGTGTTGTGGGTCTTATCGCCGGAAATAATTGCAGCGGTATTGTTTGCGCCACTGATCTCCAACCCGCGATCGGTGATATTGGTCGTGCCATCGCCAGCAATGACTTGTGTGTTCTCATTGGCAAGGATTAAGTATCCCCGGCTGTCATACTTCCAGTACTGACCGTTTTCCTGCGTCCCTTCAATTACGGCGGCATTATCGCTGGTAACGTGCCAGCCGGTAATTTGCAGCGTTTTGCCATCCGGCGTGGTGAGTTGCCATTGATCGTTTTGCTGGCTGTAACTGACCGTAGCTTCGCCGAGGCTGGTACCGTTATCCAGTTTGATGTTGTCAAAATGGAGCGTATCTGCACCTTTATCGAGGGTGACGCCGTTGCTGAAGGTAATGACTGAGGTGTCGGGAGGAGTTACATCACCGCCGCCATCGTCGGGAGGAGTTACATCACCGCCGTCATCGTCGGGAGGAGTTACATCACCGCCGTCATCGTCAGGAGGAGTTACATCACCGCCGTCATCGTCGGGAGGAGTCACGTCACCACCGTCGTCGTCGGGAGGGGTCACATTACCTCCACCATCGTCGGGAGGGGTCACATTACCTCCACCATCGTCGGGAGGAGTCACATTACCTCCACCATCGTCTGGAGGGGTAACGTCGCCGCCATCGGGTATTGCTGGCGTACTGCTATGATGAGCATCGTGGTCATTGCTGTCTACGCCAATTGCTACTCCTGCGGCAAGCGCCGCAATACCGCCAATGGCCCATCCCCAGTGGTTATCTTGTGTTTTATAATCGGCAAGGCAACGTTTGGAAAGTTTGTCGCGTTCTATTTTAGATAATACGGATACATCAGTAGGGCAATCGTTGTCATCGTCGCTGCTATCTGCGGCTATCGCCGGGAGATAGTAAGTTTGCAACGCAAGAGCAATACCCACGGCAATGAGTTTTTTCCTTTGCATAATCGACATCCTTAAATAAATACGTGCAGAATATGCCATTGAAGGCATAAAGTTATTTTTAGGTATTTTTTGATTTTGCCACTGAATGACCATACTTCGTCAAATTATTCAATGATCATGTATTATTTAGGATGTGAATCCTATTGGTGAGTTACAGGGATATAAATGATTTTTTTACGCGATTTTTATAAATCAGAATATAAATGTATTTTAATGGTGAATAAAATGAATATTTCTTAATGCAGATTTAAGAATAAATAATGATAAACAGGCGAGAAAAATAAATGCCCTGAATTGGACTGCACCTTACTCAGTTGGGTGTCCAACTTTTGGGGTGCAGCCCAATATCAGGGCATTTTTCAGCGTTCAATTAATAGTTCGAGAACCAGTTCAGCTTATCGCGAAGGCCTACCACACGACCGACGATAATCAGCGCCGGACTTTCAACCTGTTGCGCCAGTTCGCCGAGCTGGGTCAGCACGCCATTGACGACGCGTTGCTTCACGGAAGTCCCGTTTTCTACCAATGCAACGGGCATATCAGGCTGCATGCCAAATTCGATCAGTTTTTCCTGAATGGTGGCCGCCTGATTCAGACCCATATAGAACACCAGCGTCTGTTTCTCTGCCGCCAGGTTTTCCCAGTCCAGCTCTCCACCGGTTTTCAGGTGTCCGGTAACCAGACGTACGCTCTGGGCGTAATCACGATGGGTCAGTGGAATGCCGGAATAGGCGGAACAACCGGAGGCTGCGGTAATACCGGGTACTACAGAGAATGGAATACCGGCATGGCACAGGGTTTCCAGCTCTTCGCCACCGCGGCCAAAGATGAACGGGTCGCCACCTTTCAGTCGAACCACGCGTTTACCCTGTTGCGCTTCACGCAGCAGGATCTGGTTGATCTCTTCCTGCGGTACGCAGTGATAGCCCGCACGTTTACCGACGAACACCCGGTCTGCATCGCGGCGTACAAGGTTCATGATGTCGTCGGAAACCAGACGGTCATAGACCACGACATCCGCTTGCTGGATCTGCTGTAGCCCTTTCAGCGTCAGCAGGCCGGCATCGCCAGGACCAGCGCCAACCAGTACCACTTCACCACGGTGATCCAGTGGTTCGCTGAGCATGTGCTCGGTGGTTTCCTCGACGGCTTTCAGGTCATTGTTCGCCAGCGACTGCGCCAGGCGGTCATTCACGAACAATTTTTCCCAGAAGCGGCGACGCTCACCCATGCTGGCAAACTGCTGCTTCACGCGGGAGCGCAACTTGCCGGCATACTGCGCGACCTGGCCCAAATGCTGAGGCAGTACGGATTCAAGCCTTTCACGCAGCAGACGGGCAAGCACCGGCGATGTTCCGCCGGAGGAGACCGCCACCATCAGCGGCGAGCGGTCGATAATGGACGGCATGATAAAACTGGCTGCTTTTGGCGCATCGACCACGTTGCAGAAGATACGACGTGATTCTGCGGCGGTGCTGACGCTTTGGTTGACGGCATCGTCATCTGTGGCGGCAATAGCCAGCCAGCAGGTGTCGAGCAGGGACTCATCGAACGGTCCCTCCACCAGCGTCAGCATGCCTTCATCTGCCCATACGGTGAACTGTGGAATAAACGCCAGCGCATTAACTGTTAAACGAGCGCCCGCTTCCAGCAGTAACCGCGCTTTGCGTTCTGCGACATCACCACCGCCGACGATCAAGCAGTCGCGGTCACGTAGTTGACAAAATATAGGCAAATGATCCACGACATTACCCCTTAATTATTGGCAGCAGCCTCTGGCTGATTGATTTTTGCCGGAGCCGGACGCTCCGATTTTGGCGTAGCATACCAATAACCTAATCCCATGAATACGACACCGGACAAAGTATTACCGAGTGTCACCCACAGCAGGTTATGACCAATTCCTGACAGGGTATAGGCTTCGCTGTGATGGCCGAACCAGGAGAGGGCAAACAGCGTCATGTTGGCAACGGAGTGCTCGTAGCCGGAAGCGATAAACGCCAGCAGACACCACCAGATAGCGAGGAATTTTGCCGCGCCTTCGGTACGGATTGCCATCCAGATTGCCAGACAAACCAACCAGTTACACAGTGCCCCTTTAAAGAACAGCACCATCGCAGGCGCGGTGGTTTTCGCCAGAGCAACCGAATGGACGATGCTGGTATCGACCGGCAGCAGGCTACCGCCGCCCCAGCTGTAAAGCAGGGCGACAAATACGGAACCGACCAGGTTACCCAGCCAGGTTTTTGGCAGGATTGCCCACATCTGGCCGTGACTGATGGTGCCCGCTTTGACACCGAGCGTCAGGAACATGGTGTGTCCGGTGAACAGTTCAGAACCGGCGATAATGACCAGCGTTAAGGCGATACCAAAGGTTGCACCCATCACCAGAGGACGAACGGACGGGTCAAGCAGATTACCGAGGGTGAAAATAAGAATGATGCCGAGACCAACATAGGCTCCCGCCATTGCCGAACTAATCCAGAATCCGAGCGGGTTATTAGCCGACAGGCGTGCGATGCGCGCAGCGTTAGCCGCACACTTATTAATAGTGTCTGTGAACATGTGTTGATTATCCTTGAAGTACAAACAATAAAAAGAAATCGTAACCGTAGGCCGGATAAGGCATTTATGCCGCCATCCGGCAATGTGCTTGTGCAATTGCCTGATGGCGCTACGCTTATCAGGCCTACTAATAAAAGACCTACAAATACGTCAAAAAAGGGGAGGCGTTGCGCCTCCCAAAAATTTATTAACCGCGCAGTTGCACCGTGCCGTCTTTCACTCGCGCTTCGTAATGTTTCACGGAGAACTGTTCGTCTTCCATGCACAAACCGTCGCTTAAGCGAAAACGCTGTTTTTTCAGCGGGCTGGCAACCCACAATTCGCCCTGATGTTCAGCAATCAGCCCGCGAGAAAGCACGCTGGACTCAAAGAACGGGTCGATGTTGCTGATCGCAAACACCTGGTCGCTGTGATACGGGCGGAAAATCGCAACCTGCTCGTTACCTAACAGGGCGCAGACGCCTGTTGCAGGCAGAATGTCATCGATTTTGCAGATGTTTTTCCACTGGCTCATGCGTTTTCCTCCACCAGAGTCACCGGGATACGCTCATAAGGCGTGGCCGGACGATGTTGTTCACGTTCAGGCACAACCTGGACATTCGGATCGCGTTTTTCGCTGTTGATAAAGTGTTTGAAGCGAACCTGCGCAGATGGGGTGTTAACGGTTTCTGTCCATTCGCAGACCACCGCTTCACGCAGACGGGTCATCTCTTCTTCCAGGTGCTGGTTCAGACCCAGCTTGTCGTCGATGATGACAGATTTCAGATACTCGATACCGCCTTCCAGATTGTCTAACCACGGTGCGGTACGGGTCAGTTTGTCGGCGGTACGGATGTAGAACATCATGAAACGGTCAAGGTACTTGAGCAGAGTTTCGCGATCGATATCCGCGGCCAGCAGGTCCGCATGACGAGGTTTCATCCCGCCGTTACCGCAAACGTACAGGTTCCAGCCTTTCTCAGTGGCGATGATACCCACGTCTTTGCCCTGAGCTTCCGCACATTCACGGGTACAGCCGGAGACGCCGAATTTCATTTTGTGCGGGGTACGGATGCCTTTGTAGCGATTTTCCAGCTCCACGCCGAAGCCAACGCTATCGCCGACGCCGTAACGGCACCAGGTGCTGCCTACGCAGGTTTTCGCCATACGCAGCGCTTTGGCATACGCGTGACCGGTTTCAAAACCGGCTTCAATCAGCTGACGCCAGATTTCCGGCAGGTCATCTTTCTGCGCGCCGAACAGACCGATACGCTGAGAACCGGTAATTTTGGTGTACAGGTTAAACTCACGCGCGATACGGCCCACAGCCACCAGGCCTTCAGGGGTAATTTCGCCACCCGCAGAGCGCGGGATCACGGAGTAAGTACCGTCTTTCTGGATGTTCGCCAGGAAGTTGTCGTTGGTGTCCTGCAACGGCGTGTGCTGTGGTTTGAGGATGTACTCATTCCAGCAGGAAGCCAGCAGGGAACCGACGGTCGGTTTACACACTTCGCAGCCGTAGCCTTTCCCGTGTTTTGCCAGCAGCTCTTCGAAGGTTTTGATGCCTTCTACGCGGATGAGATGGAACAGTTCCTGACGTGAGTACGGGAAGTGTTCGCACAGATTGTTGTTAACTTCGATACCCTGTTTCGCCAGTTCGGCGTTCAGGACCTGCGTTACCAGTGGGATACACCCACCGCAACCGGTACCCGCTTTGGTTTCCGCTTTCAGCGCCGCAACGGTATGACAGCCTTTGTTGATAGCGGCAATCAGCATGCCTTTGGTGACATCGAAGCAGGAGCAAATCTGCGCGCTATCCGGCAGTTTATCGACACCGATAGACGGCTTACCGCTGCCCGCGTGTGCTGGCAGAATCAGTGAATCCGGGTTTTCCGACAGCTCGATGGCGTTCAGCACCAGTTGCAGCAGATTGCCGTAATCGCTGGTATCGCCCACCAGAACCGCGCCGAGCAGGGTTTTGTTATCTTCGCTAACGATGAGGCGTTTGTAGACTTCTTTGCTTTCGTCGAGATAGACATAGCTACGTGCGCCCGGCGTGCGCGCATGCGCGTCGCCAATACCGCCGACGTCAACGCCGAGCAGCTTCAGCTTGGCGCTCAGGTCCGCGCCTTCAAAGGCGTTTTCGGTCTCGAGAATATGGTCAACGGCAACCTGCGCCATTTTGTAGCCCGGAGCGACCAGACCATACACGCGGTTGTTCCAGCTGGCGCATTCGCCGATAGCATAGATGTCCGGGTCAGAGGTCTGGCAGGTGTCGTTAATGACGATACCGCCGCGAGGGGCGACGTCCAGGCCGCACTGGGTGGCCAGTTTGTCGCGTGGACGAATACCGGTAGAGAAGACGATGAAATCGACTTCCAGTTCGCTACCGTCGGCAAAACGCATGGTTTTGCGCGCTTCGGTGCCTTCCTGAACGATCTCTTTGGTGTTTTTGCTGGTGTGCACACGCACGCCCATGCTTTCAATTTTGCGACGTAACTGCTCGCCACCCATATGATCCAGCTGTTCAGCCATCAGCATTGGGGCGAATTCAATCACGTGGGTTTCAACGCCGAGGCTTTTCAGCGCACCGGCGGCTTCCAGGCCCAGCAGACCACCGCCGACCACGGCACCGCGTTTGCTGCGGCGTGCGCAAGACTCAATGGCGTTGAGGTCTTCGATGGTGCGGTAAACGAAGCAGTCCTGGGTTTCCGAACCTTTAATCGGTGGGATCCACGGGTAAGAGCCCGTCGCCATGATCAGCTTATCGTAGTAAACCGTACGACCTGCGCTGGAGTGGATCACCTTCTCCTGGCGGTTAATGGTAATTGCGCGCTCGCCCACTAACACCTTAACGCCGTGCTTCTCGTAGAATCCTTCACGCACCAGAGAAAGCTCTTCAGCGGTGTGGTGGGAGAAGTAGGAAGACAGGTGTACGCGGTCGTACGCTTTGCGGGGTTCTTCACAGAAGACGGTAATATCAAAATTGGCAGCGTCGGATTTATCAAGAAGATCCTCAATAAAGCGATGGCCGACCATACCATTACCGATAATAGCGAGTCTGACTTTGCTCATTTTTGCCTCGATTTCTTTTCTATTACTGCCTACCTTAACGATTCAGCAACCGCGCTTATTGATGCAAATCAAATTCGCCCTTATATACTCCTTAAGAGGTATATAACTGATTTGTCAGCATTTTTATAAGTGACGGAATTATTTGGGTTTTCGTGTTTGTATAAATAGCGTACAAATTAAGGGGTTTTTGTAGGAATTGGCCTACATGACCAGTGAAAGAAGAGAGGAGGAGAAAATATGCCGGATGATGTGGATACCATCCGGCAGTGAGATTAATGCGCTGCTGGGGCGTTATGCTGGCGATGACGCGTGACGAATCCAAGAATAAAGCACATCACGAATACAACCGCATACAAGCCGTTAGCCGTTTGCAATGCCGCCTGCGGGCCGCTGTGTGCCACGATAGGGCCGGTGACGACGAAAGTGAGCATAGTGCCGATGGTGCCGCAGGTCAGAACGAAGTTAACCAGTTTGGGTGAGGCGACCTTCGTCTGCTGGGAGCCAAGGGTAATGATGGTGGTATAAATCGCGCTGGAGAAGAAGCCCAGCGTCATAATAAACCACGGCATATGCTCTGGCGTACCGGTGATAAACAGATACATCAGCACGGTGGCCAGACCCGCCAGTACGGTCAGGATGCGCTGCAAATCGAAGAAACGCAGAATGAAGCTAAACGCCCACATGCCAACCATGTAAGACATCCAGAAGTCGCTGACCAGTTTACCCGCATCGTTCAGGCTCATGCCCAGACTTTTGGCGTACTCCGGGACCCAGGAGATAAAACCCAACTGACCGAGGATGTAGCACAGTGCAGCGATCGCCAGAAACAGCACGCCAATCCCCCATTTTTCTTTTACTACCGGCGCGTCTGACTGCTGAGCGTGTTTACCCAGTGCCGGGAATTCACAACCGAAGGTCAGCAGGAAAATGGCGACGTATACGAGGCCGATGCAGGCATAGACCCAATACCATTCGATGCTGCGCGCTAACAAGAACGCGGCAACCATCGGGAAAATCATGCCGGCCATGCTGAAGAAAGAGTCAGTAAACAGCAGGCGGGAACCGCGCTGGCGACCTTCGTACATTTGAGTTACCAGGAACGTACCAATCGACATGGTAATACCGCTCACCAGACCCAATACAAACATGGCGGCGGAGAACAAGGCCAGGCTATGGCTGAACATCAGTCCGGCAACGGCCAGTACCATCAGGATAAAGCCGAAGCGCAACTGGGTTTTCAGTGGCACGATTTCCATTAACCATGCATTCAGAAAGATAGAGATCAGAATGCCGGCATTCAGGAAGGTGAAGGTGTTACTCATGCTGGAAACGGGCAAATGGAAGTAATCTGCGATGTTTCCCATCACCATCCCGGTGACAATTACCAACGCACCTGTCAGGGCGTAGGAGAGAAAGCTAATCCATGTGAGCTTGATGCGATTGCTGTTAGTCATGACTGGCCTGTATAGAAGTGTAAGGCGCATTGACTGCGCCGTGAGCGGGCAGATTTTAGGCGCTTTAGTGACGTATTTAAATATTTATTGGTAATAACTTGGTGCGTTACATTTTTCTGTGTGATCTTGATCACATTGATACTTGCAGCCATGAGGTTACATTTGTTTCAGGTACGTAAAATTAAGTAAAGGGATGGCCTTGTCCTTGAAGGCTCTTTAGAATCAATTCACTTGCTTCATTTCTGCTCTTGTTAAGGAATTCTCATGCTCAAATCGACTCTGGCGGCTGTTGCAGCTGTTCTCGCTCTTTCTGCTCTCTCTCCCGCAGCACTGGCAGCAAAAGGTGACCCGCATGTTCTGCTGACAACCTCTGCCGGTAACATTGAGCTGGAGCTGAACAGTCAGAAAGCCCCGGTTTCAGTGCAAAACTTTGTCGATTATGTCAACAGTGGTTTCTATAACAACACCACGTTCCACCGTGTGATCCCAGGCTTCATGGTGCAGAGCGGCGGTTTTACCGAGCAGATGCAGCAGAAGAAACCTAATCCGCCAATCAAGAATGAAGCCGATAACGGACTGCGTAACACTCGCGGCACGATTGCTATGGCGCGTACAGCGGATAAAGACAGCGCGACCAGCCAGTTCTTTATCAACATTGCAGATAACGCTTTTCTCGATCACGGCCAGCGCGACTTTGGCTACGCTGTTTTTGGTAAAGTTGTGAAAGGTATGGATGTCGCGGATAAGATCTCTCAGGTACAGACCCATGATGTCGGTCCATACCAGAATGTCCCGTCAAAACCGATTGTTATCCTTTCTGCTAAAGTCCTGCCGTAATCGTATCTTGCGCGGGTAGTTCTTGCCCGCGTTCACCCCTCTCTCTGCGTAACCCTAAATTGCTGCTTATACTTGTGGCAAGTGTCGGCTCATTCAGGGAGGTCACGTGAAAAAACTCACCGATAAACAAAAGTCCAGGCTGTGGGAACAACGGCGAAACGCCAATTTCCAGGCCAGCCGACGGCTGGAAGGCGTAGATATTCCGCGGGTTACTCTGAGTGCTGAAGACGCTCTGGCGCGTCTTGAAGAGCTGAGGAGGCACTATGAGCGATAAATTCGGTGATGGTCGCGACCCGTATTTATATCCGGGCCTGAATGTCATGCGTAACCGTCTGGGGATTCATCAGGCGCAGCGTTTAGCGCAGGCGGCTTATGAACTGACAGCGCTGCGTGCGGCGACTATCGAATTGGGGCCGCTTAAACGGGGCTTACCGCACCTGTGCGCCATTCATCGCCAGCTGTATCGGGATATTTTTGACTGGGCGGGACTCCTGCGCGAAGTCGATATTTACCAGGGCGATACTCGCTTTTGCCATTTCGCCTATATCGAGAAAGAGGGCAATGCGCTGATGCAGGACCTGGAAGATGAGTCCTGGCTGGTGGGATTGCCGGAAGACAAGTTTGTCGATCGTCTTGCGCACTATTATTGCGAAATCAATGTGCTGCATCCGTTTCGCATTGGCAGTGGCCTGGCGCAGCGTATTTTCTTCGAACAGTTAGCGATTCATGCCGGGTATATGCTGAGCTGGGATGGCATTCCGGTTGAAGAGTGGAATCAGGCTAATCAGAGCGGGGCGATGGGTGACCTGTCTGCATTGCGGGCGATATTTCGTAAAGTGGTAAGCGAAGCCCCGGAAACTGAGTAGAATAGCGCGGTTCTTATGTACCGGAGCCGCCATGATCCTGCTTATTGATAACTATGATTCTTTTACCTGGAACCTGTACCAATACTTCTGCGAACTGGGCGCTGATGTCCTTGTCCGGCGCAACGACGATCTGACGCTGGCGCAAATCGATGCGCTGAACCCGCAAAAAATCGTGATTTCCCCTGGGCCATGCACGCCGGATGACGCCGGTATCTCACTGGACGTTATTCGTCATTTCGCCGGTAAGCTTCCCTTGTTGGGTGTTTGTCTTGGTCACCAGGCGATGGCGCAGGCCTTTGGCGCGAACGTAGTTCGGGCGGCTAAAGTGATGCACGGTAAAACCTCGCCGATTACCCATACCGGGCAGGGTGTTTTTCAGGGACTCGCTAACCCATTAACGGTGACGCGCTACCACTCTCTGGTGGTTGCCCCTGAGACGCTTCCCGAGTGCTTTGAGGTAACAGCCTGGAGTGAAACGCAGGAGATAATGGGCATTCGTCACCGCGAGTGGGATATGGAAGGGGTACAGTTTCACCCGGAGAGTATTCTCAGCGAACAGGGGCATCAGCTACTGGCTAATTTCCTCAATCGCTGATTTGTAGTTGCTATTCAGTGATTTTTTATTCATATTTTGTGATTGTAATTTCACTGGCGTTTCTGCTTAACAGGGTGGTAATGACATGGCAACTGAACAAACTGCAATTACGCGCGCGACATTCGATGAAGTGATTCTGCCGATTTATGCACCGGCTGAGTTTATCCCGGTAAAAGGAAAAGGGAGTCGAGTGTGGGATCAACAGGGCAAAGAGTATGTTGATTTCGCGGGCGGCATTGCAGTGACCGCGTTAGGGCATTGCCATCCGGCATTGGTTGAGGCGTTAAAAACTCAGGGCGAAACCCTGTGGCATACCAGCAACGTTTTTACCAACGAACCGGCGTTGCGCTTAGGCCGTAAAATTATTGATGCGACCTTTGCCGAGCGCGTGCTGTTCATGAACTCCGGTACTGAAGCCAACGAAACCGCCTTTAAGCTGGCGCGCCACTATGCCTGCGTGCGTCATAGCCCGTTCAAAACCAAAATCATTGCCTTCCATAATGCGTTTCACGGCCGTTCGCTGTTTACCGTATCCGTTGGCGGGCAGCCGAAATACTCCGACGGCTTTGGGCCAAAACCGGCGGATATCATCCATGTCCCGTTTAACGATCTGCATGCGGTCAAAGCGGTGATGGACGATCACACCTGCGCGCTGGTGGTTGAGCCTATTCAGGGAGAGGGCGGCGTCACTGCGGCAACGCCGGAATTCCTGCAAGGTTTGCGTGAACTTTGTGACCAGCACCAGGCGCTGTTGGTATTTGATGAAGTGCAGAGCGGGATGGGGCGTACCGGCGATTTGTTTGCCTATATGCACTACGGCGTGACGCCGGATATCCTCACCAGCGCGAAGGCGCTCGGTGGCGGTTTCCCGGTGAGCGCGGTGTTGACCACTCAAGAGATTGCCTCCGCGTTCCACGTGGGTTCGCACGGCTCCACTTACGGCGGTAACCCGCTGGCCTGCGCGGTAGCGGGGGCAGCGTTTGATATCATCAACACGCCGGAAGTGCTGGGAGGCATTCAGGCCCGGCGTCAGGCGTTTGTCCAGCATTTGCGCAAGATTGATCAACAGTTCGACATTTTCAGCGATATTCGCGGGATGGGGCTGCTAATTGGCGCCGAGTTGAAGCCGCAGTTTAAAGGCCGGGCGCGCGATTTCCTCTATGCCGCCGCGCACGAAGGCGTGATGGTACTGAACGCCGGGCCGGACGTGATGCGTTTCGCGCCGTCGCTGGTGGTGGAGCAGGAGGATATCGATGAAGGGATGCAGCGCTTCGCGCAGGCGGTAGCGAAAGTGGTGGGCTGATTGCCGGATGGCGTACAGGGTAAGCTGTGATTCGTAGGCCGGATAAGCGTAGCGCATCCGGCAGTCGAGCTTAACCCTTCATATCCCGCAGTCGGCGGCTCAGCCAGATCCCGTGGTGCGGTCGCTGACGCCATGCTACCGACGAAATGGTATGCATGGTGTTCAGGTGCCCAAGAACCCGCTGCAGATGCTGCTCAAGGGTGCTTAACGGACCATGGGACAGCATCTCTGGCGCTTCGAGAATATTCACATCTCCCGAGCTTCCCGGCCCATCATATTCCAGCCGCTGCTGACAGCGCTGGAGCGCAATTTCACAGGACTCCAGATACCGCTGCGCCAAATCCGGCGTCAGCATCGTATGTTCCCTTGCCAGCGTGGTCATCGCGTTGATGTGTTCGACGATGAACTGGCTGTGCGTGACCCACAGTTTCATGTCAGCCAGGTAGTGCGAGTTAAATCCTGGCTCCTGCATTGCCTGGTTCAGCGAGTTGAACAGTGTGTTTTGCGTCTGGTTGACCCGCATACGTTGATACGCCAGCGGTGTAGCCTGCGGGTCGTTGCTGAGAATCAGGCGAATAGCCTCCTGGTCGGCTTCTAACGCATCGTGGGCGTTCTTACGCAGCAGACCGCTCTGCCACTGTGGCCACAGCCAGAGCGTGCCGCCAAAGGCGATTAAGCAGCCAATGACCGTATCGACAAACCGTGGCACGATAAACTGTTCCCCGTTCAGCGTCAGCAGTTGCAGGGTATATACCGCCGTGACCGTAAAACCGACGGTAGCCCAGCCGTAGTTTTTACGGATGATCAGATAGCTTACCAGGGTTATCAGCAGCATGGCCGCCAGCGTGAAACCTTCGGGAATATGAAAGTGCAACGTGACGCCGGCAATGACCAGTCCAACGAGCGTACCTACGGAACGGTGTAAGATGCGCACCCGGGTCGCCCCGTAGCCATTTTGCGTAACAAACAGGACTGTCATCAAAATCCAGTAAGGCTTTGGCAGGTGTAAGGCGCTGCCCATCAGGCTGGCGATACTCAACATAACGCTGATGCGTCCGGCATTGCGCAGCGCCGGGGATTTCAACGACAGGTAGTTTTTCAGGGCAGGGATCAGCGGCAACCGACGCTGCTTGTCAGCCATTAAGTCACGGGCATACAGCGGGCGCTGGGTCCGTAGCACGCGGGCAATACGGCTGAAGTGCCAGTAGCAAAATTGCCCCACCGGATTGTCCGGATGCTGCCTGGCGATTTTCTCCAGCGTGCCAATCTGCTTTTCCATCGAGAAACGGGTTGGCAAGCGGTGATACAAAATATCATCGGCCAGTACCCGAAGGCGTTCGGCGACGGTTCGCGCGTTCCAGCGAATCACCTGTTCGGCGTGGCTACGCTCAACCAGTTTTTGCACTTCTTCCGGCTGGTGGAGGCTAACGGAAATATGTTCCTGTAAATCCAGCGCCTCCTGAAAGGCACGCAGCAGGCGTTTGTATTCGTTGTTGTGATGCGCCGACAGCATATGCATTTGCTGATAGCACTGGGTAATCAGATCCACTGCCTTTTGTTGGCGAACCAGCAGGGGAGGCAGCGCTTTTTCTGGGTCGGCATGCTGGGTCAGCATGCTGTACTTGGCTTCACAGTAATCGGCTAATTCACGGTACAGCAAGCTGAGCGATTCGCGGAGCGGTTGCTCGCGCCACATCCAGAACCAGAACCAGTTGAACAGGCCGTACCATAACGTGCCCAGCGCGTAGATCAGCAGTGGCTCCCAGACGGGCATATTCCCGGCCAGGCTGAGCGTGAAAATCGCCGCGATAAGCGAGGCTGGCAGTAATCGCGCATGCAAAGGGCTTAGCTCGGCGGTTACGCCAAGAATCAGCGTCAGGCCGGTGAGGATCAATGGTAACGGTATAGTTTGCGCAAGCAGTAACTGCATGATCAAACTGCACCCGGCAAACAGCGATGCACCAATGACTAAGCGTTTGAAAAAGCGCTTGTGCGGAGTATCAAGACCGGCAATGTTGCAGCAGGCAGGGACGAGGGAAAAGAGAAGCCCCAAATGAAGCTGACCGATGATCAGACCAACAGCCACAGGTAAACATAGCACCAGCGTTTGTCGTAGTGCGTAGTTGATCTCTGGGTGGTATATCAGTCTTCGCCACATCGGAGTAAACAAAAGTGGCGCATTACTGGGTAACGCGCCACTTCGATGGGGTTAACGCGTGCCGTAGACGACGATGGTCTTACCGTGTGCGGAGATCAGGTTCTGATCTTCCAGCATCTTCAGAATACGACCGACGGTCTCACGGGAGCAGCCAACGATCTGGCCGATTTCCTGACGGGTAATTTTAATCTGCATGCCGTCCGGGTGGGTCATCGCATCAGGCTGTTTCGCCAGATTCAGCAGAGTCTGCGCGATACGACCGGTTACGTCGAGGAAGGCAAGGTTGCCCACTTTTTCAGACGTGACCTGCAGACGACGAGCCATCTGAGAAGACAGGCGCATCAGAATATCCGGGTTGACCTGGATTAATTGGCGAAATTTTTTGTAGGAAATTTCAGCGACTTCACATGCGGTTTTGGCACGTACCCAGGCGCTACGTTCCTGACCTTCTTCGAAGAGGCCTAATTCACCAATAAAATCGCCCTGATTCAGATAAGAAAGGATCATTTCTTTCCCTTCTTCATCTTTGATCAGCACTGCCACGGAGCCTTTAACGATGTAATACAACGTTTCCGCTTTTTCACCCTGGTGAATCAGCGTGCTCTTCGATGGGTACTTATGAATATGGCAATGAGACAAGAACCATTCGAGAGTCGGGTCTGTTTGCGGTTTGCCAAGCACCATGCGCGGTTATCCTCTGTTATAAGCTGTCTCCAGAGCCAGAAAACGACGCTGCCTCTGGGTTTGCAAAAATATGCTTCCCGCTACCTGGGAAAGGGGCTGTCAAAAATATACTGCAGCCTGTAATGTGATGTCCTCTGCATACATGCAGTACGTCAATGTATTACTGTAGCATCCCGTCTGTTTTAGCATAGCTTTCGCCGTGTGTCTCCTGGTGTCTCGCTTCAGCATGACGCAGGTCGCCTTCCGTTGCGAGAATTGTTATGTGCGCGTAATCTGTCAGGAAAATTGAAACATTGGAGTTACGAAATATGCAAGCGCGTGTAAAGTGGGTTGAGGGGTTAACCTTCCTCGGTGAGTCCGCCTCTGGTCACCAAATTTTGATGGACGGTAACTCCGGTGATAAAGCGCCGAGCCCGATGGAAATGGTATTAATGGCTGCTGGCGGTTGTAGCGCGATTGATGTGGTATCGATCCTGCAAAAGGGTCGTCAGGATGTGACCAACTGCGAAGTGAAACTGACTTCAGAGCGTCGTGATGAAGCGCCGCGCCTGTTTACCCACATCAACCTGCATTTCATCGTAACGGGTAACGATCTGAAAGATGCGTCTGTCTCCCGCGCCGTCGATCTTTCAGCGGAAAAATACTGCTCCGTAGCGTTGATGCTGGAAAAGGCAGTGAATATTACCCATTCCTATGAAGTGGTTGCTGCGTAATCTCTGATGCCGGATGGCGGCGTTGCCTTATCCGGCCTACAGGATGATGTTGATTCGTAGGCCCGATAAGCGAAGCGTCATCGGGCACTTTCCACACCTCACTCTATCTTCTTACCTTCCATCAGTCGCTGCACCAGCGGCAGCATAATCAATTCCATCGCCAGACCCATTTTGCCACCCGGTACGACTAACGTATTGATATGGGAAATGAATGAGCCCTGCAGCATGGCCAGTAACCACGGGAAGTCGATCCCTTCCAGGTTACGAAAATGAATCACGACAAAGCTTTCATCCAGTGACGGAATACTCTTAGCGGCAAAGGGATTAGAGGTATCGACGGTCGGTACGCGCTGGAAGTTAATATGCGTCCGGGAAAACTGCGGCGTGATGTAATTGATGTAATCGTCCATTGAGCGCACCACCGAGTCCATCACCGCTTCACGCGAATGGCCACGCTCGCTGGTATCGCGAGTCAGCTTCTGGATCCATTCCAGGTTTACAATAGGTACCACGCCAACCAGCAGATCGACATGCCGGGCCACGTTTTGCTGCGGGGTGACGACACCACCGTGCAGCCCTTCGTAGAACAGTACATCCGTCGGTTCAGGCAGCGGCTGCCAGGGCGTGAATGTCCCCGGAACCTGGTTCCATGGTACGGCCTCATCGTAAGTGTGCAGATATTTTCGCGACTGGCCTTTGCCCGTCTGACCGTATTCGATGAAGGTTTGTTCCAGCAAGCCGAAGTCATTAGCTTCGGGGCCAAAATAGCTGATATGCCGTCCGGCATCGCGTGCTTTGCGAATCGCCATATCCATTTCCGGACGGGTATAGCGATGAAAACTGTCACCTTCCACCTCGGCGGCGCGCAGATTTAACTGCGCGAAAATTTTACGAAACGCGAGGCTGGTGGTAGTGGTCCCCGCGCCGCTGGATCCTGTTACCGCAATCACCGGATGTTTGGCAGACATAACAACTCCATGAAATGGTTGTAATTATAGTAAAGTCGGCCGGCGGCTACGGATTACTCGTGAATCTGCTTCCTCGGCATAATGTTGACCGTTTCATGCAGTTCGGACCACACCAGCACGGCTTCACCTGATTGTAGTTGGCGTTTGACGTCGGCGACTTTTTGTTCGAGCGAGCGTTCATGTTCACCATAATCGGTGCCTTCGCGCAAGACAAAGCTTTCAATCAAATTGTCCAGCGCGTCCGGGGAGATATCTTGCCATGGGATAATCATGATGATGCCTCCAGATACGTTGTCAGCCAGTCCGGAATTCTTGATTCCAGCCACATCTCAGGACGGCGCACCGTGCCACCTATAAATCCAACGTGGCCGCCGTGTTCAGTAAGCTGGTACTCCACCTGTGAGGGCAGATTTTCCGGTTTCGGGATCACATGATGATCCATAAACGGATCGTCTTTCGCATGGATAATCAGCGTTGGTTTGGCGATCCGATTGAGCAACGGCATGGCGCTGCACTGGCGGTAATAGTCTATAGCATCGGCGAAACCGTGGATTTTGGCGGTGATTAGATCGTCAAAATCGCGAATGCGGCGTAAAGATTTCAACTGGGCCAGACTCACCGGCAGCGAACCTGGATAAGCTTCAAGCTTACGTGAGGCATTGGCTTTCAACAGATTGAGCAGGTAGCGCTGGTAGACCCGGGAGAAGCCCTTGTCCATATGGTAGCTACAGGCTTCGAGCACGAAAGGTGCAGAAACGATAACCGCCGCATCTATCGGAATATCGTTGCCTTCTTTTGCCAGCAGGCAAGCCAGCATGTTTCCACCGAGTGAATAACCTACCGCCGCGGTCGGTACGCGACCGAACTCACGCTCCAGCCAGTGTAAAAACCAGGTGCCATCTTCTGTTTCGCCCGAGTGATAAATGCGGTTCAGACGATTGGGTTCGCCGCTGCAGCCGCGAAAATGCATTACCACGCCCAGCCAGCCGCGCTTTTGTGCTGCTTCAATCAGGCCATGTGCGTAGGGGCTGTTTAGACTGCCTTCCAGACCGTGAAAAACCACCAGGCGCGGTTTGTGTTTCGCCTGTTGCGGATCTTCGCTCCACGCCAGATCGACGAAATCACCGTCGGGCAATTCCAGACGCTGCCAGTGGGCGTCGAACTTCACCTTGCGGCGAATTAAACGCGGCAGCATCGTCTGCAGATGGCGGTTACTGATACCGCGCATCGGGCGGAATTCTCGCGAATCGTCGGTAGGTGGGGTCATTTCTGTGGACGTGATTTCAACCATAACACCGGAGCAATTAATAATCGGAAAGAGTAACTATACCGCGCACAGCGCGTGCGGGTTAGCCAATATGTGATTTTGTCGCTAGTCAGTCAGCAGGTTACGCGAGATTGGGTCACAACTACGTCAACGAAACGTAGGCCTGATAAGACGCGCGAGCGTCCTCATCAGGCATTTTCGGCTCTGGCGCCGGATGGCAGCTTCGCCTTCTCCGGCAATCATGACTACTCGGCGAGCATTTGCTCAAGCTGCTCCTGAGCCTCCAGCCAGGCCATTTCACACTCTTCCAGCCCGGATTTCGCACTGGCCTGCTGCTGCAAACAGGCGGTAAGTTCGGCTTTGCGACTTTGGTCGTACAGTTCGCTGTCGCCGAGTTTTTCTTCCGCCTGCGCCAGCTGTGCGTGCAGTTTCTCCATCTCTTTTTCCAGACGGGTAATCTCTTTACGCAGCGGCTGCGTCAGGGAGCGCAGTTCCGCTTCGCGGCGCTTCTGGTCTTTACGCGCCTGGGCGCTGTTAACGCTCTCTTTCGCCGGTTCGTCGCCCTGGTTTTCCTGTTTCTGGACATCGCTCAGCCACTGCTGATAATCCTCCAGATCGCCATCAAACGGCTCGACTTTCTTGTCGTGTACCAGATAGAGGTCGTCGGTGGTGGAGCGGATCAGGTGACGGTCGTGCGAGACGACAACCAGCGCGCCTTCAAAATCGATCAGCGCCTCGGTCAGCGCCTGGCGCATATCCAGGTCCAGGTGGTTGGTCGGTTCATCGAGCAGCAGTAGGTTAGGGCGCTGCCAGACGATCAACGCCAGCACCAGACGCGCTTTTTCGCCACCGGAGAAGCGGCGTGTCTCTTCGCTGACTTTATCGCCCTGGAAGCCGAATCCACCCAGGTAGTCACGCAGTTTCTGTTCCAACTCCTGCGGTGCCATGCGTGCCAGATGCTGAATGGGTGATTCATCGGCGCGTAAAAACTCCAGCTGGTGCTGCGCGAAGTACCCCAGCTTGATGCCTTTCGCCAGGCCAATCTCGCCGCTGATAGGGGCCAGTTCGCCGGCCAGCAGCTTAATCAGCGTCGATTTACCCGCGCCGTTGCGACCGAGCAGGCCGATGCGGGAACCCGGCACCAGATTCAGTTTGATCGAATCGAGAATGACGCGATCGCCGTAGCCAGCGCTGACCTTTTCCATCTTCAGCAGCGGGTTTGGCAGGCTTTCCGGCTCACGGAAGCTGAAGTGGAACGGGTTGTCCACGTGCGCTGGGGCAATCAGCTCCATGCGTTCCAGCATTTTGATACGGCTCTGTGCCTGCTTCGCTTTCGTTGCTTTAGCGCGGAAACGATCGATATAGCTTTGCAGATGCGCCACGCGCTCCTGCTGGCTTTCGTACATTGCCTGTTGCTGTGCGAGGCGCGTCGCACGCTGGATTTCAAACGCGCTGTAGTTGCCGGTGTACTCGAACATGGTTTGCTGTTCGATATGAATAATTTTATCTACAACCGGATCGAGGAAGTCGCGATCGTGGGAGATCAAAATCAGCGTACCCTGATAGCTTTTCAGCCATCTTTCCAGCCAGATCACCGCGTCGAGATCGAGGTGGTTGGTGGGTTCATCGAGCAGCAGTAGGTCTGAACGGCAAATCAGCGCCTGGGCCAGGTTGAGACGCATACGCCAGCCACCGGAGAAGTCGCTGACCGGGCGCTCAAGCTGTTCGTTGGTGAAGCCGAGGCCATGCAGCAGGCTGGCGGCGCGTGAGCGCACAGTCCAGGCGTCGATGGCATCCAGCTTGCCATGGACAGTGGCAATGGCATGTCCATCGTTACGTTCGTTAGCGTCGTTCAACTGCGCTTCCAGTTGACGATACTCGCGGTCGCCGTCAATCACATACTCCAGCGCGGGCTGCGGCAATGCTGGCGTTTCCTGATTCACCCACGCAAGCTGCCAGTTTCCCGGATAGGTAAATCCTCCAGCGTCGGCGCTGAGTTCATTCTTCAGCAATGCCAGCAGGGTAGATTTACCGCAGCCATTTTTACCCACCAGGCCAACCTTCTGCCCTGGATTAATGGTGGCCGTGGCATTGTCCAGCAAGACGCGCACGCCGCGACGAATTTGTAACGATGAGAAAACAATCATAAGGCGCCGTATGTTCAGACTATGTTAATTTATCATTATGATAATGTAATGTGCGGGCCGTTTGCCGCACCGAGGCGCAATGGTAGCCCAAAACGTCGAAAATAGACAAAAGACAAAACCGGGAGGGGGATGATGTTCCAGCCAGCGAAAGTCTTGCTGCTGTATGCCCATCCGGAATCTCAGGACTCGGTCGCGAACCGTGTTCTGCTTAAACCGGCCATGCAGCTCAGCAATGTTACCGTGCACGACCTTTACGCGCACTATCCTGATTTTTTTATCGATATTCCGCATGAACAGGCGCTGCTGCGTGAGCATGATGTGATTGTTTTTCAGCACCCACTCTATACCTATAGCTGTCCGGCGCTGTTAAAGGAATGGCTTGACCGCGTACTGAGCCGCGGATTTGCCAGCGGTCCCGGAGGGAATCAACTGGCGGGAAAGTACTGGCGTAGCGTTATCACTACCGGAGAACCGGAAAGTGCCTACCGCTATGACGCGCTAAACCGTTATCCAATGAGCGATGTGCTGCGTCCTTTCGAGCTAACGGCCGGTATGTGCCGCATGCACTGGATGAGCCCAATTATCGTTTACTGGGCCAGACGGCAAACGAAGCAGGAGCTGGACAGCCATGCGAAAGCGTATGGTGACTGGCTGGCGAATCCAATCCCTGTGGGAGGCCGCTAATGGAAGGTTCTGATTTATTGACAGCGGGAGTGTTGTTCCTCTTCGCGGCGGTGGCTGCAGTTCCCCTGGCCTCAAAGCTGGGTATCGGTCCTGTGCTGGGTTACTTGCTGGCGGGTATTGCTATCGGCCCGTGGGGATTAGGATTCATCAGCGATGTGGATGAAATTCTGCACTTCTCCGAGCTGGGCGTAGTCTTTCTGATGTTCATCATTGGGCTGGAACTTAATCCCGCCAAACTGTGGCAACTGCGGCGTTCAATTTTTGGCGTCGGTGCCGCGCAGGTGATGCTGAGCGCGGTGGTGCTGGCCGGATTATTGATGCTCACTGCGTTCTCCTGGCAGGCGGCAGTGGTTGGCGGCATTGGTCTGGCGATGTCATCGACCGCTATGGCGCTACAGTTGATGCGCGAAAAAGGCATGAACCGCAGTGAATCCGGACAACTGGGTTTTTCGGTACTGCTGTTTCAGGATCTGGCGGTGATCCCCGCGCTGGCACTGGTTCCGCTGCTGGCGGGTTCTGCTGACGAACATTTTGACTGGATCAAAGTGGGAATGAAGGTGCTGGCCTTTGCCGGCATGCTGATTGGCGGTCGCTATTTGCTGCGTCCGGTTTTCCGCTTTATTGCGGATTCTGGCGTGCGGGAAGTGTTCACCGCTGCCACGCTGCTGTTGGTGCTGGGTTCTGCTCTATTTATGGATGCGCTGGGGCTGTCAATGGCGCTGGGAACGTTTATCGCGGGCGTGCTGCTGGCGGAAAGCGAATACCGACATGAGCTGGAAACGGCAATCGAACCGTTTAAAGGCCTGTTGCTCGGGCTGTTTTTTATCTCCGTTGGCATGTCGCTCAACCTCGGCGTGCTCTACACCCATATTCTGTGGGTGGCAGCGAGCGTGATAGTGCTGGTGGTCGTAAAAATGCTGGTGCTGTATGTGCTGGCGCGTCTTAACGGCATGAGAAGCTCTGAACGGATGCAATTTGCCGGGGTTTTAAGTCAGGGTGGTGAATTCGCTTTCGTGCTGTTTTCAACGGCATCCTCGCAACGGCTGTTTCAGGGCGACCAAATGGCGTTGCTGCTGGTGACCGTCACGCTGTCGATGATGACCACACCGCTGGTGATGAAGCTGATTGATAAATGGCTCTCCCGCCAGTTTAACGGCACGGATGAGGAAGATGAAAAACCCTGGGTGGAAGATGATAAACCGCAGGTGATTGTGGTGGGGTTTGGGCGTTTTGGTCAGGTTATTGGTCGCCTTTTGATGGCCAATAAAATGCGCATTACCGTTCTGGAGCGGGATATCAGCGCGGTGAATCTGATGCGTAAATATGGCTATAAGGTTTATTACGGTGATGCCACGCAGGTGGAACTGTTGCGCTCCGCAGGGGCAGAGGCGGCGCAATCTATTGTTATTACGTGTAATGAGCCTGAAGACACCATGAAACTGGTGGAACTGTGCCAACAGTATTTTCCGCATTTGCATATTCTTGCGCGAGCGCGCGGACGTGTAGAGGCACATGAGTTATTACAGGCTGGTGTGACGCAGTTTTCCCGCGAAACGTTCTCCAGTGCGCTGGAGTTGGGGCGTAAAACGCTGGTTACACTGGGAATGCATCCGCACCAGGCTCAGCGCGCTCAGCTGCATTTTCGGCGGCTGGATATGCGCATGCTGCGGGAACTGATCCCCATGCATACGGATACGGTACAAATCTCTCGAGCCAGGGAAGCCCGGCGCGAGCTGGAGGAAATTTTCCAACGAGAGATGCAGCAAGAGCGACGTCAGCTGGACGGCTGGGATGAATTTGAGTAGAGGATAACCATGGCAATTCGTAAACGTTTTATCGCAGGTGCAAAATGTCCGTCCTGCCAGTCGCAGGATACGCTGGCGATGTGGCGCGAAAATAATATCAATATTGTTGAGTGTGTTAAGTGCGGTCATCAGATGCGGGAAGCAGATAAAGAGGCGCGCGAGCACGTTCGCAAAGAAGAGCAAGTGATCGGGATTTTTCATCCGGACTAGCGATATGGCGCAGCTTTTTTTAAGCTAGAGGGTACACGGGTGCAGAATTCCGCTACAATCTGCGCCACTATTCTTTCCATGCTCAGGAGATATCATGAAAGTAGCAAAGGACCTGGTGGTCAGCCTGGCCTATCAGGTACGTACAGAAGACGGTGTGTTGGTTGATGAGTCTCCGGTGAGTGCACCGCTGGACTACCTGCATGGTCACGGTTCCCTGATTTCTGGCCTGGAAACAGCGCTGGACGGTCATGAAGTTGGCGACAAATTCGATGTTGCTGTTGGCGCAAACGACGCATACGGTCAGTACGACGAAAACCTGGTGCAGCGCGTTCCTAAAGACGTCTTCATGGGCGTTGACGAACTGCAGGTTGGCATGCGTTTCCTGGCTGAAACTGACCAGGGTCCAGTACCGGTAGAAATTACCGAAGTGGAAGACGACCACGTTGTGGTTGATGGTAACCACATGCTGGCTGGCCAGAATCTGAAATTCAACGTAGAAGTTGTTGCTATCCGCGAAGCGACCGAAGAAGAACTGGCTCACGGCCACGTTCACGGTGCGCACGGTCACGACCACGATCATGACCACGGTCATGACGGTTGCTGCGGTGGTCACGGCCACGGTCACGACCATGGTCACGAGCACGGTGGCGAAGGCTGCTGCGGCGGTGGCGGTAAAGGTAACGGCGGCGGCTGCGGTTGCCACTGATCGGTATGATTGCCTGATGGCGCTACGCTTATCAGGCCTACCGTAGGCCGGATAAGACGTTTACGTCGTCATCCGGCACAAAAAAGCGGGGATATCCCCGCTTTTTTTACGTCTCAATAATGTGGCGGCGGGGTCTCTTCAGACTGCGACGCAATGTGGGACGGCTGCGTTGCTTTGAGCTTTTCCGTCAGCAGACGCAGATGGTCGCGCAGTTTGGCCATTTCCAGTTCATGCGCGGTCACCGTCACGTTGAGCTCTTCAATGGTTATCTCCTGAAATGCCAGGCGACTTTCCAGTTCAGCCAGGCGAGTTTCCATTGTTGTATCCTGCATGATTCACCTCTTTCTTTTTTCTCCGGCAGATCGCGGACTGCGGCGAATTCTACTTAACTTTGCCTGTTTGCACAGCACTCAATCTTCGGTAACGAAACTAATTTAAACAAAAAGAGTCTGAAAAGTGGTGATAATAGGGCGTGCCTGTATGTTGATTTGTTCTGCAACGCTTTATAGTACATTTTTATGTTAGCTAACCCTGGGGTGAGATGCCCCGGCCCTGGAGATATGGATGAAATCACTGTTTAAAGTAACGCTGCTGGCGACCACAATGGCTGTTGCTCTGCATGCCCCGATCACCTTCGCTGCTGATGCTGCGAAACCAGCCGCTACTGCTGACAGCAAAGCAGCATTCAAGAATGACGACCAAAAAGCCGCTTACGCGCTGGGCGCGTCCCTGGGTCGTTATATGGAAAACTCTCTGAAAGAGCAGGAAAAACTGGGCATCAAACTGGATAAAGATCAGCTGATCGCTGGTGTTCAGGATGCGTTTGCAGACAAGAGCAAACTGTCTGACCAGGAAATCGAACAAACTCTGCAGGCGTTTGAAGCGCGCGTGAAGAGCTCCGCTCAGGCGAAAATGGAAAAAGACGCGGCTGACAACGAAGCCAAAGGTAAAGTTTACCGCGAGAAATTTGCTAAAGAGAAAGGCGTTAAAACCTCTTCTACTGGCCTGGTCTACAAAGTAGAGAAAGAAGGTACTGGCGCTGCACCGAAAGACAGCGATACGGTGGTAGTCAACTACAAAGGTACGCTGATCGATGGTAAAGAGTTTGATAACTCTTATACCCGTGGTGAGCCGCTCTCTTTCCGTCTTGACGGTGTAATCCCTGGCTGGACTGAAGGCCTGAAAAATATCAAGAAAGGCGGCAAAATCCAGCTGGTTATCCCACCGGATCTGGCTTACGGCAAAACGGGCGTCCCGGGTATTCCGGCCAACTCTACGCTGGTCTTTGATGTTGAACTGTTAGACATCAAACCGGCACCGAAAGCTGACGCGCAGCCAGATGCTGCACCGGCAGATAAAGCTGCAGACAGCAGCAAAAAATAAGCTAACAGAAACCGCCGCCCACAGGGCGGCGGTTTTTTATTATCGACAGGATATAATTAATACTGGAAAGCGCCTTGTGCGCTGTATTACTTTAGATGCCCCTATAATAGTGATGAGCCTGCCCTGACAACATAACGACAGGCTCCTGAAAAGGAGTGCTTTTTTTCATGTCCAGGTCGCTTTTAACCAACGAAACCAGTGAGCTAGATTTGCTGGATCAACGTCCTTTCGATCAAACCGACTTCGATATCCTCAAATCCTACGAAGCGGTAGTGGACGGGTTGGCGATGCTCATTGGTTCCCATTGTGAAATCGTATTGCACTCTTTGCAGGATTTGAAATGCTCGGCCATCCGCATTGCTAACGGTGAACACACGGGCCGTAAAATTGGCTCACCGATTACCGACCTTGCGTTGCGTATGCTGCATGATATGACGGGTGCGGATAGCAGCGTGTCGAAGTGTTACTTCACACGTGCGAAAAGCGGTGTCTTGATGAAGTCGGTGACGATTGCCATTCGCAACCGTGAGCATCGCGTGATTGGTCTGCTGTGCATCAACATGAACCTTGATGTTCCATTCTCGCAGATAATGAATACCTTTATCCCACCGGAAACCCCGGAAGTGGGCTCTGCCGTCAACTTCGCGTCTTCGGTGGAAGATCTGGTTACCCAGACGCTGGAATTCACAATCGAAGAAGTGAATGCCGATCGCAATGTTTCCAACAATGCGAAGAACCGCCAGATCGTCCTGAATTTGTATGAGAAAGGCATCTTCGATATTAAAGATGCCATCAACCAGGTCGCCGATCGGCTGAACATCTCCAAACATACGGTCTACCTCTATATTCGTCAGTTCAAAAGCGGCGATTTCCAGGGGCAAGACAAGTAATGCGTTTTGCCATCATGGTGACAGGGCCTGCTTATGGCACGCAGCAGGCGAGTAGCGCGTTGCAATTTGCTCATGCGCTTTTCGAAGAAGGGCATGAGTTATGCAGCGTCTTTTTCTATCGTGAAGGTGTATATAACGCCAATTTCCTGACTTCACCCGCCAGTGATGAATATGATCTGGTGCGGGCCTGGCAACAGCTGAACCAACAGCATGGTGTAACGCTGAATATCTGCGTGGCGGCGGCGTTGCGTCGCGGCGTTGTTGATGAAACTGAGGCAAAGCGGCTGGGGCTGGCAGGGGCTAATTTACAACCAGGTTTTAACCTCAGCGGGCTTGGATCGCTGGCTGAGGCATCCCTGACCTGCGATCGCGTGGTGCAGTTCTGATGAAACGTGTTGCTTTTGTTTTTTCTACCGTACCGCACGGCAGCGCATCAGGCCGTGAAGGATTAGATGCATTGCTGGCGACATCTGCATTAACGGAAGACCTCGGCGTGTTTTTTATCGGCGATGGCGTCTTTCAAATCCTCCAGGGACAACAACCGGATGCCGTGCTGGCGCGAGACTATATCGCAACCTTTAAGCTGTTAGGGTTGTACGATATCGATCAATGTTGGTTGTGCGCCGCTTCATTACGCGAGCGGGGCCTTCAGCAGGGGGTTAATTTTGTGGTCGATGCGACAGCGCTTGAACCGGAAGATTTACGCCGTGAGTTAGGCAACTTTGACGTCATTTTAAGGTTTTGAGACTCTCATGCTGCACACACTACATCGCTCCGCGTGGCTTACCGATTTCTCCTCTCTTCTTCGCCTGATAGATAAAGACGATGAACTTTTATTGCTCCAGGATGGCGTGACGGCGGCAATTGAAGGCAGCCGTTTCCTTGAAAGTCTGCAAAATGCCTCCATTAAGGTCTATGTACTGGAAGAAGACATTAAGGCCCGCGGGTTGAGTGGTCAAATTTCAGACAGTGTCGTCAGGGTTAGCTATACTGACTTCGTCAGACTTACGGTGAAGCATCCCAGCCAGATGTCCTGGTAATTGTGGGATCGTTGTATATTTCTTGACACCTTTTCGACACCGACCTAAAATTCTGCGTCCTCATATTGTATGAGGTCGTTTTATTACGTGTTTACGAAGCAAAAGCTAAAACCAGGAGCTATTTAATGGCAACAGTTAACCAGCTGGTACGCAAACCACGTGCACGCAAAGTTGCAAAAAGCAACGTGCCTGCGCTGGAAGCATGCCCGCAGAAACGTGGCGTATGTACTCGTGTATATACTACCACTCCTAAAAAACCGAACTCCGCACTGCGTAAAGTTTGCCGTGTTCGTCTGACTAACGGTTTTGAAGTGACTTCCTACATCGGTGGTGAAGGTCACAACCTGCAGGAGCACTCCGTGATCCTGATCCGTGGCGGTCGTGTAAAAGACCTCCCGGGTGTTCGTTACCACACCGTTCGTGGTGCGCTTGACTGCTCCGGCGTTAAAGACCGTAAGCAATCACGCTCCAAGTATGGCGTGAAACGTCCTAAGGCTTAATGGTTCTCCGTTAAGTAAGGCCAAACGTTTTATATTAATGTCAAACTAAACTCTTAGAGTTTTGGACAATCCTGAATTAACAACGGAGTATTTCCATGCCACGTCGTCGCGTCATTGGTCAGCGTAAAATTCTGCCGGATCCGAAGTTCGGATCAGAACTGCTGGCTAAATTTGTAAATATCCTGATGGTAGATGGTAAAAAATCTACTGCCGAAACTATCGTATACAGCGCGCTGGAGACCCTGGCTCAGCGTTCTGGTAAAAACGAACTGGAAGCTTTCGAAGTAGCTCTCGAAAACGTGCGCCCGACTGTCGAAGTTAAGTCTCGCCGCGTTGGTGGTTCTACTTATCAGGTACCAGTTGAAGTCCGTCCGGTCCGTCGTAATGCTCTGGCAATGCGTTGGATCGTTGAAGCTGCTCGTAAACGCGGTGATAAATCCATGGCTCTGCGCCTGGCGAACGAACTTTCTGATGCTGCAGAAAACAAAGGTACTGCAGTTAAGAAACGTGAAGACGTTCACCGTATGGCAGAAGCCAACAAGGCGTTCGCACACTACCGTTGGTAATCCCTTCGGAGTTTTAGTCACCAGGCGGGCGCTTCTAGTAAGCAGCCCGCTTTGGGCTACTTAAATTGAACGCCTAAAAGATAAACGAGGAATCAAATGGCTCGTACAACACCCATCGCGCGCTACCGTAACATCGGTATCAGTGCGCACATCGACGCCGGTAAAACCACTACTACCGAACGTATTCTGTTCTACACCGGTGTAAACCATAAAATCGGTGAAGTTCATGACGGCGCAGCCACCATGGACTGGATGGAGCAGGAGCAGGAACGTGGTATTACTATCACCTCCGCAGCGACTACTGCATTCTGGTCTGGTATGGCTAAGCAGTATGAACCGCATCGCGTAAACATCATCGACACCCCGGGGCACGTTGACTTCACTATCGAAGTAGAACGTTCCATGCGTGTGCTTGATGGTGCAGTAATGGTTTACTGCGCAGTTGGTGGTGTTCAGCCTCAGTCTGAAACCGTATGGCGTCAGGCAAACAAATATAAAGTTCCGCGCATTGCGTTCGTTAACAAAATGGACCGTATGGGTGCGAACTTCCTGAAAGTTGTTGGTCAGATCAAAACCCGTCTGGGCGCGAACCCTGTTCCGCTGCAGCTGGCAATTGGCGCTGAAGAAGCGTTCACCGGTGTTGTTGACCTGGTGAAAATGAAAGCCATCAACTGGAACGAAGAAGATGCAGGCGTAACCTTCACTTATGAAGATATCCCGGCTGACATGCAGGAACTGGCTGAAGAATGGCACCAGAACCTGATCGAGTCCGCTGCAGAAGCTTCAGAAGAGCTGATGGAGAAATACCTGGGTGGTGAAGAACTGACTGAAGAAGAGATCAAAAAAGCTCTGCGTCAGCGCGTTCTGAACAACGAAATCATCCTGGTAACCTGTGGTTCTGCGTTCAAGAACAAAGGTGTTCAGGCGATGCTGGATGCGGTAATTGATTACCTGCCATCCCCAGTAGACGTACCTGCGATCAACGGTATTCTGGACGACGGTAAAGATACTCCTGCTGAGCGTCATGCTAGCGATGACGAGCCGTTTGCTGCTCTGGCATTCAAAATCGCTACCGACCCGTTCGTGGGTAACCTGACCTTCTTCCGTGTGTACTCTGGTGTGGTTAACTCCGGTGACACCATCCTGAACTCCGTGAAAACTGCACGTGAACGTTTCGGCCGTATCGTACAGATGCACGCTAACAAACGTGAAGAGATCAAAGAAGTTCGCGCGGGCGATATCGCTGCTGCAATCGGTCTGAAAGACGTGACCACTGGTGACACCCTGTGTGACCCGGATCACCCGATCATTCTGGAACGTATGGAATTCCCTGAGCCGGTAATTTCCATCGCGGTAGAACCGAAAACCAAAGCTGACCAGGAAAAAATGGGTCTGGCTCTGGGCCGTCTGGCGAAAGAAGACCCGTCATTCCGCGTATGGACTGACGAAGAATCTAACCAGACCATTATCGCTGGTATGGGTGAGCTGCACCTCGACATCATCGTTGACCGTATGAAGCGTGAATTCAACGTTGAAGCGAACGTCGGTAAACCTCAGGTTGCTTACCGTGAAGCGATTCGCGCGAAAGTTACCGATATCGAAGGTAAACACGCTAAGCAGTCTGGTGGTCGCGGTCAGTACGGTCATGTTGTTATCGACATGTACCCGCTGGAGCCGGGTTCAAACCCGAAAGGCTACGAGTTCATCAACGACATCAAAGGTGGTGTAATTCCTGGCGAATACATCCCGGCCGTTGATAAAGGCATCCAGGAACAGCTGAAATCTGGCCCGCTGGCTGGTTACCCGGTTGTTGATCTGGGCGTGCGTCTGCACTTCGGTTCTTACCATGACGTTGACTCCTCTGAGCTGGCGTTTAAACTGGCCGCTTCTATCGCCTTCAAAGATGGCTTTAAGAAAGCGAAACCAGTTCTGCTTGAGCCTATCATGAAGGTTGAAGTAGAGACTCCGGAAGAGAACACCGGTGACGTAATCGGTGACTTGAGCCGCCGTCGTGGTATGCTTCGTGGTCAGGAATCCAACGTCACTGGCGTTGTTATCCATGCTGAAGTTCCGCTGTCTGAAATGTTCGGATATGCAACCCAGCTGCGTTCTCTGACCAAAGGCCGTGCTTCTTACTCCATGGAGTTCCTGAAGTACGACGATGCGCCGAACAACGTTGCTCAGGCCGTTATTGAAGCCCGTGGTAAATAATCCACAGGATTAAAACCTAAGTCCCGTGCTCTCTCCATAGGGGAGAGCACTATAGTAAGGAATATAGCCGTGTCTAAAGAAAAATTTGAACGTACAAAACCGCACGTTAACGTCGGCACCATCGGCCACGTTGACCACGGTAAAACTACCCTGACCGCTGCAATCACTACCGTACTGGCTAAAACCTACGGCGGTGCTGCTCGTGCATTCGACCAGATCGATAACGCGCCGGAAGAAAAAGCTCGTGGTATCACCATCAACACTTCTCACGTT
Organism: Citrobacter sp. Cpo030; assembly: GCF_030333005.1. NCBI lineage: Bacteria > Pseudomonadati > Pseudomonadota > Gammaproteobacteria > Enterobacterales > Enterobacteriaceae > Citrobacter > Citrobacter sp. Cpo030. The sequence continues at coordinate 965 of NZ_JAOWGT010000074.1, read as the reverse complement.
GAATATGACACCCCGACTCGCCACTACGCACACGTAGACTGCCCGGGCCACGCCGACTATGTTAAAAACATGATCACCGGTGCTGCGCAGATGGACGGCGCGATCCTGGTTGTTGCTGCGACTGACGGCCCGATGCCGCAGACTCGTGAGCACATCCTGCTGGGTCGTCAGGTAGGTGTTCCGTACATCATCGTGTTCCTGAATAAATGCGACATGGTTGATGACGAAGAGCTGCTGGAACTGGTAGAAATGGAAGTTCGTGAACTTCTGTCTCAGTACGATTTCCCGGGCGACGACACTCCGATCGTTCGTGGTTCTGCTCTGAAAGCGCTGGAAGGCGAAGCAGAGTGGGAAGCGAAAATCATCGAACTGGCTGGCTTCCTGGATTCTTACATCCCAGAACCAGAGCGTGCGATTGACAAGCCGTTCCTGCTGCCTATCGAAGACGTATTCTCCATCTCCGGTCGTGGTACCGTTGTTACCGGTCGTGTAGAGCGCGGTATCATCAAAGTTGGTGAAGAAGTTGAAATCGTTGGTATCAAAGAGACTGCTAAGTCTACCTGTACTGGCGTTGAAATGTTCCGCAAACTGCTGGACGAAGGCCGTGCTGGTGAGAACGTTGGTGTTCTGCTGCGTGGTATCAAGCGTGAAGAAATCGAACGTGGTCAGGTACTGGCTAAGCCGGGCTCTATCAAGCCGCACACCAAGTTTGAATCTGAAGTGTACATTCTGTCCAAAGACGAAGGCGGCCGTCATACTCCGTTCTTCAAAGGCTACCGTCCGCAGTTCTACTTCCGTACTACTGACGTGACTGGTACCATCGAACTGCCGGAAGGCGTAGAGATGGTAATGCCGGGCGACAACATCAAAATGGTTGTTACCCTGATCCACCCGATCGCGATGGACGACGGTCTGCGTTTCGCAATCCGTGAAGGCGGCCGTACTGTTGGTGCGGGCGTTGTTGC